>JAYTSN010000355.1:0-23458 GCA_043745625.1 Aestuariivirga sp. | reverse complement strand
ATCAATCTAAAGTGATCACAATCTAGATGCGGCTTAAAGCCCGCCCACTTGCCCACGGTGCCGTAAAAACTGGTCGGCCAACACACAAGCCATCATGGCTTCACCCACCGGCACAGCACGAATGCCCACGCATGGATCATGCCGACCTTTGGTGATGATATCAGCGTCCCCACCCTGCGCCGTAACGGTTTTGCGCGATTGCAAAATTGAAGACGTGGGCTTGACTGCAAAGCGCACCACAATATCTTGCCCCGTCGATATGCCGCCCAAAATTCCGCCGGCATGGTTTGACATGAATTCGGGCTTACCGTGGCGCATGCGGATTTCATCTGCATTATCTTCGCCGTGCAAAGCAGCCGAGGCAAAGCCCGCACCAATCTCAACACCCTTTACCGCATTGATGCTCATCATCGCAGAAGCGAGTTCTGAATCAAGCTTTGCATAAAGTGGAGCACCCCATCCAGCGGGCACACCCGAAGCCGTCACTTCAATGACAGCTCCAATTGATGAACCAGACTTGCGAATGCCATCAAGATAGGCCTCCCAATGCTTGGCAGCCTTCGCATCAGGGCAGAAAAATGGATTGCGCTCAACTTCCGCCCAATCCCAATTCTTATTATCAATCTTCTGGTCGCCCATCTGAATCATGCAGCCGCGAATAGTAACGCCTGGAATAATCTTCCGCGCCACAGCGCCAGCTGCCACACGCGATGCAGTTTCACGCGCTGATGATCGCCCGCCGCCGCGATAATCACGAATGCCATATTTCGCCTGATAAGTCAGATCGGCATGGCCCGGCCGAAATGTATCGCGAATTTCAGAATAGTCTTTAGAACGCTGATCAGTGTTTTCAATCTGCAACATAATCGGTGCACCTGTGGTGCGCTGGCCATTCGTGCGCTCATCCTCAAACACACCCGACAAAATTTTAACCAGATCAGCTTCTTGCCGCTGCGTCGTAAAGCGCGATGTGCCAGGTTTGCGCTTATCGAGAAAGCCTTGGATGTCTTCGGGCGTCAGCGCGATGCCGGGCGGGCATCCATCCACCACGCAGCCAATCGCTGGCCCATGGCTTTCGCCAAAAGTTGTAACGCGGAAGAGATGGCCGAATGTGTTGTGTGACATGTCGCTCTAATTAAGCCGCATTGTGATTTGCGTCAAACCAATCAATTTGACCGTTTTGCAAACGGCAATAACAACCTTGGGGCGTTCTTAATCCAACAATATCTGCGGGCTTCATCCCCGCAACATAACCCATCAAACAACGGCCAACTGCACCATGCGCAACAACCAGTGTAGGTGAAACCACAGTTGACAACCAATCATCTACCCGCGCCACGCCGTCAGCATAACTCTCGCCACCCACAGGCTGCCAATCATAGCGCGTCTCGGCATCAGCGGGATAAACGGGCGAGTCTTTCAACTCCCAAAATGGTTTCCCCTCCCAAATACCGAAGCCTAACTCACGAACCCGGGGTTCAGTTTTGACAATACCCATGGAAATATCAAGCGCAGTGGCAATATAGCCCATGGTTTGTTGTGCGCGCCTTTGCGGAGAACACACATATTGAAAGCCAACCAGCTCTTGATGCTTTTCCGATAATGCCCTTGCCACATCTTGCGCCTGCTGTTGGCCATGCGCATTCAAATCTGTTTCAATTGAACCTTGCACCAAACCCATGCGGTTCCAATCGGTCTCGCCGTGACGAATAAAATAGATAACCGGAAGATTTTTATTCAGGGGCATTATCAACCGACATATCAGGCGCGTCAGGGTTCTTCATGCCAACCACATGATAGCCTGAATCAACATGATGAATTTCGCCGGTCACACCACGCGACAAATCTGACAAGAAATACATGCCAGCATCGCCCACTTCTTCCGTGGTCACGGTGCGGCGCAACGGAGAGTTATATTCATTCCATTTTAAAATATACCGGAAGTCGCTGATGCCCGAAGCAGCAAGCGTCTTGATCGGCCCTGCAGAAATCGCGTTCACACGAATGTTCTTAACGCCCAAATCTGCCGCCATGTATCGCACAGATGCTTCAAGCCCGGCCTTGGCCACACCCATCACATTATAATGTGGCATCCACTTTTCAGCGCCATAATAGGTGAGTGTCAAAAGCGAGCCACCATTGGGCATCATCTTCTCGGCGCGTTGTGCAACCGCTGTAAAACTATAAACACTGATGAACATTGTGTTTGTAAAATTTGCAGCGCTCGTATCAACATAACGGCCACTGAGTTCATTCTTGTCGGAAAACCCGATGGCATGAACCACGAAATCCAGCGAACCCCATTTTTCTTTAATCGCGTCAAACGTCGCATCAATCGATGCCATATCGCTCACATCGCATGGCAAAACGAGAGGCGAATTCACTTCGGCAGCCAGCGGCTCAACCCGTTTTTTCAACGCATCACCCTGATAGGTGAAAGCCAATTCCGCTCCATGTTGAGCGCACGACTTTGCAATGCCCCAAGCAATCGAACGATTATTGGCAACACCCATAATCAGGCCGCGTTTGCCAGCCATTATGCCTTTGTTTTCACTCATTTTATTAATGCACCCAAAATTGAGGCAGAATCCGCCCAAGCCCGTGGTGGCTAATGGCACAGTTAATCTTTGAAATAAAGGGAAGCCTAATTGACAAATTGTTACTGATTATATATTTAACTATTAAGTTAATTAAATGATTGATTAAGTAATGACCGACCCCCTCAGCCTCAAACTTCAAGCCTTATCAGACCCAACCCGCCGCGCTATTTTGGCGAAGTTGCGATCCGGCGAAGCCACGGTGAATGAACTCGCTGAACCTTTTACAATGACCCTGCCTGCAATTTCAAAACACATCAAAGTCTTGGAAACCGCAGGCCTCATCACACGCAGTCGCAATGCCCAGCAGCGCCCCTGCAAACTCTCAACCAGTGGCCTGAAAGAGGTCGATGACTGGATGAATAATTATCGTGAGATGTGGGAGCAGCGGCTTGATCGTCTCGAGAGCTACCTAAGCACATTGCAAGAGGAGAAACGACCATGACCGCGCAAACCATATTGCCAACAGACAAGCCTGTGATCATCACCACCCGTGTCATCAACGCGCCGCGTGAATTGGTTTTCAAAGTCCTCACCGATCCAAATCACATCGCAGAATATTGGGGGCCGAACGGTTTTACCAACACCATCAAATCAATGGACGTGAAGCCCGGCGGCCAATGGCTTTACACCATGCATGGGCCCGATGGCACGGACTGGCCCAACCGCATCATCTACCGCACCGTTGAACCGCCCCGTCTTCTCACCTTCGATCACGACAATGGCGGCGACGGCCCCAACGACCATCGCTTCAAAGGCGAAATCGAACTGTGGGATGAAGGTGGCAAAACCCGGATCGAGCTTCGTATGATCGAGAAAAACATAGAAGCACGTGATGCTATAGTTGGTTACGCAACCGAAGGCGGCAGGCAAAACCTTGATCGTTTGGCGGCCCACATCGATGTATTGCAGGCAGCCCCAAAAGACGCCTTTATCATCAGCCGCAGTTTTCCTGTTTCCCGCCAACGTCTCTATGAAGCCTGCTCCAACGCAGATGAATTGCTGAAGTGGTTTTCCCCACGCGGTGCCAAGAGCATAAAAGCCGAACTTGATTTACGCCCCGGCGGCACGTTCTTCTATGGAAATCAAATGCCCGACGGAAGCATAATATATGGCAAATCGCTCTATGTTGAAATCCTACCCAACGAAAAAATCGTTTACTACAACCGCTTTTCTGACGAACAAGGCAATATCATCAGTCACCCCATGGCACCAACCTGGCCCATGGAGCTGCACACCACATTTCTATTTGCCGACGAGGGCAAAACCAACAGCCATCTCACAATCATCTGGAACTACGACGGCAGCGATCCAATTCAAAAGGCAACTTTCATGAATGCAATGGTCGGCATGCGCGGTGGCTGGACGGGAACACTGGATGGGCTTACAAACTACTTCCGCAACGCATAGCAGGAGGAAAATATGGGAACAGCTGTAATTATAGTAGCGGTGCTGATCGCTGGCTTTCTAGCATTTGCATCAACACGACCAAACAAATTCAGCCTCATACGCAGTATGGACATCAAGGCTTCGCCTGAAACAATCTTCGCCCATCTCAATGATTTTAAAAACTGGGGCGCTTGGTCGCCTTGGGACAAAATGGACCCTGATTTGAAGCGTAATTTTTCAGGTTCTGAATCAGGCAAGGGCGCGCATTATTCGTGGATTGGCAATAAGAAAGTGGGTGAAGGCAATATGGAAATCACCCGCTCCATTCCATCTTCAAACGTTGAACTGAATCTGAATTTTCTAAAGCCGTTCAAGGCCAGCAATGTGACAGAATTCAAAATTACGCGAAACGGCGATATGACAAATGTGAGTTGGGAAATGCGCGGGCCTTTGAACCTTATGATGAAAGTCATGCACATGTTCATGAATATGGACGGCATGGTCGGCAAAGATTTTGAAAAGGGCCTCACTAATCTGAAATCGATTGTCGAACGTTAAAGCACCACCATGGCATTTAAAGATATGAGCATCCTCACCGCGTCCGCAGGCTTCACCGAGCGCGACGACCCCTTCAACTTGTTTGCCGAATGGCTGAAAGAAGCCGAAGCCAAAGAGATCAATGATCCTAACGCCATGTCTCTGGCCACGGTGGATGAAGAAGGCCTGCCCAATGTACGCATGGTTTTACTCAAAGGCTTTGATAATCGCGGATTTGTATTTTACACAAATTTTGAAAGTCAAAAAGGCCAGGAAATGCAAAGCGCTATGAAAGCCGCCGTGAATTTCCATTGGAAATCGCTGCGCCGCCAAGTGCGTGTGCGTGGTGTGGTTGAAAAAGTGACCGATGCCGAAGCCGACGAATATTTCCAATCCCGCCCGCGTGACAGCCGGATCGGCGCTTGGGCATCACAACAATCACGTCCGCTCGAAGGCCCATTTGCTTTAACAGCAGCCGTGGCAACATATGCAGCAAAATTTGCAATCGGCGAAGTGCCCCGTCCGCCCCACTGGAGCGGCTTTCGCATTATGCCCCTCAGCATCGAATTCTGGCATGACCGCCCGTTTCGTCTGCATGACCGCGTGGTCTTCCGCCGCGGTGATCCCAAAGCGCCATGGACAAAGGCAAAGCTTTACCCTTAAGTAATTTCGTCTTCGCCTGCGACAGCAGGAGAAGAAAGGGGCCCGTCCGGCATAGCGTAGCAAAGACGGATGGGCCCCTTTCCTCTCCCGCTGTGCGGTAGAGGACGTTGTAATTAAATTGAGAACCTTGATGTCCAACCGCACCCTCCGCCCCGAAACCATCGCCGCCCACGCCCTGCGCGCCATTGACGCCGCAACGGGTGCTGTCGTACCGCCGATTTACCTCTCCACCACTTATGCCCGCGACGAAAATTATGCTCCGCTGCTGAAAGAAAACTACGTCCGCTCCGGCAGCCCCAATGTATGGCAAGCTGAAGACACAATTGCCGCTCTCGAAAAAGGTGCAGCCGCCTTGCTCTTCGTCTCAGGCATGTCGGCAATCACGATGTTGCTCGAAACAGTTCCGGTGGGCGGTCACGTAGCAGCCCAACAATCGATGTATTACGGCACGCGCAATTGGCTTGAACGTTTGGCTGGCACTGGCCGCATCACGCTCACATTGTTTGATGGCGGAGACCGCGCAGCCCTCGCCAATGCACTGCGCCCCAACACAGATCTCGTATGGATCGAAACCCCGTCAAACCCCACCTGGGATGTGATCGACATTGATGCCGCCGCTAAAGCTGCACATAAGGTAGGTGCAATCCTCGCCGTTGACGCCACAGGCACAGCCGCCGTCACCACGCAGCCATTAGTCCTGGGCGCAGACATCGTGTTCCATTCCGTCACCAAATATCTCAACGGCCACTCCGATGTTTTGGGTGGCGCACTGGTAACGCGTGAACTGAATGCACGTTGGACCGAGATCACGTCCGTACGCAGCAAAACCTCATCGCCATTGCCACCATTTGAATGCTTCTTGCTCATGCGTGGCATGCGCACGCTTCATGTGCGCTATGCCCAAGCTTCGGCCAATGCTTTGGCCATCGCGCGCCATTTCTCCAATCATCCAAAAGTCGAAAAAGCCTTATATCCCGGCCTCGGCACTCACCCCAGCCACGACATCGCCAAACGTCAAATGACCAATGGCTATGGCGGCATGATGTCACTTTTATTGAAAGCAGATTTTGCAGCATCGCAAAAATTCTGCACCAGATTAGAAGTGATTACAGCAGCAACATCTTTGGGCGGCGTTGAATCCCTGGCCGAACATCGCAAAACCGTTGAAGGCGCAACAAGCCCAACGCCGGATAATCTTGTTCGGTTTTCAGTCGGTATCGAGAATGTAAATGATCTCATCAATGATATTGAACACGCTCTGTCTGGCCTGTAATCATGCAATACAACGATCTTCACGCAATTGACCAAATTAACGCCTATCCCCACGAGTGTGAATATGAATTTTGAAAATGCGCAGCTTGTTTCTCTGGTGAGCGCCCTGCCTGATCCTGCAATTGTTGTTGCTGAAAATGGTGAAGTCGTAAGCGCAAATGAACCCGCATGCTCTTTGCTTGAAGTGTCCCCCGTTGGCAAACACCTCACACTTTCCTTGCGCGCGCCAAATGTTTTGCATGCCGTCGACGATGCAATCGTCAACCAAACTTCATCACAGGTAGAACACATTATTCGTGCAGCGGTTCCGCGAACCATTGAAGTTTATGTTTCTCCCTTGGGACAACAAAACAGCGAAACACGAATAGCACTCATCATTCTGCGCGATCTCACTTATGAGCAACAGCTTGAACGCATGCGCGCTGATTTTGTGGCCAATGCCAGTCATGAATTGAGAACACCACTTGCATCAATTTCGGGCTTCATCGAAACCATGCAAGGTGCAGCAAAACACGATCCCAAAGCCCAAGCCAAATTCTTGGATGTGATGAAAGCTCAAGCTGACCGCATGTCCGTTTTGATTGATGATCTTCTGTCGCTCAGCCGCATCGAAATTAATGAACATCTGGCACCGTCTGGCCAAGTCAATCTCGTTGACGTTGTAAAAAAGGCCAAAGAACTTTTGGCTCGCGTTTCAAAAGAGCAAAATTGCGAAGTGCGCATTAACATGCCAGACACGCTCTCCGTTACAGGCGACGAAAGCCAGCTTTCGCAGGTCGTCATAAACCTAATCGAAAACGCATTAAAATACGCAGCCTCTGGCAAGTTCATCGATGTGGAAGCATCAGAGCAAAATGGCGCTGTTCACCTCATGGTGCGAGACCACGGCCCCGGCATTGCTCCGCAACATGTGCCGCGCCTCACTGAGCGTTTCTACCGCGTGAGTGTGCAAGACAGCCGTATGCGCGGTGGCACGGGTCTCGGTCTTGCAATTGCCAAACACATCATCAACAGGCATCGCGGCAAACTCTTAATTGAATCTGTCGTCGGTCAAGGAAGTCAATTTTCAATACAACTCCCAAGCCAATAATATTTAACATTAACTTATACTTAGACTGTCATATAAATGCAATAATATTGTCGCAAAACTGTCATGGTGAAAACCTAGACAGCCCTCGTTAGAGAAACAGGAGAAAGACAACATGAATCGCATTATGATGACCGCAAGCGTTTTGGCCATGATTGCCAGCCCGGCATTCGCTGCCCGCGACCAAATTCGCATCGTTGGCTCGTCCACCGTTTATCCGTTCACCACCACCGTTGCTGAAGCATTTGGCAAAGCTACAAAGATGAAGACACCAGTTGTTGAATCAACCGGCACCGGCGGCGGCATGAAGCTGTTCTGCTCGGGCGTTGGCGAAGATAAGCCAGATTTTGAAAACGCATCACGCCGCATCAAGAAGTCTGAGTTTGATGATTGCATCAAGAACGGCGTAACCGACATCATGGAAATCAAGGTCGGTTTCGACGGCCTTTCAATTGCCCAATCAAACAAAGGCAAGCCATTTGCTTTGACCAAGCAACAAATCTTCTTGGCCTTGGCCAAAATGGTTCCAGATAAGGGTGGCAACCTGATTGCTAACCCCTACAAAATGTGGAGCGACATTGATGCTGCATTGCCAGCAACAAAAATCGAAGTCCTGGGCCCCCCGCCAACATCAGGCACGCGCGACAGCTTCGCTGAGCTTGCCATGTCCGCTGGCGCTGAAACCATCCCTGCGATGAAGGCATTGAAAGAAAAAGATGCAAAAGCATTTGACGCTGTTTGGAAAACAATGCGCGAAGATGGCGCTTTTGTTGAAGCTGGCGAAAACGACAATCTGATCGTGCAAAAGCTTGAGGCAAATCCAGATGCAGTTGGCGTATTTGGCTATTCATTTCTCGAACAAAACAGCAAAGCTTTAAACGACATCAAAGTTGATGGTGTTGGCGCAACATACAAGACCATCGCTGATGGTTCTTACAAAATGTCTCGCCCATTGTTTATCTATGCCAAGAAGCAACATATGGATGTTATTCCCGGCATGAAGGAATTCATCGCTGAATATGTTTCTTCAAAAGCTTTGGGCGAAGATGGCTATCTTGCAAATAAAGGCCTCATCACATTGCCGGAAGATCAAGCCAAGAAGTCTGTTGAAGCTGCTACATCTCTTAGCGTTATCACGGCTGATGGCCTGAAGTAATCGCGAGTGGAACAGAGGGAGAGTCCGCGGATGAACCGGCTCTCTCTTTTGTGACCTAATGTAAGTTGCGTTTATTTTGCGTATGTTTGAGAGGAAACGATTGACGTGATCTTGTGGAGCCTTCTCATAATTCTTGTCGCAGCAATATGCGCGTTCATGTTTGCCAGATCGCAAGCAACGGCTTTGCAAACTGCAACGGCAGGAAGATTAGCGTCATTGCCTGGCCAACATGGCCTGCTGGCAGGTGCTGTTGCTATGCTCGCAGGCTTGGCAGGTGTGCTCGTCTCCATGCCATTTTCCCATTCCTATGCTTGGATGATGCCAGTGCTCGGAGCAGCCGCTGCAACCATCGCAGGCTTTTTTGTTATCTCGCGCGTCACGCCCAAATGGCATGCACGCAATAAATTTGAAGCCATTATAATGGGTGTTTTAATAGCCTGTTCAACCGTCGCAATTCTAACAACCGTCGGGATATTTGCTTCGGTCGTATTTGAATCAGTCGCATTCTTCCGCCAAGTTAGCATTTTTGAATTCCTTTTCACAACCAAGTGGTCACCCACTGGAACGCCGCCCACATTTGGCTTCATTGCGCTGCTCATGGGAACGCTTCTGATAACATTAATCGCTATTGCGGTTGCCACACCACTCGGTCTATTTTCCGCAATCTTTCTGGCCGAATACGCATCGCCGCGTTTGAGGAGCTGGATGAAGCCCGTGCTCGAAATGTTGGCGGGCATCCCCACTGTTGTGCTGGGTTTTTTCGCAGCTTTAACAGTTGCACCGCTCATAAAACATACGGGTAATGCAATAGGCCTGGATGTTGCGTCCGAGTCGGCTCTGGCCGCAGGCTTGGTGATGGGCATGATGATTGTGCCTTTGATCTCCTCACTCTCAGACGACATCATCAACGCCGTGCCCCAATCTTTGCGCGACGGTTCCTATGCAATGGGTGCGACAAAGTCTGAAACCGTGAAGCGTGTCGTTCTGCCCGCCGCACTGCCTGGCATTATGTCTGCTGTTATGTTGGCGGTTTCGCGCGCCATTGGCGAGACCATGATAGTGGTCATGGCCGCAGGCCTTGCTGCAAATTTAACGTTCAATCCGCTCGCCGCAGTTTCAACCATCACAGTTCAAATTGTCACACTGTTGGTAGGCGACCAAGAGTTTGACTCGCCCAAAACTCTTTCAGCGTTCGCATTGGGCATCGTTCTGTTCTTCATCACCCTTGCACTTAATTACGTCGCGCTGCGCATCGTCAAAAAATACAGGCAAGCTTATGATTGAACTTTCAGCCAAAGGCTCAAACGGCCTGCTCGCAAAACGCTACGCTTCGGAGAAACGTTTCCGAGCATATGGCGCAATCGCTTTGGCGCTCACAATACTTTTCCTCGGGTTCCTGTTGTTTGATATCGTCAGCAAAGGTTGGCCCGCATTTTTCGAAAGCCACATCACCCTGGAGATCAAAGTTGATCCAAGCAAAGTGAGTGCCGATGATGTAGCCAATGGTGATTTTGCCGGTATGATCAAGCAGACGGTCCGAGACCAGTTTCCAGACGTGGAATCACGCGCAGATAAAAAGACCTTAGCCAGCTTCCTGTCGCAAGCCGCTGCCGATGAACTGCGCGACTTGATTTCAGTAAAACCCGAACTGATCGGCCAAACTGTAAAAACTGATTTGCTTTTATCTGCCGATGCCGATCTCTATTACAAAGGCCTCATCGAAACCGACGATAAACCTTTGCTCGATAAATTTAGCGAAAAACTGCCCGTCACGCAGTCGGTCGCTTGGCGTTTTTGGACCAACGGAGATTCGCGCGAAGCTGAACTGGCAGGGCTTTTGGGAGCCATTAAAGGCTCACTGTTCACAGTTGGCATCGCCATCCTGCTCGGTCTGCCACTGGGTGTGTTTGCAGCAATTTATCTTGAACAATTTGCCCGCAAAAACCGCTGGACGGATTTGATCGAGGTCAACATTAATAATCTGGCTGCGGTTCCATCAATCATCTTTGGTTTGCTGGGGCTAGCGATGTTCCTCAATTTCTTTGGTTTGCCACGGTCTGCTCCCGTCGTCGGCGGCTTGGTTTTAGCGTTGCTTGTGCTACCAACAATCATCATCGCGTCTCGCGCTGCTTTGCGCGCTGTGCCGCCATCCATCAAAGAGGCAGCCTTGGGTGTTGGCGCATCACAGCAACAGGCGGTGTTCCACCACGTGTTGCCACTTGCTCTGCCGGGTATTCTAACGGGTACAATTCTGGCCCTCGCACGTGCCTTTGGTGAAACCGCACCTCTGCTGATGATCGGCATGGTGGCCTTCATTGCCGACGTGCCCGCCAGTCCAACGGATTCGGCAACTGTTTTGCCAGTTCAAATTTTTCTGTGGTCAGATTTGCCAGAACTTGCGTTCAAATCAAAAACCTCGGCTGCCATCATGGTCCTCATCGGCATTTTGATGGTGGCAAACGCCATTGCAATTTATTTGCGCCGCAAGTTTGAGCGTCGCTGGTAGGAAAAATCATGAACCAGATGTCTACAGCCAGAGCAACCGCAAAAAACCCACAAGTGGTAGGTGAGAAGAAAACCCGCATCTCGGCGCGAAAGGTCAGTATTTGTTACGGCGAAAAATACGCCATAAAAGACCTCTCCATTGAAATTCCAGATCGTGCAGTCTCGGCTTTCATCGGCCCGTCAGGTTGCGGCAAGTCCACATTCCTGCGCTCGATCAACCGCATGAACGATACCATTGAGGGTTGCCGTTTAACCGGTGAAATACGTATGGACGATAAGAACATCTATGATGCTGACGTTGATGTGGTCCAACTGCGCTCACATGTCGGCATGGTGTTTCAAAAACCAAATCCGTTTCCGAAATCGATTTTCGAAAACGTAGCTTATGGCCCACGTATTCATGGGCTAGCCAAAAACAAAACTGACTTGGAAGAAATGGTTGTAAACAGCCTGAAAAAGGCGGGGCTTTTCGAAGAAGTCAAAGACCGCCTCAGCGCATCCGGCACCAGTCTTTCAGGCGGTCAACAGCAGCGCCTTTGCATCGCAAGGGCCATCGCTGTGAACCCTGAAGTCATTTTAATGGATGAGCCTTGTTCGGCACTCGATCCAATTGCCACGGCTCGCATCGAAGAATTGATCGACGAATTGCGCCAAATTTATTGCATCGTCATCGTCACCCACTCGATGCAGCAAGCCGCGCGCGTTTCGCAACTTACCGCATTTTTTCACTTGGGAACATTGGTCGAAGCCGGCGACACCAACATCATGTTCACCAATCCACAAGATAAACGCACGCAAGATTATATCACAGGCCGCTTCGGCTAAATTGAAAACGGGAGGCCAAAAATGCCAGATCACATCGCCAAAGCCTATGACCTAGATATCCAGTCGCTCAAAACCATGCTCGCTGAAATGGGTGGGCTGGCTGAAGAACAACTTCACAATGCGATTATTGCTTTAACCAAGCGTGATGTATCCCTTGCTGACTTGGTGATTGCGCGTGATGAAAAGCTGGATCAACTCGAACGCCAGATTGAAGAAAGAGCGATCATCACCATCGCCAAGCGCCAACCCATGGCACTGGATTTGCGCGAAATCATGGTCGCAATTCGGGTGGCCGGTGACATTGAGCGTATCGGCGATCTCGCTAAAAATACAGCCAAGCGCACCCATGCCATTAACGAGCCATTGCCACGCAGGCTCTCCCCTGGCCTCAACCGCATGGGCCAAATGGCACAAGCGCAACTCAAAAACATCCTTGATGCCTATAGCCACGGTGACGCCGTAAAAGCCTTGGCCGTGTGGCGTGCTGACGAAGATTTGGATGCGCTTTATAACTCCATATTCCGCGAGCTTCTCACCTATATGATGGAAGACCCGCGCAACATCGGCCTCTGCACCCACTTGTTGTTTGGCGCAAAAAATCTGGAACGTATTGGCGATCATACCACCAACATTGCTGAAAACACCTATTACCTTGTGCACGGAAAAACCATCGGTGAAGATCGCCCGAAAAAAGACATCACAGCCATGATGTCCACATCGGATCTCAAATGAGCGCGTCGATTCTCGTCATCGAAGATGAAGAACCGCTGCAAGTTTTGTTGCGGTATAATTTAGAATCTGAAGGCTACAAGGTGCGCCACTCTGCGCAAGGCGAAGATGCGCTTTATCTGGTGGGTGAGGAAAAACCCGATTTGATTTTGCTCGATTGGATGTTGCCAGGCATCTCCGGCATTGAAGTTTGCCGCCTGATCCGCGCTAAACCGGAAGCACGTGATATTCCAATCATCATGCTCACCGCCAGAAGCGAAGAGGCTGAACGCGTGCGGGGCTTGGCCACTGGTGCCGATGATTATTTGGTAAAACCATTTTCCGTTCCAGAACTTTTAGCCCGCATCAAAACAATTTTGCGCCGTGTAAACCCCGATGCGGTGGCCGAACAATTGAAAGCGGGAGACTTAGTACTCGACCGCAAAACCCGCCGTGTGAACCGCGGTGTCCGCGACATTAATCTTTCCCCAACCGAGTTTCGCCTTCTCGAACAGCTGATGAAAAACCCTGGCCGCGTCTATTCACGAAGCCAGTTGCTCGATACAGTCTGGGGCCGTGATGCCTTTGTCGATGAGCGCACAGTTGATGTGCATGTAGGTCGCTTGCGCAAATCACTATCGCGTGGCCGCGAGACTGACCCCGTGCGCACCATCCGTGCCATGGGTTATGCCTTTGATGAACGGTTTGGTCGTACCACATAATATGTCGTTTGTTGGGCTTGCATGTCTGCGCTCGCGGCATTACATCTCATCGGAAACAAAGATGAAAGAATGTTATGCACGCGTTAGAATGGCTAATTCTCACCCTGATATCCTTATACAAATGGGTCTTCATAGCGATGATCGTCATGAGCTGGCTTTTCCAGTTCAACATCATCAACAATAATAACCAGACAGTCAGGCAAATTTATAGAACAATTTTGAGTTTAACTGAGCCAGTCTCCAGGCCTATTCGGCGTCTATTGCCTGATTTGGGCGGAATGGACATATCGCCGATATTTGTATTCATCGGTCTCCAATTTTTGGAAATCTTGATCCAAGAATATTGGCCAAAGTTGTTCTTCTAGACTCCAGTCTTTTTTGATTGATCCGTTACATAAAATCGTCATGCCCGCGAAGGCGGGCATCTGCGTTTTGCGGGCTTGAAAACAGAGATTCCCGCCTTCGCGGGAAAGACGTGTTATAGGAGAGCGGGTCAATACAAAATGACCAGCCTCCAAACCTCTGTAGACTTGCAGCGACATTTGAAATAGCTTGATGCAATGAACAAGTTGCTTGCCGCTATTTTGTTTTTGATTGCACCGGGTTTAGCCCTGGCCGCCAACACCAGCGTTTACACAAAATATGATTTGGACAAATGCAAGAAGTTGGATCAAGGAAACACCGACGAGGGCGATAGTGGCTCATGGCTCTGCAAGGGCTATCGCGATTTAAAAATCTATTTCGCCGAAGGTGATCTGCGTGATGTGGTGGCATTTGGAAAATCGCCGAAAGCCCATTGCGCCGCTCAACAAACTTTTAGTGGTTTTAACAGCGTAAATCCCATCGTTGAATGGCGTTTAAGCAATGGCAAACCTATCGCCGCCATTCAACGCTGGACAGTGTCTTACGATCCTGAAGACTCGGCTAAAACGAAAACGTGGCTCGTTGTGACCAGAATGGAAGCTGGCAATTCCTGCCATATGGCCGTTGTTGAAGGGGCTTTTCCCAACGCAAATATCAAGGCGCGGGAATTAGCCGATAGCTTATCTGAAAAATTCGAATGTGGTGTCAGCGTTCAGACCGCTGTTGCACTGCCTACGACCGATAAAGCGCAAACCAATAGCGCTGATGATAGTTGCGAGAAAAATTGAAGACCACACGCTCATTCATCAATATCAACATGCCACCAACCCATTTGACCGAAGATTTTGAGAAATCAACCCATGTCGTAGTCAGCGCACCCGAATATATTTTAGGCAATGTGATCTACTCCTTGCCCTTATCCTTTTTGGTCAAAGTCATAACCTGGTCAATATAGGCCAACAACAGAGCTGAAATCACAAAAGCCATATGCACAATGGTGAGCCACATGATTTTGCTGTCGGTAAATTTGTCAGCATTGAGAAATATCTGCAAAAGATGAATTGAAGAAATAAGAACAATCGTCGATGCCACTTTTATCTTCAATGAGCTTGCATCAATTTTACCAAGAAAAGCAAGCTCGCCCTCTTCAGCGTTATCAAACTTGCTCACGAAGTTTTCATAACCAGAAATAATCACCATCACCACAAGGCTGGCCACCAAGCTGGCATCAATTAAACTCAAGATTTTCAAAATCGCTTCGGTCTCTTCCAATTCCATCACACGGCTGAAATATTCCCAAAGCTTGCGCACAAACGAAATGGCAAAAAGGCCAAGCGCCGCCGTTAGTCCCAGGTAGAAAACCACCAACAGCCAGCGCGACGCTAAAATTATCGCTTCAATAGCCTGTTCAAGTTTTTTCATCGGCGTTGTGCCGACTCATCATTACGGGTTCTCCAGAGTGAGTATAAAATACCACCCGTCAATATCGCAACAGTAACAAATAGTGAAATTGCGGTATCAATTTTCACACCCATCGGCACCAAGAAAATCTTTAGGCCTACGAGCGTAAGGATGGTCGCCAACGAAGTTTGCAAATATTTGAACCGATGAATGGCTGCGGCCAAAGCAAAATAAAGCGAACGCAATCCCAAAATAGCAAAAATATTCGAGGTATAAACAATGAACGGATCCTGCGTGACGGCAAACACAGCGGGCACTGAATCGACTGCAAAAACCAAATCAATAATTTCAACAAGGATCAAAGCGACCATAAGCGGCGTGAGATATGTTCTAAGTTTACCAGTTGCCGTATCAATCTTCTTCGTAATGAATTTTTCACCATCCAATTCATTGCTGATCGGAAACCGCTTTCGCAGCAACTTCAACGCAAAATTGTTTTCCATATCGGGCACATGGTCTAG
Organism: Aestuariivirga sp.; assembly: GCA_043745625.1. Classification (GTDB taxonomy): domain Bacteria; phylum Pseudomonadota; class Alphaproteobacteria; order Rhizobiales; family Aestuariivirgaceae; genus Aestuariivirga. The sequence goes on along the minus strand of JAYTSN010000355.1, from coordinate 7,712 downwards.
CTTGCGGAACATATTAATGCCTGTGAAAACCAGAAACGCACCGAACAAAAAGAGTATCCAGGAGAAAGCCGTGATAAGAGCTACACCAACGCCAATCAACACCGCGCGAAACACAATCACGCCCAAAATGCCCCAGAACAAAACCCTGTGTTGATACACACGCGGGATTGCAAGGTTAGTAAATATTGTGGCAATAACAAACACATTATCCATCGCCAAGGATTGTTCGATCAAATACCCAGTATAAAACTCAAGCCCACTCTGCGCGCCCCTGGCCCACCACACCCATCCACCAAATGCAGCGGCAATTACGACATAGAAAGCATAAAGTTTGAAGCTTTCCTTTGCGGCGATTTCGCCTGTCTTTTTGTGTAACACACCGAGATCGAAAACCAGCAGCGCCACCACCACCGCCACAAAGGTAAACCAAAAATACAATGGTGTTCCAAGAAATTGACTGGTGGTAAAAATTTCGATCAATGCCATGATTGCCCTCTGATTTGATGTTGCTCAAATCAGCTTCGACATCGCGCAATGCTGTAAGCATTACGCCAGAGGGGCCCGGCGCTGATCGTCTCCATTTAGTAACCAAAAAAAATTTAATATTCAAGGGGCTGGCATAAGTTTTTTTGAAAAAGCCATGACTCTCGGCTATCTAATCTAAAACCTTTGGATAATCTCATTGCCATGCGCCATCCCACCCCCATCACCTGCATCGCCAAATCAAATGACCGCCTGGGCGAAGGCTGTATGTGGGATGAGAAGGAGCAAGTTCTGTGGTGGCTGGATATTCCCCTGCCCTCCTGCATCCATAAGCTTGATCCAGCCACAGGTGCGCATCGCAGTTGGCAATTTGATATGATCTTGACGGCCATGGCCATGAAACCAGATGGCACGTTGTTGGTGGGTGGCGAACCCGGGCTTTATCATTTCAATCCGGCCACAGGCGCTCTCACAGAATTTGTTCAACCCGAAAACATCAAAGGCAATCGCGGCAATGATGGCGCGGCCGATGCAGTGGGCCGCTTCTGGTTTGGTACCATGCAACAAAACATCGGCCCCAAGGGCGAAGACCTAAAGATCACGCGAAATTCGGGCGCGCTATACCGCGTAGAAAGAGACGGCACCTCGACTAAAATACAAGGTGACGTCGGTGTTTCCAACGGACCTTGCTGGTCGCCCGATAACAAGATTTTCTATTTCTCAGACTCGCGCGCCCAAATCATTTGGGCCTTCGATTTTGATTTAAGCACAGGCGAACTCTCTAACAGACGCATTCACAACGACACGAAGGATCACGGCCACCCAGACGGCGCGACGGTCGATGCCGAAGGCTTCCTCTGGTCAGCGCGCTGGGAAGGTTCTTGTGTCTTACGAATCGATCCCAAAGGCCGCATTGACCGGATCGTCGACATGCCGGCCTCGCGCCCAACATGCGTCTGCTTTGGTGGAGCAAATCTCGACACGCTATATGTGACATCCTCAAAAGCCCATGTGGCGGATGATGTTTTGCAGCGTTATCCACTGCAAGGCGGCGTCTTCTGCTTTGATCCACATGTAAAAGGTTTTGCAAAACACCGTTTCGGTGGCTAATTGTATGACAAATCAGGGAGCGAGTTAAAATGAATCTCATTCAATTTGTCGACGCCAAAAACAAACGTGCCGTAGGCCTTGTCAGCGGCAATAAAATCATCAAGTTGAAAAGCGTTGACCGGATGACATTGCTGGCAACCCGCGCGCTCAAAGATGGCAAGCCCCTCAATGCAACAGCTCAAACTTTGGCCACCTCAACGACAGAAGACTACGCTGCGGCATTCAAGGAAAAGCGCATATTGCCACCCCTCACTCATGATGATGCCGCCCATTGCATCATCACCGGCACCGGCCTCACCCATCTGGGCTCAGCCTCCGCGCGTGACTCGATGCACCAAAAATTAGAAGGCGGCCAAGCAGCCCTCACCGACTCGCTCAAAATGTTCAAAGCCGGCCTCGAAGGCGGCAAGCCCGCCAAGGGTGAAGCAGGCGTGCAACCAGAATGGTTTTACAAAGGCGACGGCCGCTGGCTCGTCCCCCCAGGTGGAGCATTGCCCAAACCATCATTCGCATTGGATGGCGGAGAAGAACCAGAACTCGCAGGGCTCTATATGATCGACGCAAAAGGCAAACCCGTTCGTTTGGGTTTTGCCATCGGCAATGAATATTCCGATCACATCACCGAACGCCAAAATTATCTGCTGCTGGCCCATTCTAAATTGCGCCATTGCGCCATCGGCCCTGAAATGGTGTCAGGCGCAATCCCTGCCAGCATTGAAGGCACCAGCAAAATTCTCCGCAAAGGTGAAGTCGTTTGGCAAAAGCCATTCCTAACGGGTGAAGCCAACATGTCTCACACCATCGCCAATCTCGAATATCATCATTTCAAATATGATAGCTTCCGTGTACCAGGCGACGTGCACATCCATTTCTTCGGCACCGCCACCCTCAGCATTGTCGATGGCTTCCAAACCCAAGATGGTGACGTGTTTGAAATCCAAGCCAAGCCTTTTGGCGCAGCACTGCGCAATCCGCTAAAAGTCATGAAACAAACCTTCAAACCGGGTGGTGTCAAAGCACTGTGACCAAACCTTTTATCGCCCTCGATTGGGGCACCACATCCTTCCGGGCCTATCATGTGGACGGCGAGGGCAATGTGATCAAGCAATTTGCCGATGCTGAAGGCATTCTGGCGGTGAAGGATGGCGCGTTTGAAACCGTGCTCGAAAGCCACATCAGCAGTTGGGACAAATCATTACCGGTGATTGCATCAGGCATGATCACATCAAGACAGGGCTGGATTGAGCGCCCCTATGTTGATTGCCCGGCAAGTGCAGCAGATTTGGCAAAAGCCATTCACCAACACAAAACCAATTCCGGCCGTGTCATTCATTTCATTACCGGCCTTCATCTCAAAAGCCCCAGCATCGGGCATGATGTGATGCGCAGCGAAGAGGTACAGGTTTTTGGCAGCTTGGATAGCGGCGCACATCACTTCGTCACCCCCGGCACGCACAGCAAGTGGATTGATGTCGAAGGTGGCCGCATCATCAATTTCGCAACTTATATTACAGGCGAGACATTCTCCCTCATGCGCAACCATTCAATTCTGGGTCGTTTGATAAAATATGACGCTGATGATGAATCAGCCTTCAACCAAGGTGTAGAAAAAGCTTTTGCCGATCCTGCCGGATTGTTGCACTCTCTATTTTCAGTGCGCAGCCTATGCCTTTTCGAAACGCTGAAACCCGAGCAACTCTCGTCCTATCTTTCAGGCATTGTGATCGGCACAGAAGTGGCTCACGCCACATTGAGTAATGATCGGTCAGCCAAATATATCGTACTGGCCTCTCCCAATATTGGCATACGTTATTTGCGCGCCATGAGGATCGCAGGTCTGGATGTGGATTATGGAGATCCACTATCCATCGTCAAAGGCGAAACGCTAATCGCCAAACATGCAGGGATTATATGATGAACCTTGAAGATGCATTAGAAGTCTGCGGCATCGTTGCCATCCTGCGCGGTGTAACGCCAGACGAAGTGGTCGCCGTTTCACAAACACTTTATGATGCTGGCATACGCGTGGTCGAAGTGCCGCTCAACTCGCCAGTGCCTTTTATCTCAATCGAAAAATTGTCCAAAACCTTTGCCGAAAAAATGATCGTGGGCGCAGGCACAGTGCTTTCCGTGCAGGATGTAAATGTATTGAAAGCCCACGGTGGCCAGATATCAGTGTCACCCGATTGCAATGAAGCAACAATTTCTCGCGCCGTTGAATTGGGCATGGTTCCGCTGCCAGGCGTATTTACGCCCACTGAAGCCTTCACAGCCATTCGCGCCGGAGCCAAGCATTTGAAACTGTTCCCTGCCGAAGTGGCCAGCCCGCAGACCATCAAAGCGTGGAAAGCAGTGTTGCCGAAAAACGTGAAAATCTATGCCGTCGGAGGCGTCACCCCTGAAAACATGGGGGCGTGGCTGGTTGCAGGAGCCTCAGGTTTTGGCATCGGCTCCAGCATTTTTAAGCCGGGTATGAGCATGGCCAAAATAAGTGAATCAGCCCATAGTCTGGTTTCAGCTTGGAAACGCGCAAAAGGATAATTCATGAAAGTAGCATTGGTCACGGGTGCTGGATCAGGCATTGGCAAAGCTTGTGCCATCGCTTTAGGTAAATCCGGCTATGCCGTAGTATTGGCGGGCAGGCGCGCTGATGCTTTGCAAGCCGTGGCCGCAATCATGTCCGGCGAAACCTTATGCGTGGCAACCGACATCACCGATCCTCAATCCGTTGCCGCTCTTTTCGCAGCAACTCATAAAAAATTCGGCCGTCTTGATGTGTTGTTCAACAATGCAGGCACTGGCGCACCCGGAACGATCATGTTGGAAGACTTAAGCTTCGAGCAATGGCAAAACGTGGTGAACACCAATCTCACAGGTGCATTCCTCTGCACTCAACAAGCCTTCAAAATCATGAAAGCCCAAACCCCCATGGGTGGCCGCATCATCAATAATGGTTCCATCTCGGCTCATGCGCCAAGGCCCAATTCATCTCCTTACACATCGACCAAACACGCGATCACTGGCCTGACCAAATCGACCTCACTGGATGGCCGCAAATATGACATCGCCTGCGGCCAGATCGACATCGGCAATGCGGCATCCGATATGACCGCGCGCATGAACAGCGGCGTGCCCCAAGCCAATGGCACCATCATGCCGGAACCTACAATGGATGTTGAAGACGTGGCGCGTTCAGTTGTCTTCATGGCATCGTTACCGCTCGACTCCAATGTACTAAACATGACTGTGATGGCCACGAAGATGCCACTGGTTGGCCGCGGTTAAACAGTGCTGAAACTAACGCCCCGCCTTACGATCCTGATCGTCTTTGCTGCCTTTGGCACATTGGTCGGCAGCAATGCGGGGTCGTTTCCTGTTCTCGTCAAGCAAGCAGCAGTATCGCGCGAAGCATTCGGTTTCATGGGCGGCTTAGGCATGCTTGCAAACATCATAGCTTTATCACTCGGCGGTTTTATGAACCGCCACGCCGATCACCGCACGATGTTATTGCTGGTGCTGCCCTTCGGGCTGCTGTCACTGTGGTACACTCTGATTGTGGGTTCGCCTTTCAGCTATGGCTTATCGGTTATCATCTTCAGTTTCATCTTGGGCACGACCGACATTTTCATGAATGCGGAAGCTTCTTTCGTCGAGCAAGACGTAGGCAAACCCATCTTCAGTTCCTTCCACGGCAGCGCCATGTATGGCATCGCGTTTGGCGGGCTGTGCAGCAGTTTGGTTTCAACATGGTATGGCCCGTGGGCTGCAGGCATTGTATCAATTCCATGTATATCATTTGCAATTTATGCCGTTTATAAAACCATCCCGCATCGTTCCGTGGCGCGCCATCAGGAAAACCCAAAGAAAGTTGTTCTACCCCGCAAAACTCTAACCTTCATTGGCATAGCCGCAGGTTTGAACGTAACGTGCGAAGTGGCCTCCATCCAATGGGCTGGCCAATTGCTGGAATCAATCGCTCCTCAACTGGCCGCATATTCAGGACTAGGGTTGGCTTTTTATGGCATTTGCAGCGGTTCCATGCGGTTTGCCGGAGACGGCCTGCGCACCCGATTTGGAGATCAACGCACCATGGTCACATCACTCTCGTTTGGTATAGCGGGCTTGGGACTTTTGAGTTTTGCGCCGGGCTTTTGGCTTTCAGTCATCGCCTTTGCCGCAGTGGGTGCAGGTCTTTCAATCGTGTTCCCATGTCTGTTTGCCCTGAGCGCTAAATTAGTACCCGAAGCGCGCGCGGCTGCGTTAGGTTATGTCTCGATGGTCGGCGGTTTGCCCCGAATTGTGTTGCCTTGGGTGTTGGGATTCCTAGCGCAAAACTATTCATTGAGCGCAGTGTTTGGCGCCTGCGTGGTTGTGGCGTCTACTGCTTTGATTATTATCATCAGCACTTTTGCCAAGGCTGATGCGGCGGTCATAAGATAAAGGCGCTATCTTTCGATAACGCCTTGCGTGTAGCTTAAGCAGCTTTGCTATTATCAATCGCCTTCAGTGTAACACCCTTGCCAATCGGAATCTGGCGTGGCTTTAAGGCCTCAGGCACTTCACGCTTTAGGGCAATGTGCAATAAACCATTGTCCATATCAGCACCTTTCACTTCAACATGATCAGCAAGCTGGAAGCGGCGTTCAAAACCACGAGCCGCAATGCCCTGGTGCAAAACTTCGCCAGACTGCTGTTTATCGGCCTTCTTGCCGCTCACAGTCAGAGTGTTGCCTTTTGCTTCAATGTTCACATCCTGAGGGCCAAAGCCCGCAATCGCGATCGTGATGCGGTATTCATCATCACCAACGCGCTCAATATTATAAGGTGGATAACTGGTAGGCTCAACGCTGGCAGCCTCGTCCAACATGCGGAAAAGGCGGTCAAAACCAACGGAAGAGCGGTAAAGTGGGGTATAATCAAACATGTCATATTCTCCTTAAAGCAATAGTGACTTTTACGTTCGTAGACCCAATATGGCATCCACGAAGCATGATTTGGGAACCAGATTTCAGGTTTCAAGCCCCTAGAGCGTTTTGACTTTTCATGGAAAAGTCAAAATCGCCCTAAGTTTGTATTTTCGATCAACTTTTCTGAACTTTGACGGTTTCATCAATGTTCAGGTTGATCTAACTCGAATATGAACGCCAGATGAACGAGACCTTCCGGTTTCATTCAACTTCATCTGTCTAAATCTATTTTGAAGATGGCCAATCGGGGGCTGTCACAACCGAGACGCTAAAATTTTTAGGAGTTCGCCATGTTAAAGAAATCACTCATTGCTGCTGCCGCTCTGGCAACAGTGGTAACACTTGCTTCAGCACCTGCTAAAGCCGAAACAGATATAGTCTTTGGCATTGGTTTTGGCGGCGGTTCACGTTTCCATCACTCAGACGATGGTTATTTCCCACCTCCAGCGCCAGTATACGATGCAGATCCCTATGATGATGATTATGGCTACCGCCCACATCATCGTCGTCATCGTTTTGAAGGCGCGGATTATTCACGCGTAAGCTGCTCAGGTGGTGCAAATATTCTTCGCCGTGCAGGTTTCCGCGGAGTTGAAGCTGATGATTGCTCCGCGCCAACCTATAGCTACCAAGCTTGGCGTCGTGGCGAACAGTTCGACATCCAAGTGAGCAGCCGCGGTCGTATCATTTCGGTTGATCCAGCTTATTAATCTATTAAGCGGGCGGATGAGGGTTAACCTTGTCCGCCCTAATTTCATTTGCCGTAATGATGCCGCTTTTATGTTATGATTGGCGTATGAGTTGAAACGAGAGATTTGGAGTGCTGGGGATGTTTACGAAGCTTTTTGCAGCTGCAATGTTTTCGACCGTGATTGGCCTAACAATGGCCGCACCCGAAGCCCAAGCGCGCCGCCTGTTCTGGTGGCAAGAAATGCCGCCTGAAAATGGTGGCGGCTATGATGTTTATGGCGACGGACAAGACGTCAATGACGGTCAAGATGCGTTTGCGCAGGATCTCTTCAATCAAGAACAGTATGATAAATATATGAAAGAGATGAACCATCGCCGTCATCGCCGCATCTATGATCAATCTTATTATGATCCCCAGTTTAAAAACCCTGACAACCCAATGCCTCATGCGCCAAAGCGCAA
>JAYTSN010000354.1:0-3163 GCA_043745625.1 Aestuariivirga sp. | reverse complement strand
GGTCGATCAGAATGGTTTCGGCAGATCCACACACGCCGGTGCGGCGCATTTTGGAATTGAGCACGATGGCTTTGGCCATTTCGACATCAGCAGCCTTGTCGACATAAACATGGCAGATGCCTTCCAAGTGGCTAAACACCGGTACGCGCGCGTTTTCCTGCACGCGGGCCACCAGGCTTTTGCCACCACGGGGAATGATCAGGTCGATGGTGCCGTTCAGACCGCTCAGCATTTCGCCCACGGCATCGCGGCTGGTGGTTTGAACCATTTGAATGGCGTTGGGGTCGATTTCTGACTCTGAGAGACCCTGTTGAAGTGCAGATACGATCACTTGCGATGTGGCAAAACCATCAGACCCGCCGCGCAGAATGGCGGCGTTACCAGATTTCAAGCAAAGCCCGCCTGCGTCGGCTGTAACGTTGGGGCGGCTTTCATAGATGATACCAATGACACCGATGGGGACGGAGACACGCGATATTTCCATGCCATTGGGGCGCTTCCATTTTTCTTGGACACGGCCCACAGGATCATCAAGGGCTGCGATGTCGTCCAAACCTTGCGCCATTGCTTCGATGCGGGCTGCGTTCAATGAGAGACGGTCAATGAAGGAGGATTTGAGGTTTTTGGTTTTGGCTGCTGTGATGTCTTTGTCGTTTGCGGTTTGGATGGCGGCTGCTTGAGCGCGAATATGTTTGGCCATTGCTTTAAGGGCTGCGTTTTTTTGTGTCGTTGAGGCAAGGGCAAGCGCGCGCGCGGCGGTGCGGGCTTGTTTGCCGATGTTTAAAGTTACGTCGTTCATGTTCTATCCATCATCACAAGGTTATCGCGGTGGATCATTTCATCGCGGTCGCCTGTGCCTAAAAGTTTTTGCACATCGGCAGATTTAAGACCAATGATTTGTTTGGCTTCTGCAGCATCAAAACCAACCAAGCCACGGGCCAGTTCAGGGCCGTCGATCAACACGATGCTGACCGTGTCGCCTCGCGCGAATGTGCCTTCAACTTTTTTAACGCCTGCGGGAAGCAAGCTTTTGCCTTTGAGCAATGCGGTTTTGGCACCTTCATCCACAAAGAGTTTTCCAGTGGGTTGCAAGGTTCCGGCGATCCAGCGTTTGCGCGATTGCATGACGGAAGCTTCAGCCACGAACCATGTGCAGCGGGCGTTTTCGGAAATGCGTTTGAGCGGGTGCATTTCATGGCCTGAGGCAATAACCATGTTGCAACCTGCGGAAAGAGCAATTTTGGCCGCTTCGATTTTGGTGATCATGCCGCCTGAACCCACACCTGAAATGGGTTTGCCAGCCATGGCTTCGACGTCTGGCGTAATCTCGCGCAGTTCGGGAATGAAGGTTGCGCCTTTTTGATTGGGGGGTGCCGAATAGAGACCGTCAATGTCAGACAGCAGCACAAGGACATCACCCGACATCATGGAGGCGACGCGGGCAGCGAGACGGTCGTTATCGCCGTAGCGAATTTCAGAGGTTGCGACCGTGTCGTTTTCGTTGATGACGGGAACGGCACCTTGGGCGAGGAGTGTGGTGAGTGTTGCCCTCGCATTGAGATAGCGGCGGCGTTCTTCGGTGTCGGTTAATGTGACCAGCACTTGGGCGGCAACTATGTTTTTGGTTCGCAATGCTTCTGACCATGCTTGGGCGAGGGCGATTTGGCCTACAGCTGCGGCGGCTTGGCTTTGGTCGAGTTTCAGTTTGCCTTTGGGTAATCCAAGCGTGCGGCGGCCCAAGGCGATGGCGCCTGATGAGACGAGGATCACATCAGCGCCTGCAATTTTGAGATCGGCCACATCGTCAACCAATGAAGACAGCCAAGAGGCTTTGATGGTTCCGGTTTTTTGATCGACGAGTAATGCCGAACCCACTTTAACGATGATGCGTTTGGCTTTTGCTAACCGCGAGGTCACGGTTTCCAGCCCTCGGTTGTAACCCCGACTGGATCAGGCACATGCTTTGGCTTGCGGTTTCCACTGATAACGGCCCAAAGGTCGAACATGGCTTGCTCGGTGTTTTTCTGGGTAGCGGCAGAGAGAAGCAAAGGTGTTTTTTTAATTTTGGTTTCGAAGATCTTTACCTTCTTCTCCAGTTCTTTAGGCTCGATGGCATCAATTTTATTGAAGGCAATGATTTCAGGTTTCTTGGCCAAAATCGGTGAGTAAGCTTTCAGCTCGGCGCGGATCACTTTGTAAGCATCCACGAGATCATCAGCCGTAGCATCAATCATATGGATCAACACAGCGCAGCGTTCGACATGGCCCAGAAAGCGTGTGCCGAGGCCTGCGCCTTCTGATGCACCTTCGATGAGACCCGGGATGTCGGCGAGCACGAATGAGTTGGTGCCCACTTTCACCACACCCAATTGAGGGTGTAGCGTGGTGAAAGGATAATCAGCGATTTTTGGGCGCGCGGCGGAAACCACAGAGAGTAATGTGGATTTGCCGGCATTGGGCAGACCTACGATGCCTGCGTCTGCGATCAGTTTGAGACGCAACCAAATCCAACGCTCTTCGCCCATTTGGCCGGGGTTGGCATTATAAGGGCTGCGATTGGTGGCGGATTTGAAATAATGATTCCCAAAGCCACCATTGCCGCCTTTGGCAATGCGGATGCGGTCACCGGCTTTTGGCAGATCAGCAATCAGGGTTTCATGGTCTTCTTCATAGATCTCAGTTCCGGTTGGAACTTTGAGGATAATGTCTTCAGTGGAATTGCCTGCACGAAGACGGCCCATGCCGTGTCCCGCAGTGCTAACTTTGAAATGTTGCTGGTAGCGATAATCAATGAGGGTGTTGAGATCGTTGTGCGCTTCGACCCATACGTCTCCGCCGGTGCCACCATCACCACCATCAGGCCCGCCGAATTCAATAAATTTTTCACGGCGAAACGACACAGCTCCAGCACCACCGTCTCCGGCGCGGACATAAATTTTGCATTCATCAAGAAATTTCATGTGCCAGCTCTTAGACAGTTTGCGGCAAATCGCCAAGTGCGCTGCTAACGTCTGCCTATCACAGATTGCGACAATGCGTCACAGAGTCGTTTTTGCAACCTTAATCTCGCCTCATTTGGGCTTTGAAAGCGACCTCCCCTTGACCCGCACGGGTGGTTTCAGGGTTTCGTCTATCCAGCTCTGCTGGATTCTTAAATATACCG
>JAYTSN010000353.1:0-3173 GCA_043745625.1 Aestuariivirga sp. | reverse complement strand
GCGCGGTTATTGGTGCTTGTGTGTTTGCCGTTCTCGAAGTTGGTTGGTCAACCATGTTTGGCACCACCTACCGCGATGTTGCAATATTTGGAATTATCACATTGTGTTTGATCCTGAGGCCCGAAGGGCTGGCCGGAATTGGTGCAGAAAGAGAAAGTGAAGCGGAATGAAATTTATCAGCTTGGCTTTTAGTTTGCTTTTTCTTTTTGGATGCGGCGATAATCAAAAACCTCAGAGTTATGTGCAATTCATTGGTTGTGGACTGACATTTAATTATCGTTACTCGAAGGCTTCGATTGTGGTTGTAATCAGGCGTGTGGCACCCATGAACGAGGGGAGTAAATTTGTAACCTTGTTTGAAATTCCAGGGGAAACAGCCCCGCAAAGAATTGAGGTTGCCAATAACCCAAACGCATTGGATTTTAAATTTGAGAGTAAAGCGCTGACGGGGATTAAGAAGGGCGTTCCATTGCATGTCTCAATTTTGGCGATTGATGAAAAAGGCATTCAATTAGACGAAATCAAAAAACAATTTGTATCAGATGTTGATCAGGATACGTTGCCAAATAAGCCTCTCATGAAGCCAGACACGCCAGGTTATGTTCCACAGCTTGAAAATCTGAAGTAAGTCGCATTCTTTGTTTTAGTGGGCGGATTTGGTTTTACGGTAGGCATTGAGCGTGGTAAGGAATTCAACACCACTGATGCAACAGCAAGTGGGCAAGAGCAAAGGAGCGGCAGATGCAACAGAAAATATTTTTAAGCGCAGCGGCATTGATTGCGATGACAGGGTTGGCCGAGGCCCATGCAGGGCACGGCGCTGCTGGTTTTGCTTTTGGCTTTACCCATCCATTCACCGGAATTGATCATATTATTACGATGGTCGCTGTAGGGTTGTTCGCGGCTATGCTTGGTGGCAGATCGCTTTTTCTCGTTCCTTCAAGCTTCGTTGTCATGATGGTTGCAGGTGCCGCCTTGGCTTTCAATGGCTTCGTATTGCCTTTTGTTGAAACAGGCATTGTCGCTTCGATTCTCGTACTTTCCGCAGCCGTTGCACTGCGTTGGAAAGCCTCCCTCAGCTTAGCAATGGGCCTATGCGGATTTTTTGCAGTGTTCCATGGTTTTGCACATGGTGCCGAGATGCCGCATGATGTCGCCGGATTTGAATATGGCGTCGGGTTCGCGGTGGCCACGATTATGCTACACGCAGCAGGCTTGAGCGCTGGACTTTTGGCCGGATGGAAAGTCCCTACGACTGCTTAATTACTTTTTCAGAAACTGGTCACGCCTAGCGGAAATGGCATTGGCGTGGCCATCAAAGCCTTCGTATTTTGCAAGCACCGAAGCGTGTTTGGCAAGTTCAGGATAACCTTTCGCTGTTACATAAGCGATTGATGTGCGTTTCATAAAATCATAAACTGAAATTGCCGAAGCGGTGCGTGCCCAGCCTGATGTGGGAAGCACATGGTTTGCACCGATGACATAATTTCCAAGAACGGAAGGTGTGTGTTCGCCGAGAAGAATTTCACCTGCGTTTTTAAGGCGGCCTAAATATTGAAACGGTTCTTTTGATAATATTTGTAAATGTTCTGGTGCGTATTCATTGCAGAAGGCAATTGCGTCAGCCTCATCTTTGGCCAAAACTACGCCACCGATATTGCCACTCAATACGTCACCTGCATATCCTGACCGTTGAGCGCTCATTTCTTTCATCAGCTCGGGCAGGGCGGTCAAAGCTTCTTCTGCCACCCGCCGATCCCACGTTACAATGTATCCGGAACTATCTGATCCGTGTTCGCACTCAATTAGAAGATCAAGTGCAGCAAGTTTGCCATTTGATGTGGGATCAGCAAGCACAATAACTTCGCTTGGGCCTGCTGGTGAACCTGTTTCTATCAGATGAGACACCAACCGCTTTGCAGCTGCAACCCATGGACTGCCGGGGCCAACAACCTTTGATACTTTTGGAATAGTCTGCGTGCCATAGGCCACTGCCGCAATGCCTTGTGCGCCACCCGCTTTGTAAACTTGGGTCACGCCAGCCATGCTGGCTGCAACCAAAGTAGCATCGTCAATTTTGCCGTTGGGGCCAGGCGGCGTTATGATGATGACATCTTCCACACCCGCTACACGGGCAGGGATGGTGAGCATTAAAGCCGCAGACGGAAACGCGCCCTTGCCGCGCGGCACATAGCAGGCAACTGACGGAATTGGCGTTGTGCGGTCACCTGCGAAAGATCCGGAGCTAATTTCATGAAGCCACATTTCTTCCGGCTTTTGATCTTCGTGGAATTTACGAATATTTTTGGCCGCAAACTCCAGTGCCTCACGAACGTCTGGCATTAAGGATTTTTCAGCTGCGTCAAAATCTGCTTTGGTTGCGGCAATAGCGCTGGCTTCAACGGGGGCTTTATCAAATTCGCGGGCAAAGCGGGCCAAAGCCACGTCGCCTTCACCCTCCACAGCTTTTAGAATGGGTTTTACTTTAGCTTCGAAATCAGTGAGATCAGCTTCGGTGCGCGTGCACAATTTCTGCCGCTGGGTTGTGCTCAGTTTGCTTAAGTCATGAAAATTGATGTTGGCCGCCATTGTCATTTCCAGATTGAGATTTTTGCATATATAACGCATTAGAGTTTCTTCGCCAGCGAGAATGAAGCTGCGCGGTTTTGTCCGTTTCGTTGTAGCGTTATTTGGCCGATAATGCGGCCATATTATCGGAGATTGCAGGTGAATAGTTTCGACGACCAATTTTCACTCCAACTAGACGCACTCCGCAAGGAAGGGCGTTACCGGGTGTTTATGGATTTGGAGCGGCAGGCGGGGGCGTTCCCCAAGGCCAAACGGCACATTAATGGCCAGTTGAAAGATGTAACGATCTGGTGCTCGAATGATTATTTGGGCATGGGCCAGCATCCAAAAGTGCTGGCCGCCATGCATGAAGCTCTGGATAAGGCCGGCGCTGGGGCAGGTGGCACCCGCAATATTTCAGGCACCAATCATTATCATGTGGAGTTGGAGGCCGAGCTTGCGGATCTGCATGGCAAGGAAGCAGCCTTGTTGTTTAACTCGGGCTATATGTCGAATTGGACAACGCTTTCGACTTTGGCGCAAGCCTTCCCCAATTGTGTGGTGCTGTCAGATGCGGGCAATCATGCGTCGATGATTGAGGGCAT
>JAYTSN010000352.1:0-3180 GCA_043745625.1 Aestuariivirga sp. | reverse complement strand
CATCAAGAACAACGGCTTTCACCATATCGCCCTTTTTGTAATCCTTGATGGCTTCTTCGCCAGGACGCTTCCAATCGAGATCAGACAAGTGAACCATGCCGTCCACATCGCCGTCCAAGCCAACGAACAAACCAAACTCAGTCATGTTCTTGACTTCGCCTTCAAGCACGGTGCCCTTAGGATATTTCGAAGCGAATGTTTCCCATGGGTTGTTTTGAACTTGCTTCAAGCCCAGCGAAATGCGGCGCTTGGCTGTATCTATTTCCAAAACCTGCACTTCAACCATTTCCGATGTGGAAAGGATCTTGCCTGGGTGAACGTTTTTCTTGGTCCAGCTCATTTCTGAAACGTGAACGAGGCCTTCAATGCCGTCTTCCAATTCAACAAATGCGCCGTAATCCGTGATGTTCGTTACTTTGCCTTTAACCTTGGAGCCAACAGCAAATTTCTCAGCAACGATTTCCCATGGATCCTTATCCAATTGCTTCATGCCAAGTGAAATGCGCTGTGTTTCTGGATTGATACGAACGATCTGCACTTTAACAGTTTGGCCAACGGTCAAAACATCCGAAGGATGGTTCACACGTTTCCATGCAATGTCAGTAACGTGCAAGAGGCCGTCAATACCACCGAGATCAACGAACGCGCCGTAATCCGTGATGTTCTTAACCACACCATCAACCACTTGACCTTCAACCAAGTTACCAACCAGTTCAGAGCGTTGCTCAGCACGGGTTTCCTCCATAACAGCGCGGCGCGAAACAACGATGTTGCCACGGCGGCGGTCCATCTTCAAAATCACGAAAGGTTGCGACACATGCATCAATGGGCCCACATCGCGGATTGGGCGAACGTCAACTTGTGAACCGGGAAGGAACGCAACAGCGCCGCCCAGATCAACTGTAAAGCCGCCTTTAACGCGGCCAAAGATCACGCCATCAACGCGCTCAGCCTTGGTGGTCATTTCTTCAAGACGTGTCCAAGCTTCTTCGCGCTTGGCTTTATCGCGCGAGAGAACAGCTTCGCCCAAAGCGTTTTCAATGCGCTCAAGATAAACATCAACTGTGCTGCCAACTTTAATATCGGATTCTTTGCCTGGCATTGCAAATTCCTTCAGCGGAACTTTGCCTTCAGTCTTCAGGCCAACGTCAATGATCACAAAATCATTCTCAATCGCCAAAACCTTGCCTTTAACGACAGTGTTCTCATTCACGGGTCGGTCGAGATAGCTCTCGGCCAGCAGTGATTCAAAATCTTCAAGTGTAGGGGTCATCGAAACGGCAGATTTTGCCATATGGGTATTTCCTTCTTGCGTCGCGGCGGAGGGCTTAGCCACTCAAGCTCAAAAACGCGAGGCTGCTAATGCAGCGGTTAAAGGCATTCCAAACATCAGTTCACAGCTTAGAGGCACCGCAAAGCAAACAAACGCTTAAAACAATTCAGGATGAGCAGAACCCACCCCAGTGATATCCGGGGAGAAACCTCCCGACCTCAAGATCGCCGCGCTATAGCGCAGAAGGGTGCGCGGGGCAAGCCTGTCATTCCACTATACAGCAGGGCAATCGCATGTAGCGAGAAAGAGAGCCCTCATCCCCTTCGGGACCTTCTCCCACTTCGCTACGCGCGCGGGCGAAGGCTCATGAAGCATAGTCCGAACTGATTGATTATCGCCTTCTCTCCGTTTGCCTCTTGGCAAATGGGAGAAGGTGGCCGAAGGCCGGATGAGGGCTCTTTGACTGCCATATGCGACAGCTCTGCCGACTTAAGGAGCAGACAGGAGGGGCAGGTTAAGCCTACATCACGCTCCCCCAACTTGGTGGGGGAGCTGTCCGAAGGACTGAGGGGGAGCCTGCCACGTGCGATAGACATGATACTAAAATGGTTGACAGTCGGCGCAGCAGAAAGGATGGGGAATTCGAACCATCACCAATACATCCCTCATCCCGACTTTCGTCTCAATAACAAATCGAGTATGAGTTAAATCATGACACCATCCACCCCGGACGTTTCCTGCGCCGCGAAATGACAGCACGAGATTTAAGCGCCAACCGCCTCGCAATAAATCTCGGCGTGCCCTCAGGCCGCATCACAGATATTCTGAATGCAAGGCGCTCCATCTCCGCTGACACTGCGCCCCGCCTCGGTCGCTACTTGGGCAACGGCCCCCAATTCTGGCTGGACCTGCAAGGCCAGTTTGATATTGCCGTCGCAGAGCGGGAGAATGGCGAAGAGATCAAGAAGCGCGTGCATCCGGCAGATTAAAGCGTATCAAGCAATCTTTGTGCCGAAAATATTTTATTAACAAAGTGTTAAAATGCTTGAACTCGAAGCCATAAATATGGAATCCTAGTTTACTTTTGGTGATTCTGCCAAAAGGAAAGCCGAGAACGTTACGAGCGTTCCCGGCTTGTTTGAAGTAACCGACCGATTTGGGGTCGGGAATTGTGATCACGAACGGGACATTCCCCCGAGAGAATCACAATGTCAAGCCCCAGGTCGGTCTTTTTAAAAGGATCGACATTATGTCGCGATACCCCCGCGTGAGCAAAGAGCTCACGTTTGAAGAAGCTGTAGAAGTTCATAAAATGATTCATGCAGGAATAATCCAGAGTCGGATAGCTGCTCACTTTGATGTGAATGGTGGCCGCATTTCTGAGGTCAATACCGGCAAGATTCATAAAGGCAGCTACGATGTAGCATTGAAGAAGAACGCTGCTTGACAAAGTTGGTGGGCGGTTAGTTTCGCACACCATTTTCATCCCAAATGAATATTTAAAAGGAATACAAATATGGCAAATAACGAAAAGACCGGAAGTAAAGTTGGATCAATAGCGGCAAAGGGTTTGCAGAACCCCGGATCGCTAACTAACAAAGAGATTAAATCTTTGGCAGGCGCAGCCTTGACTCAGCGTCCTGATCACAAGAGTGGATCCAAGAAATAATTTTTTGGCCATGTTGCAATTTTGTAGCGTGGCCAACTCTGAACGATCCTATTATTTTTCTAACTTCTCTACTGCCAATTGGTTCCGTTACCTTCAACGACACTGGCAATGATGTTGCCATCCCAAAGCCCCACAATCATGACGTACCCCAAGCAATCAATTGAAACCTAAAATTGAAATCAATCTTAAGGCCCCTGCCAGCCCCATACGGCCCAATCAACCCTTGCCCGCTACCCCT
>JAYTSN010000351.1:0-23674 GCA_043745625.1 Aestuariivirga sp. | reverse complement strand
AGCATTCATCGCCAGAAAACTGCCAAGTTGCATAAAGCCCGGATAAACTTCACGGCCACGTCCAGCATGACCACGGGTCACATGCATGATCATATTATCTTGGAGCCACTTCGAACCCTTTTCCTGGGCGAGCTTGTTAACGGCTGTCGGATTGCGACTGGTATCTATGGGGCCGCCCATCAACACCATGGACAACGGCACCAACGGATCATTGGCCGCGCTCATCAACGCAACGGCTGCCATCACCGGAACTGAAGGTTGACACACGGCCACAATATGAACACGCGAATTCAAATGATGCATCATCGCAATTAAAGTATCAGCGTAGTCATCAAGATCAAACGGACCCGCAGCAAGTGGCACTTCACGGGCATCATTCCAGTCGGTCACATAGACATCATAATCCGGCAACATTTCCTGCACGGTGCCTTTGAGCAGCGTGGCATAATGGCCAGACATGGGCGCCACCATAAGAAGCTTTGTTTGTGGCTTGGACTTTGCGGGCATATCTTTCTTGAAGTTGATCAGTTTGCAAAACGGCATTTGCCAAACAATTTCTTCGCACACGGCAACTTGCTTGCCACCCATCTGCGTCGAACTGATTTCAAATTCTGGTCTTTCATAGCGGCGCGTTGCACGCTCAAACATTTGCAGCGATGCCGTGGCACTGCGGCCCAACGACGTATGTGCAAGCGGATTAAGTTGATTGCCCCAAAAGGCCAAACCAGCGTCGGCCAAAAAACGCATAGGCGCCATAGCGGCGTGGTTCATTTCATAAATTGGATAAAGCATAATTTGTCCAAACATCCTTCAAGCATCAAACATGCTCGTTAATAAACCAACAAGAATGGGATAACCCCCGTTAGCCACTTTAACCTTCTAGCACTGATTTGAGTTCCAAAGCCAATTTCTTTGCGTCAGTACTATATGGGAAGTGTTTGGCAAATTTTCCATCTGGCCCCATGAGGTACAGGATGGAGGGGTGATCCATGCCATAATTTTGGGCATCTTTTTCATCTGCTATTTTTTTATAATAAACATGAAACACCCGCGCCATATGAGCCAACTGCTCTGGCGTTCCAGTCAGGCCGACGAATCGCGGGTCAAAATTTGCCACATATTCACCGATGATTTTTGGCGTGTCGCGCTCAGGGTCAACAGACACAAACACTGGCGTTATTTTTGCGGCATCCGGCCCCAGCTCTCCAAGTGCTGCCGTTAAAACCTGAAGTTCTGTGGGGCACACATCGGGGCAGAATGTGTAGCCGAAGAAGTAAATTGTGAAATGGCCTTCAAAATTCTTTTCCGTAACCGTCTCGCCCTTTTGATTGAGCATTGTAAACGGCCCACCTATTAAAGCCGTGCCCGAACCCATGGGGCCTTTGGTTGGCCATTGCGTGAGCGCCAAGGCAGCAAGTGCGAAAGCCGCTATAATCATTATCGCGGCCGCGATCAATTTGGGGCGGGAGGGTAAGAAATTTGAATCTGACATCAGGATTGGAGCATAGATGATTTCGATCTATATGGAAGTTACATGATGACCCAGAGCCTCTCGCTGATCTATCCAAATGACCAACACGGGCTGTTGCGCCTGCGCACTTTAGTGCGTTTGCGCTGGCTGGCAGTCATTGGCCAATCTGCTGCCGTGTTGGGCGTTCAATATGTCCTAGGTTTCAAACTGCCAATTGGCCTGTGCTTGGCCATGATCGCTCTGAGCGCATGGTTAAATGTATTTCTTACTTTGCGCTGGCGCAGCGGACAACGCTTGGCAGCACGTCCTGCTGGTTTATTGCTCGGCTATGACATCATCCAATTGGCCATTCTGCTTTATTTAACGGGCGGATTGGAAAACCCGTTTGCGTTCCTATTTTTAGTGCCCGTCACGATTTCAGCTACTTCCTTGCCTTTGACTTGGACCCTCAGTTTGGCGTCGCTCGCATTTGTCTGTTCAACAATACTAGCTTTCTTTCATAAGCCGTTGCCATGGTCTGATGCCAATGCCTTAAGTCTGCCTCCAACTTATGTGGGCGGTATGTGGGCAGCATTGGTTTGCGGCACGGTGTTCTCTGCAATTTATGCAAGGCGCATTGCAGAGGAAGCAAGGCTCATGTCATCAGCTTTATCAGCCACTGAAATTGTTTTAGCGCGTGAGCAAAGATTATCAGCGCTCGATGGTTTGGCCGCAGCTGCCGCTCATGAGTTGGGAACGCCGCTGGCCACGATTGCCTTGGTGGCCAGGGAGCTCAAACGCGAATTTCCAAAAAATTCTCCGCATACGGAAGATATTGATTTGCTGATTTCCCAAGCTGCACGATGCCGCGATATTTTGGGCCGCTTAGCTGTGCCAGAACAACTATCCGACGACATGTATCAGCAAGTCACCCTTCAAGCCATGATCGAAGATATGGTGGCACCGCTGCGTGGGTCAGAGGTTAAAATTTTGATTGATGCAGCGCCAGATACAAAATCATCAACGCCAGAGCCTGTTTTTCGCCGCAACCCAGCAATCACCTATGGTTTGGGGAACTTGTTGGAGAACGCATTCGACTTTGCCGTCAGTGCCGTTGAGGTAAAAGCCCGGTGGAATTTAAACCAAATTATATTAACCGTTGCTGATGATGGGCCAGGTTTTGATCAAGACATTTTTGACCGCCTCGGCGATCCCTTTGTCACCACAAGGCCAGGCTATGGTGAGAAGGCCGCGAAGGAAGAAGGCCAGCATGAGGGCATGGGGCTTGGATTATTCATCGCCAAAACTTTGCTCGAACGTTCCGGCGCTGTTGTGGCCTTGGCCAACCGTAAGTATCCAGCCAAGGGTGCGATGATCCAGATCACCTGGCCCCGCAGTATTGTTGATGTTGGCAAAAATGCTTGACGTGAACTGGTAGCCGCCGCACAACGTAACATCATCATGACAGAAATTATTGAAAAAAACCTCCTCCTTGTTGACGACGACAATCCCTTCCTGACCAGGCTTGGCCGGGCCATGGAAACCCGCGGTTTCACCGTGCGCCTGGCTGGCACGGTGGCCGATGGTATCGCCGAAGTTAAAAAGGACGCACCCAATTATGCTGTGGTCGATTTACGATTGACCGACGGCAATGGCCTTGACGTGATCGAAGCGCTCCACGCCAAACGACCGGAAGCCCGCGTGGTGGTGCTCACCGGCTACGGCAATATTGCCACGGCTGTCACCGCCGTCAAACTGGGTGCTATCGACTATCTGGCCAAACCCGCCGATGCCGACGCCGTTTATGGCGCATTGACAGGCGACACCGAAAACCGCAACGCCCTGCCTGATAATCCGATGTCTGCTGACAGAGTGCGCTGGGAACATATCCAGCGCGTGTTCGAACTCTGCAACCGCAATGTGTCTGAAACCGCAAGGCGATTGAATATGCACCGCAGAACGCTGCAACGGATCTTGGCAAAACGCGCCCCAAAATAAAAATCCTATAAATACTAAAAAAGCCTTGACACCGTACGGTGAGGGTGCTAGATATGTCTAGTCTCCAGAAATGGGCCTCCCCGATAAACAAGTCTTGCAAGGCGAATGAAGACAACGTTTTTGGTGGAGGTTGAAATTTAAAGGCCCTCTCCTGACTTGCTTGCGCAAGTCTGTCTCTCCGGCAAGCGGAGATACTTGGATGGGTTGCCGTTCGTCCTTAAGTCTCTCCGCTTGCCGGAGAGACAGCCTGCCCTTGCAGGCAGGAGAGGGCCTCCTTGTTCAACAAGCTTAAACGTTCCAACTCGTGGCTAGAGGCCCTCACCCCCCTGTCGGGACCCTCTCCCATTTGCAAAGACGCAAACGGGCGAGGGCGGATGCCGCGAAACTACACATCCAAATTCGCCACATTCAGCGCGTTGTCTCTGATGAAATCACGCCGTGGTTCGACCACGTCGCCCATCAGTTTCGAGAACAAATTATCGGCGTCGTCCATCTCGGCCACGCGCACGCGCAACAATGAGCGAGCATTGGGATCAAGTGTCGTCTCCCACAACTGGTCGGGGTTCATTTCGCCGAGGCCTTTGTAACGCTGCATCGAAACACCTTTGCGGCCCGCGATGAAGATGCTTTCGAGCAAAGATAATGGGCCATACACTGCAGTTTCGGAATCTTTGCGGCGCAGTTTGGCGGTGCGGGCGTAGATTTCTTGCAAGTGCGCGGTTTTTTTATCGAGGCGCAGGGCATCTTGGCTGGCGATCAACTTGCCATCAATGTGCCAGCTTTCTTTCACGCCACGAAGTGTGCGCTCAAACAACAACCCGCCATCAGAGGCCACACTGCCTTGCCAATTACGCTCAGTTTCTTCCGACACGGCATCAAGGCGCTTGGCGATATAGGCGGCAGCCTGAGCGGCGTTTTCATGCGATGACATGACTTCAGGATTGAGGACGCCAGCGATGGCCACTTGCTCGACGATGTAACCAGGATAACGCGAATGCAGTGCTTCAATCATGCTGCGGATGGCGAGTGCTTCTTCCACGATCACTCGAAGATCAGTACCGATTCTCTCATCACCACCAGCCAGAGCCAGTGTTACGCCCTCTAAGCCCACATCCACCAGATTGGCTTCGAGCTCCTTGTTGTCTTTCAAGTATTGCTCAGACGAACCGCGCTTGATTTTATAAAGCGGCGGCTGGGCGATATAGAGGTGGCCACGATCAACCACTTCACGCATCTGGCGGTAGAAGAACGTGAGCAACAAGGTTCTGATATGCGCACCATCGACGTCTGCGTCAGTCATGATGATGATTTTGTGATAACGCAGTTTATCAGCGTTGAATTCTTCGCGGCCAATGCCTGTACCCAAAGCGGTAATCAACGTGCCAATTTCGGCAGAGCCCAACATCCGGTCAAAACGCGCGCGTTCTACGTTTAAGATTTTACCGCGCAGAGGTAGCACCGCTTGGTTTTCACGGTTGCGGGCTTGTTTGGCAGAGCCACCAGCAGAGTCGCCTTCCACGATGAAGAGTTCACACAAAGCCGGGTCACGCTCTTGGCAATCAGCCAATTTGCCGGGCAGCGATGACATATCAAGAGCGCCCTTGCGGCGTGTGAGTTCGCGGGCCTTGCGCGCGGCTTCACGCGCTGCCGCAGCTTCGCAGACTTTGCCGACAATGGTTTTGGCATCGGCCGGGTGTTCCTCAAACCACGCACCCAATTGCTCGTTGATCAAACCTTCAACCACGGGACGGACTTCGGAGGAAACGAGTTTATCTTTGGTTTGTGATGAGAATTTTGGATCGGGCACTTTGACTGAAAGCACGCAGGTTAATCCTTCACGCGCGTCGTCACCAGTGATGGCCACTTTTTCGCGCTTTGCAATGCCGCTTTCAGTAGCATAGGTGTTGATGATGCGCGTGAGGCCGCCGCGGAAGCCTGCCAGATGCGTGCCGCCATCGCGTTGTGGAATATTATTGGTAAAGCAGAACACGCCTTCATGATAACTATCGTTCCACCACAAGGCGCATTCCATGGTGATGCCGTCACGCTCGCCTGAAATCATGATTGGTTTGGAAATCAAACCCTGCTTGGTGCGGTCGAGATATTTTACAAACTCAACAATGCCGCCTTCATAGTACAGCTCAACCACATGCGGCTCTACATGACGCTTATCGGTGATCAAGATGCGCACGCCGGAATTGAGGAAGGCGAGCTCGCGCAGGCGGTGCTCCAATGTGGCGAAATCAAATTCAGTTTTGGTGAAAGTTTCAGTCGACGGCAGGAAGGTGACTTCGGTGCCGCGCTTGCCTTGTGAATCACCAATCACTTTGAGAGGCGCATCGGGAACGCCGTGGGTGAAACTCATGTAATGGGTTTTGCCATTGCGGTGAATGGTGAGTTCAAGTTTAACAGATAAAGCGTTCACCACCGAAACGCCCACGCCGTGAAGACCGCCCGAAACCTTATAAGAATTCTGGTCAAACTTTCCGCCTGCGTGGAGCTCGGTCATTACGATTTCTGCAGCCGAACGTTTGGGCTCTACGTCATCATCTTGTTTGATGTCAGTTGGAATGCCGCGACCATTATCTGTGATGGTAACCGAGCCATCCGCATTGAGCGCCAATGTAACATGGGTGGCATGACCGGCAAGGGCCTCGTCAATGCCATTATCGATGACTTCATAGGCCATGTGATGCAGGCCTGAGCCATCATCCGTATCACCGATATACATGCCAGGGCGCTTACGCACGGCATCAAGACCTTTGAGAATTTTAATCGAGTCTGCGCCATAATCGGCAATTGCCTCAGCGCGCTTTTCTTCGGCCTTTTTTTCGGTCTCGTTCTTTTCTTCGTCGGTCATTGTTTCACTTCCAATATCGATCCATGTTCCACACGGTAGAGCGCTGAATGCGCACCCGCCTCATGAAACAAATTTTCATCCGTGCCCGTCATCCAGGCCTGCACACCAAGCTCGGTTAGAGCTTCAAACAAACCGCGCCGCCTAAACGCATCAAGATGCGCTGTCACTTCATCGAGAAGCAAAATGGGGGCGGCCCCCACTAATTCTTTCACACTGCGCGCCTGCGCCAAAATCAAACCGATCAACAAGGCCTTTTGCTCACCTGTGGAACAGATTTCCGCAGCGGCATTTTTGGGGCCATGCGTGACTGCAAAATCAGTTCTGTGAGGGCCTTTTAAAGTGCGCTGTTGGGCACGGTCCACATTACGCGAATCGTGCAGAATCTTAGCATATTCTTCTTCAGCTTGCACGGCTGGAATATGGGCGGAAAGCTGCTCAATATCGCCCACAAGCTGCAGGATTCCCCATGGGAAAGGGCTGGCTTCGGCACGTGCTGCAAAATGCCTTTGAAGTGTGCTTGCGGCGGCATTTCGGGCGCTGGCGATGGCAATTGCGTGTTCGGACATTTGCCGCTCAATAGAGGTGAGCCACACGTAATCGCAGCGTGGGTCTTGAAGGAGAAAATTACGCTCGCGCATGAGTTTTTCGAAAGCCGAAACGCGCGCACCATGGTGGGCATCAAATGCGGCCACGAGGCGGTCGAAGAAACGACGCCGGTCGGACGCAGGGCCAGCAAATAATCTATCCATCGCGGGCGTGAGCCATAGCATTTTGAGATAATTGGTGAGCACACCAGACGAACGTTGAACTTCGCCGTCAACCATGGCATTGCGGCCTGTATTGCCGCCGTCTTCGGAGGTTGGGTCGCCTTCAAAGCTGGTACCGATTTTAAATTCGTCTTCAGGTGTTTTAATATCAGCGGCAACGCCCCAAGAGCCAGAGCCATTTAATCTTGCGATAACGTTGAAAGCAGAACCTCTCAGTCCACGGCCAGGAACGAGCAGAGAAAGCGCTTCCAGCACATTGGTTTTGCCAGCCCCATTCTGGCCTGTGAGGGCAACGAGTGGCCGCGACGTTTCAATGCGCAAAGATGGATAATTGCGAAAGTCAGAGAGGGTGAGGCGGTTGATTCTATAGTGCAAGTTCGGCCACGAACTTTATCACACCCGCATCGGCATGAGCACATAAAGCGACTTGGCATCATCAGGATCTTTGATGACGGTGGGAGAACCTGAATCGTTGAATTCAAAACGCATGGTGGAAGCGGAAACCTGGGCAGCCACATCCATTAAGTAACGCGAATTAAAGCCAATCTCGATGGGATCGCGGTCATAAGTGACGGGGATTTCTTCTTCGGCTGAACCGGAGTCTGGATTGTTGACGGTCAGCGTCAATTTGCCCGCCGAGATATTGAGTTTTACAGCACGGCTCTTCTCAAACGAGATCGTTGAAACGCGGTCAACAGCCTCAGCGAATGTCTTGGTATCAGCGTCCAAGAATTTATCATTGTTGCGCGGAATAACCCGCTCATAATCAGGAAACGTGCCGTCAATGAGTTTTGACGTCAATACCAGCTTGCCAACATGAAAGCGGATTTTTGCGGAGGACAGTGAGACTTCCACCTCGCCGTCCTCGCCTTCCATAAGCTTTACAATTTCAACCACGGTTTTACGCGGCACGATGATGCCGGGCATGCCCTTGGCACCTTCTGGCAGATCAAGTTGTGCTTGCGCCAGGCGGTGACCGTCAGTGGCCACAGCGCGCAAGTGACCGCCAGCTGAAACCTCATGCAGATAAATACCGTTCAAATAATAGCGCGTCTCTTCGGTGGAGATGGCAAAGCGCGTACGCTCAATCAGGAATTTCAAGTCCTTCGTGGGCAGTGAGAATGTGTTGCCAAATTCACCGCTCGACAGATCGGGAAAATCTTCGGGCGGCAAGGCTTGCAGCGCAAAGCGCGAACGGCCAGCGACAATAGAAATACGCCCTGAATCAGGCCCTTGTTCAAGTTCGAGCTGTGCCCCATCAGGAAGCTTGCGCACAATGTCATAAAGTATGTGAGCTGGAACCGTAACTGAGCCTTCGCGCAACACATCAGCTGCAACGCTTTCAACAATCTCGATGTCAAGATCAGTGGCTGTAAGTTTCACAGCACCCTTGGCAGCGTGAACCAATACGTTTGACAGGATCGGAATTGTGTTGCGCCGTTCCACCACGCTTTGAACGTGATTTAGGGCTTTCAAAAAACTCGATCTCTCAATGGTTACGCGCATGGCAAAACTCTATTCCTCAATCCCAGAGCGTTTTGACTTTCCATGGAAAAATCAAAATCGCCCTGTGTTATTATTTACGATCAACGCTTCCGAACTTTGACGATTCCGTCAAAGTTCGGGTTGATCTCGTGGGATCAAGACAATGGCTGTTTGCCAAACGAAATTCAAGGGTTTCCGCGCTTGTTCCACAAGCTAGATTTAAGCTTGTTCTACAAGTCTGATGAGCATTGCCACTTCGCGCGCCAATTTGTCATCTGCTTTCATTTGCTCGTCAATTTTGCGCACTGCATGAAGCACAGTGGAGTGATCGCGGCCACCAAACCTGCGACCAATTTCTGGCAGTGAACGGGCCGTCAATTTCTTGGCCAGATACATGCCGATTTGGCGTGGCACCACCACAGCGCGGGCGCGGCGTGGCGACAGCAAATCTGTGCGGCCAACATTATAGTGGCGGCCCACAACTTTCAGAATGTCATCAATCTTGATGCGGCCCAAATCAGCAGTTCCCGCAGCATCGCGCAGCACCATGGAAGCAAGATCAAGCGTGATCGGCGATTTATTAAATTGCTGATATGCAATCACCCGGTTGAGGGCGCCTTCAAGCTCGCGCCCACCACCCGTGATGCGGTTGGCAATGAGTTCTAAAACTTCGCCACTGATTGCTGAAGCATGATCGCCCTTGACCATGCCGGCATGGCGCACATCAACAATCTTGCGCCGTTGATCGAGATCAGGTGATTCAATATCAATGACCAAGCCGCCCATGAGACGCGAACGCATGCGTTGATCAATCGTGTCGAGCTGTGCTGGAGGAACGTCAGCTGCAACGACAACTTGGCGCTTTGAATCAACCAGCGAGTTAAACGCATGGCAGAATTCTTGTTGAATGGCTTTGCCTTGCAAAAACTGAAAATCATCAATCAGCAACACATCAACCGACTGGAACTGATCTTTGAATGCCAATGTATCGCGCTGGCGGATGGCGTGGATGAAGCCATACATGAAGCGTTCCGCCGTCAGCATCAACACTTTGCGGGTTGGCTGGTTTTGGCGCACCCGGGCAGCAATGGCATTGAGCAAATGCGTTTTGCCAAGACCGGCTGATGAATGGATAAACAGCGGATTGAATGTGAGCACTGAACCCGTGATGGCATTGGCCACGCGCATTGCTGCGGCATGGGCCAATTGGTTTGAGGGGCCTACGATAAAGCTATCAAACGTTTGATTCTCATCCAGCGTTGAACCGCGTTCAGCTTGCAAGAAGCTTTGAATTTGTTGGGCAACAGCACTGTTGCGCTCTGGTTGCGGGGCTGATGCGCGTGCGGTTTCTGCAAGTGCAGCATTAGCAGCGCGCGAAGCTTCGCCTTGAATGCGCACGCGCACCACCACAGTTTCCAAACCTGCAAATTCCGCAGCAGCAATCTTGGTCAGCTTTGACACGTAATGGCTTTCAATCCAACTGCGCAAAAACCGTGTTGGCACTGAAACCGTCAATTGCGTCTCAGTCAATTCCTCAGCATCCATGCGCGCAAACCAACTTGTATAAAGATCATCGCCGAGTTCAGCGCGAATGCGCATGGCCACGCGTTGCCACTGTTCTTTTAATGTGTTGTGCGTGTTCAAAGCAGCAACCGCCTTAACCGAAAGAGAATTCATTATTGTCGCATCCTGTTCTGTTCGCCCCTAAACACAGCAGTGCATGGTTCCACACGGGCTTCGTGTTGAATGCTGCTGTTTCAGGAAAATTAAATTTTGTTGTTCGTGACTTTTAAAAACGCGCCTTACACACGCACATACTATTGTTCACAATCCAACTCTCATTTGCTGTGCTGCCCCAACGGCACAGGCCGAAAATGTTTGAAACTCAAGTCGTTAGTGCCGAATTATAATCAAACACAACAACCACCCTGTATTGATCTTGTCGAACCTTGCGAGCCAGACCGTCAACTTAAAAACACGGTAACGGGTTGAGCTCAATTAAGGCAAACGGATTCATTGGACTCTCCGTACACGGAGCAGTCATTTTGCAGCTTGACAGAAATTGGAAACATTAAAAATTGCGGTTAAAGTGCTGATTCAAAACTATTAATTAATAGCTGTTGAAAAACCTAATGAACGATATGCAAATCAAAAAAACCTTGAATCAAGGCAACAGATTTACGACTGTCTCAAGACATTTGCACTCAAAAAAGCCACAAAATTTATAAGTCTATGATTTTATTAGATATTTCATGTTCAACTTGATCCGTCTCTGGATAAGAAAAAACCGCCTGATAAATCAGACGGTTTCCAAATTCATTCTACCTGAATAGATCTCGGTGGAGTTAAGCGTTCATGGCCCGAACGCGCAGTGTCAGGCGCGAAACTTTGCGCGAAGCTGCATTTTTGTGCATGATGCCCTTCTGGGCACCGCGCATCACTTCTGGTGTTGCAACGGCAAGAGCTGCTTCAGCATCTTGCTTTTTGCCACCAGTGATGGCTTCTTCGACCTTACGCACAATCGAACGAATGCGGCTGGTGCGGGCTTGGTTTACTTCTGCACGACGGGCCGAAGCGCGTGTGGCTTTTTTGGCAGATGATGTATTGGCCATAATAATTCCTGAT
Organism: Aestuariivirga sp.; assembly: GCA_043745625.1. GTDB lineage: Bacteria > Pseudomonadota > Alphaproteobacteria > Rhizobiales > Aestuariivirgaceae > Aestuariivirga. The sequence continues at coordinate 12,489 of JAYTSN010000351.1, read as the reverse complement.
AAAATAAACGTCGATGGCGAAAACCCTTAATACCAGCTGCCTGAACAGCATGTTAAGAAGGCCCTACACCTTTTGTGATGGCGGGCTTATACGGGGCCTGAAACGAAACGTCAATTGCCCATTATAAGCCAATTTTGGGCTGCTAAAAATGAAAGTAAACTGGATGTATAGCGAAAACCGCCCTTGGGGTTCATTTCATGTTCTCGACGAAAAGCCGGGATTTAAAGTAAAACGGCTCGTTGCCATTGAAGGCGGCAGGCTTTCATTGCAAAGCCACAAACACCGCAGCGAACATTGGACGGTGGTTGCAGGCACCGCCACAGTAACAGTGGGCGAACAAGTGATGACCATGACACGCGGGCAATCTGTTGATGTTCCGCTTGGGGCCAAGCACCGTTTAGAGAATCTGCATCAGGGCGATGTCGAGATTATCGAAGTGCAGCTTGGCGATTATTTGGGTGAGGATGATATTGTGAGATATGAAGATGTTTATAATCGGACGTAAACGTCTTCTGCCGCAACGCGCGAGGCAATCGCATCTGGAATAATTCACCCTTCCCCCGTGGAGGGAAGGTGCCCGTAGGGCGGATGAGGGCTGCGGCGTCTTCGCCGCAGTAACACGAGTCAGGCCTTTTCATATTAGATTCCGAGCGCGTGTTGTCCTCGCTTCGCTGCGGCCCTCATCCCCCTGCGGGACCTTCTCCCGACGGGAGAAGGGTAAAGATTTGCACAAGCGCCAGAAGAACTTACACCTTCTCCCACTTCTTAGATTTTTCAGCTTTAAACATCGCATCGATTATTTTCATATTGCAAATGGCATCTTCAACACCCCAAGCGGGTTTTTTCTTGGCGCGGACCGCGCGGCTGAAGGCTTCGGCTTGCAGTTGGTATTGATCAGCAATCGGATAAGCCAGCCATTGGCCCTCGTTCATTTCCATACCTTGGATGAACACTTTGTTTGGCACATCAGGCGGCGCGTTAAATGGAATTTCAATTTCAATGCGGCCTTTGGTGCCCAGAATATGCACGCGTTGATAAGGTGCAAGCTGCGTTGAAATCGAAAACGACAAATGTCGCCCCTTGCCAAAATCAGCAAGGCCACCAGCAATGCGGTCAGTCTTGAATTTTGGATCGCGGTCGATTGTTGATGTCACGCGCAAAGGCTCTGACCCAAAAATATAGCGGGCAATAGTGATTGGATAACAGCCAATATCGAGCATGCCGCCGCCACCGATATCCGCCATGTTGCGCACATTTTTTGGATCGCGGTTCATATAGCTGAACAAACACTGGATGACTTTAACCTCGCCAATCTCGCCAGCCTTCACCCGCGCACGCGCATCTATCCATTGTGGATTATGGCGCACCATGAAGGCTTCAGCGATCAGCACTTTCTTTTCAGCTTTGCGCAGCTGGGTTGCTTCCTTGGCAGTGATTGCAATCGGTTTTTCACACAAAACATGCTTGCCATGTTTTGCAGCAAGCAATGTTAAAGGCACATGCAAATGATTGGGCAGCGGGTTGTAAACCGCTTCAATTTCAGGATCAGCCAGCATCTCTTCATAAGAACCATAAGCTTTGGCGATGCCGAGTTCTGCTGCGGCGGCCTTGGCATGTTTCAAGCTGCGTGAGGCAATAGCCACCACTTCCAACTCTGATGATTTCATCATACCCGGGGTTACTTTTTTCATACCGATATCGGCGGTGGAGATAATGCCCCATTTAACTGGTTTCATAGTTTTTCCTCGTGCTTTGTTATGGTTGACCAATACATGAACCATGGTGTCGTTCGCCAGCACTAAATCGCCGAAAATTGAATGAATATCTGCATTCATTAAGTTGACGCAGTCGCTGCAAAGCAGTTTACTGGTGTTAAGTCACATAGGGAGAAACACATGACCACTTCAATGAAGACACTTATCGCAGGCTTTGCCTTTGGCGCAAGCTTGCTTTCCATGGCAATCGCTGCTTCTGCTGGTGATGCAGAATCCTGCAAAACGCTGCGCATGTCAGATGTTGGCTGGACCGACATTACAGCAACCACTGCGATGACCGCTGCTATCGTTGAGCAGATGGGCTATAAGGGCGACATCAAGCAGCTTGCCGTGCCTGTTACTTTTGCTTCGATGAAGAGCAAAGACATCGATCTTTTCACCGGCAATTGGATGCCCTCAATGGAAGGTGACATCCGCGCTTATCTCGACGACAAGTCAGTTGAACAAGTGACTGCAAATCTGGAAGGTGCAAAATATACCCTTGCGGTAAACCAGGAACTTTACGATGCAGGCCTTCATGATTTTGCCGACATCGCAAAGTTTAAAGATAAATTGGGCGGCAAGATTTATGGCATCGAACCCGGCAATGACGGCAACCGCCACATCTTGGATATGTTCAAAGAAGCGAAATTTGGTCTTGAAAGTTGGGAGTTGGTTGAAAGTTCTGAAGCTGGCATGCTGGCCCAAGTGGCCAAGCTGACCGGCGAAAAGAAAGACATCGTGTTCTTGGGCTGGGCCCCCCATCCGATGAATGCCAATTTCAAGATTCAATACCTGACCGGCGGCGATGCTTTGTTTGGACCAAACTTCGGCGGTGCCACAGTTTATACAACAGTGCGGCAGGGCTTTATGAAAGAATGCCCGAACTTGGGCAAAATGCTGACCAACTATAAATTCACGATGGATATGGAAAACAGCATTATGGGCGACATCATGAACAAGGGCGCTGATCCAAAAGCAGCTTCAATTGCTTGGATCAAAGCTAACCCAGCTGCACTTGATGGCTGGCTCAAAGACGTGACCACATTTGATGGCTCAGGCCCAGCCCTTGATGCAGTTAAAAAAGGCTTAGGTCTCTAAGCTGAAGTCTTCCCCCTCCCCTTGTGGGGAGGGGGAATCGTAATTGGCAACCAAAGGGGCCCTCATCCGCCTGTCGGCACCTTCTCCCATTGCGCTTCGCGAAACGGGCGAAGGCTAATGATGGGAAGCACCGAACTTAGCAATTATCGCCTTCGCCCGTTTGCCTCTTGGCAAATGGGAGAAGGTCCCGAAGGGGGATGAGGGCTTTTCGGTTGCCACATGCGATAACCCTAGCCACTAATGTCAGGGAACTCATTGGGAAACTCACCGCCATGGAACAACTCGTCAAATACATCACGGACAACAGAATCCCAGTTGGCCCATGGGGCAAGGCATTCTTTGGTTTTTTGACAACAAATTTCAGAGGGTTCTTTAATGCCATCTCCTCAGGGCTCACCTGGTTTCTCGAAACGCTGTCTGCGGTACTATTGTGGTTTCCGCCCCTTGTGATCATCATCGCGATTGCCGCTTTGGCTTGGTATCTGCAAAAATCATGGAAGCTCGCGCTGGGCGTAGCACTCGGCTTGTTGTTCATTCTCAATCAAGGCCTGTGGAAGGGCATGATTGATACGGTTGTTTTGGTGGTTTCGGCTGCCGGTGCGTCAATGGCCATCGGTGTCCCAGTCGGTATTTGGGCGGCGCATAACCCACGTGTTTATCGGTTCTTGCTCCCCGTGCTTGATCTTATGCAAACCCTGCCAACCTTTGTTTATTTAATCCCCGTCATCATCATGTTTGGCTTGGGTGTGGCACCGGGCTTGATCGTTACTATCGTCTTTGCAGCACCTGCACCTATTCGTCTCACTTATCTTGGCATCACATCGGTGCCAAGGCCACTCATTGAAGCAGGCGAAGCCTTTGGTGCAACCAAGCGGCAATTATTGTGGAAAGTCGAATTACCCTCGGCACTACCCACCATCATGGCAGGACTGACGCAGTGCATCATGCTTTCGCTTTCCATGGTGGTGATTGCCGCTTTGATTGGCGCCAATGGTCTGGGCTCGCCTGTTGTGCGTGCGCTCAATTCACTCAATATTCCGCTGGGCATTGAAGCAGGCCTCGCAATCGTGGTCTTGGCCATCATCCTCGACCGCATGTGCAAGGTGACGACGGGAGCCAAATCATGACTGCTGTTGTTGAATTTAAAAACGTCGATATTCTATTTGGCAAGGATATCAGCACAGCTCAAGCCATGTTGGACAAGGGTGATGATCGCTCGACGATACTCGCTAAAACAGGCGTGGTGTTGGGTTGCGCAGGCGCTAACCTCACAGTGAAGGAAGGCGAGATCAGCGTTCTGATGGGCCTTTCGGGCTCAGGAAAATCCACTTTGCTGCGCGCCGTCAACGGCCTTAACAAAGTTACACGCGGAAATGTGTTGGTGCGTGACGGCGACAAGATGGTCGATGTCGTTACATGTGATGAAGCAACTTTGCGCCACATCCGTCAGGGCCAAGTGGCCATGGTGTTTCAGCAATTTGCTCTGTTGCCATGGCGCACGGTGGCGCAGAATGTGGGCTTTGGTTTAGAGCTTGCAGGCATGGACGAAGCCACGCGCAAAACCAAAGTGGATGCGCAGTTAAAACTCGTGGGGCTTGACCAGTGGGCTGGCAAATATGCCCATGAACTTTCAGGCGGCATGCAACAGCGCGTGGGCCTTGCTCGCGCCTTTGCCACTGAGGCGCCAATTCTGCTGATGGATGAACCGTTCTCAGCACTTGATCCTTTGATCCGCACCAAGCTGCAAGATGAACTTCTGCAACTGCAAAAGAAACTCCAGAAGACCATCATCTTCGTCAGCCACGATCTCGAAGAAGCTTTGAAAATTGGCAACACCATCACCATCATGGAAGGGGGCCGCATTGTGCAATCTGGCCGCCCTGAAGACATCGTGCTGCGCCCCGCCAATGCCTATGTGAGTGAATTTATCGCCAACGTAAATCCACTTTCCGTTCTCACCGCGTGGAATGTGATGCGCAGTGTGCACGAACTGGCAAAAGATAAAGGTGGTTGGATCTGGCTGGATCGCCGTAAAACCACGCGTTTTAAACTCGGCAAGGATAATAAGGTGACGGTGGTCGAGCGTGATGGTGTGATGGCCAACTGGGTATCATGCGCCGAAGCCGAAAAAAATTACAATCCGGGTTCCAAGCCTGTATTCTGGGCAACACCCGGCACACCCCTCAAAACCGTAATGCTCGCCATGCATAAATCCGAAACCGCACCCGTGGCACTCTTTAACGACGACAGCACCTTCGCTGGTGCCATCGGTGTTAAGGATGTGTTGCAAGCGGTGTTAAAGCGGGCCGAGTAACCAGCCCTCCCTCTTACCGTTCTCCCCTGTAGCAGGGGCGGGATGAGGTCATGTGAACGAAATCCCCGCCACTAACGCAGGTGCATCCAGCCACTTGGCAACGCTTTGCCCAATATCTGAAAAACTTGTCCGTTTTCCAATTTCAGCCTTTTGATTACACAATATCGGAATGCATTCACGAGTGTGATCCGTTCCATGCCAAGTTGGGTCATTACCATGATCAGCAGTGATGATGAGCAAATCATCTTTGCGCAACTTGGCAAACACCTTTGGCAACTGCGCGTCAAACCATTCAAGCTCTTTGCCATATCCAGAGGGATCGCGGCGGTGGCCATAATTGGTGTCAAAATCGACAAAATTGGTCATCAGGAACCCGCCGTCTTTCACACTGTCCATGGCGTCCAATGTGGTTTGCATCAGGGCCGGGTTGCCCGAAACCTTCAACTCGCGCCCGGTGCCCACATGCGCATAAATGTCGCCGATCTTGCCCACCGAAACCACATCACGCCCCGCATCGTTCAGCACTTTGAGTAAGCTCGGCGTTGGCGGTGTGATGGCATAATCTTTTCGGTTGCCAGTGCGCGCAAATGTGCTTGCGCTTTCGCCTAAAAATGGTCGTGCAATCACCCGGCCGATGTTCATTGCGTAAGTTAGCTCACGCGTAATTTTGCAAACATCATAAAGCCGCTGCAAACCAAAAAACGTTTCATGCGCGGCGATTTGAATAACACTATCAGCACTGGTATAGATGATGGGCTTACCCGTGCTCAAATGTTCCGCGCCAAAATCTTCAATCACTTGCGTGCCCGAAGCATGGGCCATGCAGAGCAGACCCGGCAGTTTAGCGCGGGTGATAATTTCATCCATCAAACTTTGGGGAAATGCCGGAGTGGTCAATGGGAAATAGCCCCATTTGAAATTGAGAGGAATGCCACCCATTTCCCAGTGCCCGGTGATGGTATCCTTGCCTTGAGAAATTTCAGTGGCATATCCCCAACCACCTTTGACGAGAGCATTTGCGTCAAGCCCATGCGCCGAACCACTCGCTGCGTGCAGCGCTTTTGCAATGCCCAACGAAATTAAATTCGGAATTTTAAGTTTCATGTGATCAGCGATGTGGCCAAGCGTGTTGGAACCTTCATCACCAAACTTTGCGGCATCAGGCGCTCCGCCGATGCCAACTGAATCCATCACAAAAAGAAACGCCCTCGTCATGCCGTGATACGCTCAATCACGGGCGACGTTTCTATCACAACATCGCCGACGGTATAAGCCGCTTTGACAATGGAAGCAGCACGATCAAAACTGGCAACGTCTTGCGCATGGATCATGCACAGCGGCATATTCATATCAGCGCGGAAATTTTTACCGAGCAGATTGCCAAGACCCACCGCATGATCAATTTTATCATCGGCGCGTAACCTGCCGCCGCCAAGCTCAATCACGGCCAAACCCAATTGACGCGTTTCAATTTTACAAACAGCACCCTCATCGTCAGCATAAACCGGGCGGATGATTTTGGCTGGTTTCATATAATGATCAGGCCGCTCCATAAAGTCTTTAGGCCCGCCAAGCAACGCCGTCATTTTGGCGAAATGCTCTGCGGCAAGACCAGACGTGATTGTGCCGCTAAGTTTTTGAGTGCCATCTTCGAGCGTTGAGGCAATGCCAGCGCTCAACAAAAGTTCAGCACCCAGCGCCAGTGTGATTGCTTCAACACGCTTGTTGATCAATCGGCCTTTGAGAAACTCAACCGCATGCAAAACTTCAAGCGCATTGCCCGCAGCCGGTGCCAGCGGTTCATCCATGTCGGTGATCAGTGCAGTCGTTTTGAGGCCAGCCCCATTGGCAACACTCACTAAACTTTTTGCCAGTGTCACGGCGTCTTCACGCTTGGCCATGAATGCGCCAGAACCTGTTTTTACATCCATCACAAGATGCTGCAAACCAGCGGCCAGTTTTTTGGACAAGATTGAAGCGGTGATCAGCGGCACAGATTCAACCGTGGCCGTCACATCCCGAATGCCATAGAGCCGCTTATCGGCAGGTGCCAGATCAGCAGTCTGCCCGATAATGGCGCAGCCTGCCTCGCGCACCACATTGCGGAAGAGTGCAAGATCAGGCTGAGTTATGTAACCCGGAATCGAATCCAGTTTATCGAGTGTCCCGCCCGTATGGCCGAGCCCGCGCCCTGAAATCATCGGCACATAACAGCCGCACGCCGCAAGCATTGGCGCTAACATCAGCGAGATATTATCGCCAATGCCACCCGTGGAATGTTTATCAACCACTGGCCCCGGCATATCCCATTTGAGCACCGTGCCTGAATCGCGCATGGCCAACGTAAGTCCAACGGCTTCTTCAGCGCTCATGCCTTTAAAAAACACAGCCATCGCAAAGGCCGCCACCTGGCCCTCAGAGATCGACCCTTTGGTCAGCCCACTGATGAATTCACGTACCTCATCTCTGGTGAGCGGCGCGCCATCGCGTTTCTTGCGGATAATTTCTTGCGGCAGCATTTATAAATCCGTGAAAAAGCGCGTGAGCAATTGGCCCATGCGCGCCGACGCCTTGGCGCCTTCGGATTTGGTTTCAGCATGACTGGGCGATGCCCCTTCAATGCCAGCAGCCAAATTTGTAATCACTGATAATCCAGCCACCTTCAGGCCGTAACGCCGCGCCAAAATAGTTTCAGGCGCAGTCGACATGCCAACCGCCGTGCCCCCAATCATGCGGAACATTTTAATTTCGGCTGGCGTTTCAAAGGAAGGGCCAGAATACCAAACATAAGCGCCCCTATGAAGCGCTAGTTTTTCGGATTCCGCGGCCGCAATGATCTTGGCACGCAAACCCGGATCATAAGCATTGGTCATGGGCACAAAATTTTCATCTCCATGCATGCCGATCAAAGGGTTCATGCCCGATTGGTTGATGTGATCTTCAATCAACATGATGGAACCAGGGCGCATGGCAGGATCAAGCGAGCCTGCTGCATTGGTGAGGATCAGATTTTCGATGCCAGCATTTTTAAGCGCTTCAATGGCTGGCCGCATCACAGCCGCATTGCCGCTTTCATAAGCATGTGCACGCCCCGCCAGCACCGCTATCTCTTTGCCACCCACAGTTCCCACGATAACTTCACCAGCATGGCCTGAGATTGTTGGAACCGGAAAGCCTTCCAGATCGCGGTAGGGAATCCGAATGGCATTCTCAACTGAATCAGCAAATGCACCAAGGCTGGAACCGAGAATGATGGCGGTTTTGGGGGTGTGATGGGAAAGGCGAACGAGAAGTTTATCCATTTCGACCTCGATGAATGAGAGCAATATTCTTTGCCTTAAGTTGAACCCCCAACTTTTCGAGGAGGGTTCTGAGAGTTGATTCCGGAAGACGCCCAAATTTCTTCGCGGTTACAATAAATGAAAAGCTATTTTCAACTTCGTCAATGTTCATCTCAGAAAGTTGAATGTAAGAACGTCTTCGAGTTGAAAGTCCTACGGCAATCAGATCTTTCTCTTTTAATTCCATAATCATAGCTTTGTCTTTATGCGGTTGGTCGCTGATTGCCAGCAAAGCAACAAGATTTTGTCCCTTTTTCCCTTTCATGAATAGCGCGATACATGCTGGTCTGACTTTGGAATTTTCAATTTTGTCTAAAGATTCATGATTCCATCGGTAGGAATATGCGACGATATCTCCTTGGCGTAATCTTTCATTCTTCATACGGCGTCTTGCCACTTAGAAAATCATCAATTGATTCCAGCAACATATCAGCCACATTTTCAGGTAAATTTTCCAAACTATAAGATTTCTGCGGATTGATGCGTTCAAAATCTTCGACGCTCATCATCACATAGCGCGGCTTGTTGTGATGCGTAATTGTTATGGGTGCGCTGCTTGCAGCATGAGTTACATCTCCGATTTTGCGCGAGAGATCGGCTGTCGAGAAAACCCGTCTTTGTTTACTTTGGTAATTCATTACAAAATAATACACCAATTCCGCAATTTCCGCAATTTCCGCAATATACGTATATTACAGTAAATTCTCCGGCCCAAATGAAAACGGCAATAGTTCTTCCAACGTAAATGTGCGAATGAGCTTGCCCTCTTCAGTGCAGCAATGAATCCTCACATCAGCATTTGCAAATTCACGGATCTTCTGCCGGCAGCCGCCGCAAGGCGTACACAGCGTATCGCCATTGCCCATCACCACAACTTCAGTGATCTGCTTGCCGCCTGCCATAATGAGATGGGAAATGGCTGTGGGTTCAGCGCACCATCCTTGAGGATAGGCTGCGTTTTCAATATTGCAGCCGCTGAACACGCGGCCCCTTTCGTCGCGCATGGCAGCGCCCACATAAAATTTTGAATAGGGCACATGCGCTTTTGCACGTGCGGCAATTGCAGCGTCGACCAAATCTTTCATCTATCTGTCCTTTGTATAAGGAATGCCCGATGCCTTGGGTGGAATGGATTTTCCGATAAATCCAGCAAGCAAAATCACCGTCATGATATAGGGCAGCGCATTAAAGAACTGCACGGGGATAATGAAACTTCCCAAATGTGCACCTTGCATAAAATTGCCGATGGCCTGCAAAAATCCAAACAGCAAACACGCTCCCAAAGCTGGCCAGGCGCGCCAATTGGCGAATATCAAAGCCGCCAAAGCCATAAAGCCGCGCCCTGCTGTCATGTCGCGCACGAAACTGGCCGATAGCGAAGTTGAGATATAAGCACCAGCCACCCCACACAAAAGCCCCGCAATGATAACCGCTTCATAACGCAGCTTGGAAACGGATATACCCGCCGTGTCGACGGCCTGCGGATTTTCACCTACAGCACGAAGGCGCAAACCAAAACGGGTTTTAGCCAAGGCCCAAGCCGTCAGGGGCACTAAAATCAATGCCAGATAAGTCAGTATTGAATGGCCAAAAATAATTTTTGTAAGCCCGCCAATAATCGGCACATTGGCGAGTGCTGCAACACCGGGAAAATCAATCGGCATAAAGCGCGTATCTGGATCAAGTGCCGGGGTGCGCCCACCCTCTTTGAACCATGTGTTACCCAAAACAACAGCAAGCCCAGCCGCCAGCATGTTGATGGCCACACCAGATACCACCTGGTTGCCGCGCTGGGTGATTGATGCATAACCATGGATCAGCGCCACGCAAACTGAAACCAGCAACGCGAAAAATAAACCAATCCACGCCGAGTGGAATACGGCAGCTCCCGTGGCTGCTGCAAAAGCCGCCGCCAGCATTTTGCCTTCCAAACCAATATCAACAATGCCCGATCGTTCAGACCAAAGCCCCGCGAGGCAAGCAAGTATCAAAGGCACAGCCATGCGAATGGTCGAGGCAAGAATTTCAGGCGCCAAGGAAAAATCCATGATCAATCCTCCGCCTTAAAAAAATATGCCGATAAATAAGGCCGGAAGGTTTGCTCCAGCGCACCCATAAATAAAATCACCAACCCTTGAATGACCACAATCATATCCCGTGAAATTTTGGGGATCGCAAATGAAAGCTCAGTCCCTCCTTGGTAGAGGAGTCCAAATAACAATGCAGCCAGCACAATTCCAACGGGATGCGAGCGGCCCATAAGCGCCACAGCAATTCCCACAAAGCCTGCACCCTGCACAAACTCTAACAGCAATAAATGTTGCACGCCCAAAATCTCATTGGCCGCAAGCAACCCTGCGAGCCCGCCCGAAATCGCCATAGTGATCATGATGATACGGTCTGGCTTAATGCCAGCATAAATCGCCGCTTCCGTGTTGGCACCCACAGCGCGAATTTCATATCCAAGCTTGGTGCGCCAGAGCAAATACCAAACACCCCAAGCCGCAGCCAGAGCCAGAAACACAACTGGATTAAGCGGCGTGCTGGGCAACTTAAGTCCAAAAAACATTTTGCCCATTTCGCGGAAGTTCAGAATATAGGCGCCATTAATAGCTCGGCTTTGTGTTGCCATAGAGCCTAGGGGGCGTAACCAATAGATGATGATATAACCAATCAGGCTTGAAGCGATGTAGTTAAACATAATGGTGGTGATGACGATGTGACTGCCGCGCTTGGCTTGTAGATAGCCAGGGATCCATGCCCACAATGCACCAACCAAAAAACATGCAAGTGTTGCAAGCGGAATAACCATCCACCACGGTAAAAATTCCAGACCGAGCCCAACAAATGCCGCACCCAATCCTGCAATATAGGCTTGGCCTTCACCCCCAATATTAAAAAGACCAGCGTGAAATGCCACGGCCACGGCCAACCCGGTGAAAATAAAATTGGTGGCATAATAAAACATATAGCTCCAGCCCTTGAGCGAACCCACAGCGCCATTGAGCATAATCCCTAAAGCTTGAAACGGATTTTCACCGATGATAAGGACAACAAGACCAGCCACAAAAAGTGCGATGACAAGGTTCAGTAGCGGGATCAATCCAATATCAACCCAACGTGGAAGTTCGCCGCCCCGGTTCATGCTGCGTCCTTTGTAACACCAGCCATGAGCAATCCGATCTCACGTTCGTCCGCCGATGCATCACGTTCGCCCATAATTTTTCCCGCAAACATGACGAGGATCCGGTCTGATAAAGAACGAATCTCATCAAGTTCCACTGACACCAACAAAATCGCCTTGCCCTGGTCACGCAGCGCAATGAGACGTTTGTGGATGAATTCGATCGCTCCAATATCAACACCGCGTGTTGGCTGGCCCACAATAAGCAGATCTGGATCGCGGTCAATTTCACGCGCCAGAATAAGTTTTTGCTGATTGCCACCTGAAAATTTTGAACTTTTTAAAAGTGGATTGGCCGGGCGCACATCAAAATCTGCCATTTCTTTCGTCGAACGCGCAATCACGGCATCGCGGTTCAACCGAAAACCTTTGCCAAGCGACTGGTCATAGTGCCAGCCAAGAATAGAAGATTCCGCCGCTTCAAATGAGGTGATCAGCCCGCGGTGTTGGCGGTCTTCTGGCACATGCGCCAATCCTTCTTGGCGCACATAACGCGGATCGCCCAAATGGCCAATTTCTTTGCCTTCAAAAATAACCTCGCCTGATGCTGGCTTGGTAATGCCTGCAATCACATCGAGCAGTTCAGATTGCCCATTGCCTGAAACGCCGGCTATGCCAACAATCTCGCCTTTGCGCACGCTAAACGAAACGCCGTCAACACGCGGTGTCCCTTTGCGGTCGCGCCACACAAGATTTTTAACTTCCAGCACCACCTCGCCTGGTTTTGCTTGGCCCTTACTGACATGCAACAACACGCGCCGCCCCACCATCAGTTCGGCCAATTCTTCAACCGAG
>JAYTSN010000350.1:0-9235 GCA_043745625.1 Aestuariivirga sp. | reverse complement strand
TCTCTGGATTTTGATTTGGTGCCCTGAAGAGGACTCGAACCTCCACGCCTTTCGGCACACGGACCTGAACCGTGCGCGTCTACCAATTCCGCCATCAGGGCAACGGACGCCTCCTTAGGGGGAGGGCATTTGGCTGTCAACCACAGCGTGACCAATCGGCCTGCAACAAAAAGGGACGAAAGACATCAAGCCTTTCGCCCCCCGGTTACAAAGAATTCGCTGTTAAAACTTATTTGCAAGCTTTCAACATCGACATTGCCATTTCGGCGTTTGGTTTCGTCTTATAAACCTTTGTGCCAACATCCATCATTGCTTTGCCGTCTGGGGCCTTGTCGCCAACCATGCATTTATGGGTTTTGGCATCTTGCTCAACATAGAAACCCGCCGCCATTGCAGCAGGTTTAGCAGCAGCTGCAGCGGGCTTCACTGGAGCCGTCGCAGGCTTAGCAGCAGCCGCTGCTGGTTTTGCAGCTGGCGCCATTGCCGCAGTACAAACCTTCAAATTGGCCATAGCCTGTTCAGCATTGGCTTTGCTGGCATAAACTTTTGAACCAACGTCCATCATTGCTTTGCCGTCTGGGGCCTTGTCGCTGATCGTGCAGGCATGGGTCTTGGCGTCTTGCTCAACGTAAAAGCCAGCAGCTGTAGTTGCAGCAAAACTTGATACACTTAATCCAGCAAGAACCATGCTGGCGCAAAGAATTTTCTTAATCATGTGGAATCTCCATCTCATCGGTTGCATCGGTCTTAGATTATCGTCTGATGATAAGAGCTCAGACTTAAGCGATTCCATTCGTGCCCGATTGTGACGGGATTAAGTGTTTTGAATTTAATAATAGTTCATGAAAATCCAGTAATCATGCGGGTTTAGAAACAGCCCGCACCTATTGTTTGCATTTTTGTAAATGGACATTTAAAGCCATGGCAAACCATAATTCGAGGAACATAACTGTGGGCGCACAGAATTCTGACAAACTCATAACCGTTATCGGTGGTTCAGGCTTTGTGGGCCGCCATGTGGTCGGAGCTTTGGCCAAACGCGGATACCGGATCCGGGTTGCATGCCGTAGGCCCGACCTTGCAGGCCATGTGGTGCCCCTGGGTGTGCCTGGCCAAATTGTTCCGGTACAGGCCAATGTGCGTTATCCTGCGTCCTTAGCTGGAGTTTGCGATGGCGCTTTTGCAGTCATTAATTTAACTGCGGTTTTTTCAAATGCCGGCGCACAAACATTTGAAGCTGTGCATGAGTTTGGCGCAACTGCAATTGCCAATGCTGCCAAAACCGCAAAAGCACAAATGTTCATCCATATGTCTGGTCTTGGAACCGATAAGCCCTCAACAAGTGTTTATGTCAAAAGCCGCGCCAAGGGCGAAGCCAATGCGGCCGCAGGATTTCCAGGTGCCATCATCATCCGCCCCAGCGTGGTGTTTGGGCCAGAAGATAATCTGTTCAACAAATTTGCTCTCATGGCCAGGTTTTCACCCATTCTGCCGTTAATTGGTGGTGGTAAAACCAAGTTCCAGCCAGTGTTTGTCGGTGATGTGGCTGAAGCCCTTGCCACTTTAATTGACCGCGGCGTTGCTGACGGCAAAACCTATGAGCTGGGCGGGCCAGAGGTGATGAGCTTTAAGCAGATATTGCAATTTGTTTTAGCTACCGCACAGCGCAAAAGAGTGTTGCTGCCCATTCCATTCGCCATTGCATCAATCATGGGCGCTGTTGCCGGATTGCTGCCAAAACCGGCACTCACCGCAGATCAAGTCGAGTTACTGAAATCAGACAATCTGGTTGATAACCAAGCTGAAAAAGAAGGCCGCACTTTAAAAGGCCTCGGCATCGAAGCGCGCACTGTTGAAGCAATTGTGCCGAGTTACCTTTATAGGTTCCGCAAAGCGGGTCAGTTCAGCTTGCCGAATGCAAAGCCCGAATAAATTAAGCCCAACAATGCGCCACCCAAGATAACGCGGTAAATCACGAAGGGCAGGAAGCTGTGGTTGCGGATCAAACGCATAAGAAATGCGATTGTGATAAGGCCGATGAAGAAAGTGAGAATACCGCAAAGAATCATTGGGCCTGTGATTGGGTCGTGATTTTTGATCGCATGAGCAATTTTTACAACTGAACCCGCGGCATTGGCTGGAATAGAAATCAGAAACGAGAACCGCGCTGCATCCGAGCGCAAAAACCCCATGGCACGACCTGCTGTCATGGTGATGCCGGAACGGCTGGTGCCCGGGTTGAGCGACAACATTTGCGAAAGGCCAAAGTAAAGCGCGGTCTTTGGTGTAATATCAGCAACACGGTTGCGGTTTAAGCCATAAGCATCAGCCGCATAAAGCGCTAATCCAAAAACAATAGAATTTATGGCGATCACGACAGGGGTTCGCAGCATGTCATCAAATTGTGTGATTTGAAAAATCAAACCTATAACCAAAACCGGGATGGTGGCGATCACGACGTTGATCACCAGTTTTGAAGAGGCGGTGGTCTGGCGCTTCACCAGATCAAAGAGACCGCGGAACATCGAAACAACATCGCGCCAAAAATATAGGATAGTGGCTGAAACCGTTCCAACATTGGTGATGGCGTCCGTGAGAACACCTTGATCAGGCCAGCCTGTAAGGGCGGGAACTAAAATCAAATGGCCAGAAGAGGAAATAGGGAGATATTCGGTGATGCCTTGGATGAGCGCCAAAACGATAATTTGTTCAATTGACATGAAAGTCCCCGAAATATACTTAGTGCACGAATATCTTGCTGCTATACCAGTCGGGGCTTATATGCCAGATGTTGATTAAAACAATATGCGGCATGCCTCTTAATTTTTGTTTAGACTGGTTAGAATAATAGATGCCCAAACTTTATCATTTCACACTTGATCCTTATTCGCGGCGCGTGCGTTTGAGCCTCGCTGAATATGGCGAGGCCTGTCAATTGGCCGATGAACGCGCCTGGATGCCAAGCCAAACCGTGCGCGATCTCAATCCATCAGGTTTGCTGCCCGTGTTTGTCGAAGACTCAGGCTTAGCAATTGGTGGCATTGAAGCCTTGAGTGAATATCTTGAAGAAACCCGCATGGGCAAGGCGCGGCTGTTGCCCGGCAATGCGTATGCACGCGCTGAAATTAGAAGATTGGTCGCTTGGTTTGATGTGAAATTTTATACGGAAGTCACCGAACCCTTGCTGACCGAAAAGGTAATTAAGCGCTTTATGGATTATCATGCAGGCGGCGGTGCCCCCGACATGGCCCGCGTGCGCCACGCCAAAGCGCGGATAAAGCCGCATTTAGATTATGTGGCTTATCTGGCAGAGGAACGCTCTTGGCTTGGCGGCGAAGAATTGTCGCTAGCAGATTTAGCGGCAGCTGCACATATTTCGGCGATTGATTATTTGGGTGATATTGATTGGTCTGAAAATCCCGTCGTTAAGAGTTGGTATCAACGCATTAAGTCGAGGCCATCATTCCGCGTGCTGCTGGCCGACACATTGCCCGCCATGCCTGCGTCGCCAAATTACGCTGACCTTGATTTCTGATCTGGTTACATCCCTAAAAGCCAAAGCGCTGGAGTTGGGCTTTGATGATGTGCGCATCACTTCAGCTTCTTTGAGTCCGGTTATCGGTGGTGAACTTGAAGCTTATGTGCAAGCGGGCCGTCACGGCGATATGGGCTGGATGGTCGAAACGCTTGATCGCCGAAAATCTCCTGTTGCAATGTGGGCCGACGCAAAGTCAGCCATCATGCTGGCTGTGAATTATGATCAAGGTTTGGATAATTTTGCGCGGCTGGAGAAAAAATCAATCGGCGTGATTTCAACTTATGCGCTGAACCGCGACTACCATGATGTGATCAAATCAAAATTGAAAATGCTTGCAGGTTGGCTTGCGAGCGTGAGTGGCCATGATGTGAAAGTGTTTGTGGACACGGCACCTTTGATGGAAAAACCTTTGGCCGCGCAAGCGGGTTTGGGTTGGCAGGGCAAACATACAAATCTCGTTTCGCGCAAACTGGGATCTTGGTTTTTTATTGGTTCGATTTTGACAACGGCTGAGTTGGAAATTGATGAACCAGAGATTGATCATTGTGGAACCTGCAATGCGTGTTTAGACATCTGCCCCACAAAAGCATTCACCGGCCCACATCAGATCGATGCAAGGCGCTGCATTTCTTATTTGACGATTGAACACAAAGGCCACATCGCACCGGAATTCCGCAAAGCTTTGGGCAACCGGATTTATGGCTGCGATGATTGTTTGAGCGTTTGCCCTTGGAACAAATTTGCCCGTATATCGTCTGAGATAAAATTGAAAGCGCGAGAGGAATTGGTTTTGCCATCGCTTGGCCAGTTGTTGAAATTGGATGACGCAGAATTTAGGAAACTGTTTTCAGGTTCACCCGTAAAGCGCATTGGGCGTGATCGATTTATCCGCAATGTTCTCATTGCGGCTGGAAATAGCAATGATCCAAAACTCGTGCAGAATGTTTCATCGTTGATCAGTGACGTATCCCCCTTAGTGCGGGCCATGGCCGTCTGGGCTCTGGGGCAATTGTCAAAAACTGATTTTATGAATGAACGCGCAAAAATGAATGAAACGGATGAATGCGTTTTAGCGGAGTGGAATGCGGCATGAAACATCTTCTCTGTTTTGGCTTTGGATTTTCGGCTGAAGCTTTGGCTCACAGGCTTGATCCACTTGAATGGCGTGTGACTGGCACCAGTCGTTCGCCAGAAGGTGTTGCTGCAATTCATGCACAAGGGTTTGAAGGCGTCCTATTCAGCGAGTTAAATTCAATCGCAGCGTCAGTAACCCATATCGTAACTTCAGTTCCGCCGAGCAATGATGGCGATCCAGTTTTACTACGTTTTAGAAATGAATTCGTCAAACGCGCCAAATCATTTGAATGGGTCGCCTATCTCTCGACCACCGGTGTTTACGGCGATCGTGGTGGCGAATGGGTGAACGAAGATAGCGCGCTTCAACCCAACACAGATCGCGGCCAACGCCGCGTTGATGCGGAGGCTGCATGGCAGCAGGTTGTGGGTTTGCCTTTGCATATTTTTAGACTCGCTGGAATCTATGGTCCAGGGCGCAATGCATTTGAGAGTTTAAAATCAGGCACGGCGCAGCGTGTAATCAAGCAGGGGCAGATTTTTAGCCGAATTCATGTTGAAGATATTGCCGGCGTCTTATTGGCTTCAATCAACAATCCAAATCTTGGTCAGATTTATAATATGGCCGATGACGAACCTTGCCCCCCCCAAGATGTGATTGCTTATGCTGCGGAATTATTGGGCCGGCCAATTCCACAAGGTATTGCGTTTGAAGATGCCAAGCTTTCGGCGATGGCCAAAAGTTTTTATGCCGATTCAAAACGAGTTGCCAATGCGCGGATTAAAAACGAATTGGGTTATGAATTAAAATATCCGAATTACCGTGTTGGTTTAAAGTCCCTGCTTTAAAAGGTCTCACCATCGGCACGCTTGGCCAAATTCAAAACTGTTTCTTGTAACAAGCGCAATTGTCCAGGCTTCGATAAGCGGTGGTCGCCGTCTTTAATAAAGGTGAGCGTAATGTCTGGCCCGGTGAGTGCTTCGAAAGTTTTGATCGCATGCGGCGGTGGCACGTCGACATCGTCGGAACCTTGTAAGATTCGAACTGGAAATGGCAGATATAATTTATCACGGAGCAGCAAATGCTTTTCGCCATCGGCCAGAAGTTTGACCGTGATAGGATAGGGTTCGCCGTATGCCGAGGGACGCAGGTACATGCCAGTGTCACGAAGCTCTTGCCTGGCACCATCATCAAATTCATCCCACATCAAATTTTGGGTCATGTCAGCGGCCGGGGCCAGAAGCACGAGGCCCGCAATGCGGCGAAAGGCTGATGGGTCTTCTTCACGTAATCGCCTGGCCAACAACAGCCCAAGCCATCCACCCATGCTGGAACCAACAATAATGCGTTTGCCTTTAGCGTGGCGCAAAAACATGTGGGTTGATTGTTCGAGCCACTCACTGATCGTGCCGTCGGTGAAGAGCCCTGATGACTCGCCATGGCCGGAATAATCAAACCGCGTCAACTGTCGCCTGGTGGAACTGGCGAGATTGGCCAAGCTTTCAGCTTTTGAGCCGCGCATGTCGGAACGATAGCCACCCAGCCAGAAAAAGCCACATGGCCCAAAAGCGTCATGGCCGCCGTCGCGAATGAAGGCCAGCCGCAAATCTTCCAGCGCATCGTCAAATTCAAGTGCAGCCAACCGGGATTCCCCCTCAAGATTCAGTGTCTATACGTGTGGGCCATTGTTCTGCTAAGAGATGGCCACCGGATTCGCAATATCTATTGTAAACCGCACCCGAATAACATTAGGAGACGAACCACCCTTGAGTATACCCCCACGCAAACCGGCGCCTGTGCGCAGTGCCCAGCCGGCCCCGAAGGAAGAAACCCACCGCATCAACAACAAGATTGACAGCCGCGAAGTGCGCTTGATTGATGCTGAAGGAAATAATGTTGGCGTTGTGCCAACCAGGCAAGCGCTTATCATGGCTGAAGAAGCCGAATTGGATCTGGTTGAAATTTCCCCAGATGCCAAACCGCCAGTGGCGAAGATCCTCGATTTTGGCAAATTCAAATTCCAAGAACAAAAGAAAGCCAATGAAGCACGCAAGAAACAGCGCGTCATTGAAATCAAGGAATTAAAACTGCGACCCATGATCGATGATCATGACTATGAGACCAAGATGAAAGCCGCCAAGCGCTTCTTTGATGAAGGCGACAAGGTGAAGGTGACGCTGCGCTTTAAAGGCCGCGAAATGGACCACCAGGAATTGGGCCATAAGCTTTTAGCGCGCGTGAAAGTGGATACTGCGGAAATTGCCAAGGTTGAAATGGAGCCACGCTTTGAAGGCCGCCAGATTATTATGATCCTGGCTCCGAAAGCCGCAAAATAACCAATTTCAGAACGCATAAGATATTTATGCGTTCTTTTTATTCCTGCCATAATTTCGGCTTTATTCTGTGGTTTAAAGTCCTTCAATAGGATTTGTAGAAAATGACCATAGTGTGGCGGTTTATATTTTTGGTATTAATGATGGGGTGCACATTTGCACCAGTTAAAGCTGAAACGCTAACATCCTCAAATGTTCAAATTACCTGGAAAGTGTCAAATCGCTTTCGGCTTTTCCGTGATCCTAATATTTTCAAGCAACAAGAATTGGCGTGGCGGCAATATGGCCAGCATGTGAGCCAACGTTCAGGTTCAACCGAAGACAGCGCAATGTTTTATTATAACAGTTCGGTGCTGGGCACCGAACACGTGCTGAATGATCGACGTATTCCTTTTACCAACATTTTGCGCACCAAATTTAAGTGGCGTGGCTGGGCCGCTTCAGCGGTGAACGAGACGTGTTGGAGTGAAAAGCAGCGCCGCCATACCGCATGCGGCGATATTGAGGCTTATGTGAATCCGAAGTTTCATGAGATCGAGATTGAGCTCAAGCCTGTAACCTCAAAAAATCTGATTTCAGAATTTACCTGCATTTGGCGTGTGACGGGCAACGAAGATATAAGTGCGCCATGCGATGAACCAGTGAAAGCCAATTTGGCCTATCCCGAAGGCGGGACGATTTCGGTCAATGTTGAGGGTGAACGGCCCATTAGCATTGACGCCAAAGTGAAAGATGTTTTGATATTGGGCCTAGGCGATAGTTTTGCATCAGGAGAAGGCAACCCTGATGTGCCTGTGGAATTAGACCAAAATCAACGCTCCCAAAACCTTTATCCAGCACGGATAAATAGTGATGTGTCAGGTTCAGCTGTGTGGCTCGACGCGCTGTGCCACCGCTCGCTCTACAGTCATCAACTGCGGGCAGCGTTGCAAATTGGATTGGAGAACCCGCATGGCTCTGTGACCTTTATGGGTTATTCGTGCTCTGGCGCTTCAATTGAAAAAGGCATTCTGGCCCCACAGTCGTATGTTGAATATATAAGCGAGGGCTCTCGCAAATCCACAACCTCATTGATCAAGCCAGTTTATGGTCGCAAAAATGATACGCAAATCTACTGGGCACTGCGCGAGCTTTGCAAAGTTGATCCTGAAAACCAGAATGGCAATTGGATTTGCCCGCAAAAACAATTCAGACGCAATGTTGATTTTGTATTTTTATCAGTGGGCGGCAATGATGTGGGTTTTGCCAATCTTGTGGCGTGGTCAACATTACGCGATGGGGCTTCATCGGTATTGGCGAAGTTTTTTGGAGCGACCGTTCCCGCAGACCAATTTGCCGCCAACGTAAATGAAAAGCTTGGGACATCTTATGAAAAGCTGAGCCACGCATTGGAAGCCTCTATTCCACTTTCCAATGGCGATATGGCTTATGATTCGTCTCGTGTTGTTTTGACTGCTTATCCGGATATTCTTGCAGACGAGAACGGCCAGACTTGTGCAGGCGTTGGAACTGACGACCGCCCTGAAGATGCTTATGCTGCCAACCAATCGCTTGACCGATTTTCATCTTGGCTGGTGGTAACCAAATCAAAGCTTGAGCAGGCCCATGCCCAACTTGATGTTTTGCATCGCCGCATGGGCGAGCTGGCCGAGGCCAATGGTTGGACTTATGCAGGCCGCGCTTACAACGACAAACCCTTTAAGGGCCACGGTTTTTGCGCCCAACGCCTCGATCACGCTGGTGACCCAGCCGAGATGTTGATGATCCCCTGCTGGGGAAAATCCGAAAGACCAACGCAAACCTGTCAAACGGGAATCTTTACCAAGTCAGAAGGCTGGAAACCCTATGACCCTTCCAAGCAAAATTATCCCTATGCCTTGAGGCAGCGCTGGGTGCGCACATTCAACGACGCCGTAATGGTGATGAACCAGAAAGTGGCCGATAAATATGGTGAGATCGATGAACAGTCGTCGAAAGCAAATTTCTCGGAAACCACAGGGGCAATGCATCCAACAGCTGAGGGACACGCATCCATGGCTGATGCCTTGCTGATGGATTTACGACCGGAATTGGCAAAAGTCTTCTCAGAAAATTAAACGGCCGACGGTGGGATAGGCACCATCGGCCGCACCAGCCAGAAGCAGAACGCCCCCGAACACGCTTCTGGCGGCTTAAGACTTGGACTTTGCGTGAAGGCAATCAATCTAACGGATTAGCTTGACCGCCATGCTGGGGGAGCTCGCTGATCCAAGTCTTTGTCAATCTAAATTGACAAAACCGAGATAGTTA
>JAYTSN010000349.1:0-9264 GCA_043745625.1 Aestuariivirga sp. | reverse complement strand
GCGCAGGTCGTGCGGATTTGAAATTTGTTTCGATCGACGGCAATCGCTTAAAGGTAGAGCCGTTAGCGGGTTTCACAGCATTCGACCTGCAGTCGTATATGGTCAACCATCAATTACCTTCCCATCCACTGAGACTTCAAGGTTATCGTTCTATCGGCTGTATGCCTGTGCAATGCACAAGTCCCGGCGGCACCGACGATAACCCACGCGAAGGCCGCTGGATGGGCAGTGACAAAACTGAATGTGGAATACATTTCACGGCAAA
Source organism: Aestuariivirga sp. (assembly GCA_043745625.1). Taxonomy (GTDB): domain Bacteria; phylum Pseudomonadota; class Alphaproteobacteria; order Rhizobiales; family Aestuariivirgaceae; genus Aestuariivirga. Next base: position 8,999 of record JAYTSN010000349.1, on the reverse strand, counting down.
CGGCAAAATTATTCGTACCGATAATCGCGGCGCGAATATCTAAACCTTAACCCAAGGAGTGCACCATGGCCGCTGCCATTATTGCGAAGAATGCAAACTCAAATCCAAAACGTTCGATTGTCAAAGCAGTCAGTTGGCGGGCTTTAGGATCGCTTGACACCACCTTTTGGGGTTGGTTCTTCACGGGATCATTTAAAATTGCCGGATCGATTGCCGCTTTTGAAATTGTAACAAAGATCGGACTCTACTATCTTCATGAGCGTGCATGGGCGCATAACCGTTTTGGTTTGAAGAAACTTAATCTTGCAACTGATGTAGTTTAAAAATGTCACAGTTTTGGTCGTTCGCAATTGTTGGTTTTTTTGCTCAACTCATTGACGGAACCTTGGGCATGGGTTTTGGTATCATCTCGTCCTCAGTTCTATTGGCTCAAGGCATCCCGCCAGCACTGGCTTCAGCCAGCGTAAATGCTGCAAAATTGCCAACAACATTCACGGCTGCGATTTCGCACTTCATCAATAAAAACCATACTTGGGAATTGCTGTTTGTGCTCTGCATCTTTGGTTCCTTGGGTGGTTTTACGGGTGCGATGTTGCTCACAAGTTTAAAAGGTAAAGTATTGTTCCACCTTATCAATGCCTATCTGTTAAGCATTGGCGGCCTTATCATTTATCGTGGTTTTCACAATATTTTACCCCATAACCTTCCAAAATGGTTTTCACGAATTGTCGGTTTCGGTGGCGGTTTAGTCGAAGGAATTGGCGGCAGTTGGGGTCCCATCGTCACCACAGGCTTGCTCGGTGCTGGTGTTGAAAGTCGCTATGCAATTGGGGCCACGAACATTGCCGAATTTGCGGTGAGCCTTGCGGTATTTTTATCGTTTGTCTTCGCCTTCTTGATAGGTCACTGGCAAGACGGCGCTGATTGGCACACAGTTTTTATGCCCGTAGCTGGACTGGTGATTGGCGGGCTTCCGGCAGCATTGGCTGGCGGTTGGCTTTCCAAAATTGCCCCACGCCGAGAACTGACCATCGTAGTGGGCATGTTGGCAATGGCAATTGGAACGTTCAGAATTGTTACTGGGTAATCACCCCGCCAACGCCTGTTTTACGTCTTCAATAATATCTTTGATATCTTCTAGTCCGACCGACAATCGCAACATGCCGTCAGTAATGCCCATCATCGCGCGGGCTTCAGGGCCGATGTTGCGGTGAGTTGTGGAGGCTGGATGCGTCATCAATGATTTCGCATCGCCAAGATTGTTGGAAATATCGATCACTTTCAAATTGCGCAAAACATCGAAGGCTTTCTCTTTGCCGCCTTCAACTTCGAAAGTGACCATCGTTCCACCAAGGCTCATTTGCTTTTTCGCAAGTGCATATTGCGGGTGGCTTTCAAGATGCGGATAGAGAACGCGGCTGACAACTTTTGTCGCTTGAAGATGCTGTGCCACTGTCAATGCGGACTCACTTTGCGCTTCCACACGCAGCTTCAGCGTTTCCATGCCCTTGAGCAAGACCCAAGCATTAAAAGGTGAGATTGATGGGCCAGTGTGGCGGAGAAATGGTTTTAACATTTCGTCTTTGAACTTTCTGGTCGACACAATGGCGCCACCTAAAACACGCCCCTGCCCGTCTATATGTTTGGTGCCCGAATAGACGATAATATCAGCACCATAGTTCAGTGGCTTCTGCAAAATAGGTGTTGCAAAAATATTATCAACAACAACTAAGGCACCTGCTTTTTTGGCAATCTCAACAACGGCGCCGAGGTCGACCAAATCGAGAGTGGGGTTTGACGGCGTCTCCAGAAACACACATTTGGTTTCAGGGCGCATGGCTGCTGACCATGCTTCTAAATCCGCACCATCAACCAGCGTGTGAGTGATGCCAAACCGTGGCAGAATGTTGGTAATGACCTGGTAGCATGAGCCGAATAGGGCTTTCGACGAAACGATGTGATCGCCTGCTTTAAGTTGACACGCCAATGCGCCAAACACAGCGGCCATGCCGGAAGCCACGGCATAACAAGCTTCAGCCCCCTCAAGCAGGGCCAAGCGTTCTTCAAACATCGAAACTGTGGGGTTGCCATACCGACCATAAACATACCCATCATCTTCGCCGGAAAACCGCTTCTCGGCCGTTTCGGGCGCATCGTAAACAAAGCCGGAATTGAGGAACAGCGCTTCGGAGGTTTCGCCAAAGGTCGTGCGCTCTAATCCGCCGCGCACCAATTTTGTCGCATCGCCCCAGTTAGGAGCGTTTTTTATTCGAGTCTTTTTGGTCATTTAACTTTGAACCCAAGGAAGGCCGGCGGCTTTCCAGCCATTTGTTTGAGCACGGTGGCCTGAAGCATCTTTGTCGCCCTCAAAGCCTTGGGCAATGTTCCAGCAATTGCTATATCCAGCAGCCGACAAAGCGTTGGCCGCAGAAGCCGAACGGGCGCCAGAACGGCAGAGACACAAGATCTCAGCATCTTTCGGCAGGCCCATGGCTTGCACTTCTTCAACAAAGCGGGCGTTCACTTCCATGGTCGGGTAAACCTGCCACGACAAACGCACCAGGCGGTCAACCATCGGCACACCCACAAAAGTCCACTCTGGCTGGGTGCGCACATCGATCAGCACGGCTGCAGAGTTGCCTTTTAGGCGTTGATGCGCTTCGGTTGGTGGAATATCGCCTTGATACATTTTTGAACCCCTAATATTACCCGCACCATAGCGAACTGTGCACGTGCCCGCAAAGGAAAATGCCGTCTGGCCTTAAATGCATGCCGCTCTGGTGCTGCATTGCCTTATGCACTCTGTTAGTCTGAATTTTCACTTTACAGCGAGATTCCCCATGGCCAATAAACCTCTTCCAAAACAAGCTGACGTTGTGATTATCGGCGGGGGCATTGTCGGCTGTTCAATTGCGTATCATTTAACCAAAATCGGCATCACTAACGTGGTGATGTTAGAGCGCAAACAGCTGACATCAGGAACCACATGGCATGCCGCAGGCTTAGTAGGGCAACTTCGCGCTTCACGCAATTTGACAGAGCTAGCGAAATATACTGCTGGGCTCTTTGAAGGACTGGAAAAGGAAACCGGACAAGCCACGGGTTTTAAACAGAATGGTTCGATATCAATTGCACTAAATGATGGGCGTTACGAGGAGCTACTCCGCGGCGCTTCGATGGCCAAGAATTTTGGGCTTGATGTGCAGGTGATTTCCAAAGAGGAAATAGGCCAGCGTGTGCCCCACTATAATCTGGATGGAGTGAAGGGCGGCGTGTTTTTGCCGAAAGATGGCCAGGTTAATCCCATTGACGTGACCCAAGCCTTGGCGGCAGGAGCGCGCAGCCGCGGCGCGCAGATTTTTGAGAATGTGAAAGTAACGCGCATTTTAACAAACAAAGGCCGAGCGACAGGCGTTGAAACCAACGACGGCACGATTATGGCCGATAAAGTTGTGATGGCCACTGGCATGTGGTCCAGAGAACTTGGTCGTTCAATCGGTGTGAACATTCCGCTTCATGCCTGCGAACATTTCTATATTGTGTCAGAACCCATCGCTGCATTGCCGCGCAATATGCCTGTGGTGCGCGTGCCAGATGAGTGCACCTACTACAAAGAAGATGCTGGCAAACTGATGGTGGGTGCGTTTGAACCTGTGGCCAAGCCTTGGGGCGGTGGCGGAATTGACGATGAGCACGCATTCGTCACGCTACCTGAAGATATGGATCATTTTGAACCCATCTTGGCCAATGCCATAAACCGCGTGCCCTTGCTGGAAACTGCTGGCATTCAATTGTTCTTCAACGGTCCAGAAAGTTTTACACCGGACAATCGCTATTATCTGGGTGAAGCACCAGAAGTGATGAACCTGTTTGTCGCCACGGGATTTAACTCCATCGGCATTCAATCATCTGGCGGCGCGGGCTTAATGCTGGCTGACTGGATAAAGAACGGCCATGCACCTGTGGATCTGAACGGGATTGATATCAGACGCATTCATCCGTTCCAATCCAACACCAATTATGTGCGCGACCGTGTGACTGAAACGCTAGGCCTCCTCTATGCAATGCATTGGCCATACCGCCAATCTGAAACCGCGCGTGGCGTTCGGCGTTCACCATTTCATCAGTACACGGATAAATTTGGCGCGGTGTTTGGTGAGGTGAATGGCTGGGAACGACCAAACTGGTATGCGCGTGGTGGCGTAAAGCGCGAATATGAGTATTCATATGGCCGCCAAAATTGGTTCCCTTGTGCTGAACATGAAGCCAAGGCGCTGATGAATGACGTGGTGTTTTTTGATCAATCTTCATTCGCCAAATTTGAAGTAGCAGGCCGTGATGCTTGCAAAGTGCTGAACAATATCAGTGCCAACAATGTGAATGTTGAGCTGGGCAAGATTGTTTACACGCAGTGGACCAACGCCCGCGGCGGCATTGAAGCCGACTTGACGGTGACGCGTTTATCAGAAGAAAAGTTCTTGGTAGTGACAGGTGCCGTTCCACAAACCCGCGATATGGCTTGGTTAAAAAAGCACACACCATCAGATGCACATTGCATCTCGACAGATGTGACCTCCGGCCTGCCGATGCTTTCAATCATGGGGCCAAAATCGCGCGCTTTGCTCGAAAGAGTTTCGGGCGCTGATTTATCGAATGCGGCTTTCCCGTTTGGCACATCGAAGGAAATTGAAATTGGCTATGCCCGCGTACGCGCCAGCCGCATTACTTATGTTGGTGAATTAGGTTGGGAGCTTTACATGCCTGCCGAATTTGCAGCCCATGTGTTTGAAACCATCCAAGCTGTGGGCGCAGAATTTAACCTTACCCCTGCTGGTATGCACACCATGAACAATGCCCGCATGGAAAAGGCCTATCGCCATTGGGGCCATGATATGTCGGATGAGGAAACCGTTCTCGAAGCAGGCCTAGGCTTTGCCATCGCATGGGATAAGCCCAGTGGGTTTATCGGCCGTGACGCATTGTTAAAACAAAAGGCCTTGGCCTATTTGCCAAAGCGCCTGATTTGCATAGCGTTGACCGACGACAGCGAAAACGCACCCATGATTTATCATGAGGAACCTATTTACCGGAATGGTGTGAATGTGGGTTCGACCACTTCAGGTGCATGGGGGCACCGTGTGAACAAGTCATTGGGACTTGGCTATGTCAAAAATATTGAAGGCGTGTCCAAAGAATGGGTTGAATCTGGCAAGTGGGAACTTGAGCTAGCTTGGAAACGTTATGAAGCGAAAGTCCAACTGGGCAGTTTCTATGATCCGAAGGGCGAACGTATAAAGGCTTGAGTCGAAGCGTTCGGCGTTTCTAAATTTGTTCTTTAAAAAGAACGATTGTTTCACTATGTTAAACAAGAACCATAACAGGAGGCCCATGATGGCATTGCAACTTGGTGATATTGCTCCGGATTTTGAAGCCGACACAACCGAAGGCCGCATCCACTTTCACGACTATATCGAAGGCTCTTGGGCCATGATTGTGTCTCATCCAAAGGATTTCACGCCCGTGTGCACCACCGAGCTTGGCTCAATGGCGCAGCTGAAGCCAGAGTTTGACAAGCGCGGCGTGAAGATGATCGGCATCTCAGTTGATAGTGTGGATGATCATTTACGCTGGAAAGGCGACATCAAAGATGTGACCGGTTCCGATGTCAATTATCCAATGATCGGCGACAGCGAACTGACTGTGGCCAAGCTTTACGGCATGATCCATCCCAACGCCTCCGGCAACGCCAAGAGCCGTACAGCCGCTGATAACTCGACCGTTCGCAACGTTATGATCATTGGCCCCGACAAAAAGATCAAATTGATTTTGACTTATCCAATGAGCACCGGCCGAAACTTCCACGAGATTTTGCGGGTGATTGACTCGTTGCAATTGACGGCAACAAAATCTGTAGCGACACCTGCAAATTGGAAACAAGGTGAGGATGTTATTATTCTTGCTTCAGTTTCTGACGAAGCCGCCAAAGAAAAATTCCCACAAGGCTGGAAAACGCTGAAGCCTTATCTCAGGTTAGTGAAACTGGGATAAAGCATTCCTCCTCTACCACAGCAGAGCTATCGCATATGGCAAGGATGAGGGCTCTTTGGCTGCAAAACGTAGGTTGCCTGGCTACTGCGGGGGAGGATGATTTTACCACCAACACTTCGCTATAAATTTCCCCGCAGCCTGCTCAATAACATAAGCAGTTTGGAACAGCGTTTCCTCATCAAATGGTTTACCAATCAATTGCAATCCCAGCGGTAAGCCTTCTGATGAAAGGCCCGCAGACACAGCAATACCGGGAAGACCCGCCATGTTCACTGTTACAGTGAAAATATCATTTAGATACATCTGCACTGGATCTGTGATTTCACCCGGTGCAAAGGCCGCACTTGGAGTAGCAGGAGTTAACACCACATCAACCTTACTCCACGCCTTGTCAAAATCCTGTTTAATCAGTGTACGGACTTTCTGGGCTTTCACGTAATAAGCATCATAATAGCCAGCAGACAAAACATAAGTGCCAATCATCACGCGGCGTTGGACTTCTTTACCAAAACCCGCAGCACGGGTTTTTTCGTAGGTATCAATCAGATCATCGCCAGGAACACGCAAACCGTAACGCACACCATCATATCGCGCGAGGTTTGATGAGGCTTCTGCGGGCGCAATAATGTAATAAGCTGGCAAAGCATATTTGGTGTGCGGCAACGAGATTTCTACAATCTCGGCGCCCTGCTCTTTCAGCCATTGCGCACCTTGGTCCCACACAGCATTTATTTCAGCCGACAAACCATCAGGGCGATATTCTTTCGGTATGCCAATGCGAAGGCCCTTGATCGATTTGCCGATGGCTTTTTCATAATCAGGGACAGGCAGATCAACTGAAGTCGTATCTTTGTCGTCGACCGATGCCATGGCTCTCAGCATGATTGCTGCATCGCGCACATCACGCGTGATCGGACCTGCTTGATCGAGCGATGAAGCAAACGCCACAGTCCCCCAGCGTGATACACGACCATAAGTTGGCTTGATGCCCACTGTGCCCGTGAAAGCAGCTGGCTGGCGGATTGAGCCACCTGTATCTGTTGCAGTGGCTGCAGCACAAAGGTGAGCAGCAACGGCTGTGGCTGACCCACCCGATGAACCGCCGGGAACCAAAGCTGCATTGGAGTTGTGCCGGCGCCAAGGATTGGTAACACCACCATAATAACTGGTCTCGTTTGACGAGCCCATGGCAAATTCATCCATGTTGAGTTTGCCTAACATGACCGCGCCTTCGTTCCAAAGGTTTTGCGTGACGGTGGATTCATAACCGGGTTTGAAGCCGTCCAAGATGTGGCTGCAAGCTTGCGTATGCACACCTTTAGTGGCGAACAAATCTTTGATGCCAAGTGGAATGCCCTCAAGCGCACCGCCCTCGCCCTTGGCAAGCTTGGCGTCAGAGGCCTTGGCCATAGCGCGGGCTTGGTCTGGAGTTTCGGCAACGTAAGCGTTGAGAAGCTTGGCCTTATCGATGGCAGAGATATAGCTTTCAGTGAGTTCGGCGGCTGAAATTTCGCGGGCCTTCAGTTTGGCGCGGGCTTCAGCGATGGTGAGATTTGTAAGACTGGTCATTCGACAACTTTCGGCACCATGAAGAAATCATCCTCGCTGGCGGCTGCATTTTGGGTGACGGCTTTGGGGTAGTGACCGTCAGTCACCACGTCTTTACGTTTCTTCATGCTTTGCTCAACAACCGAAGTCAGCGGTTCAACATTTTCCACATTTACTTCATTGAGTTGCTCAACAAAATTGAGAATAACGTTCAACTCGCCAGCAAGCTTTGGCAAATCTTGATCCGCTACTTTTATACGCGCCAAACGCGCCACGCGCCGCACTGTTTTTTCATCAACTGACATGGACTATCCTTGATTTGATTGGCCGCTTCCAAAGCGTTTTGATGTTTCCGTTAAAGTTCGGGTTGATCTAGCAAGAGTCTAGCGCAGCTGCAACTTGGCTTTCTCTTGGCCTTTTTCGTCGAAGTTTTCAGGCGAAAGCCATTTCTCGAAACCTGCTCGAATGCCTGGCCATTCCTTATCAATGATAGAAAACCACGAGGTATCGCGGTTGCGGCCCTTGATAATATAGTGCTGGCGGAAAATGCCTTCGAACGTAAAGCCATAACGTAATGCAGAGCGGCGCGAAGGCGCATTCAGCGCATCGCATTTCCACTCAAGCCGGCGCACACCCAGATCATCAAAACAATGGCGCATCATAAGGTAGATGGCTTCCGTTCCTTCACGCGTGCGCTGAAGTGCTGGGGTAAGCCAGATATTGCCGATTTCTATGGCACCATTAGCTGGGTCAGCCCGCATGAAGGAACCCATGCCAAGCGCTGCACCGGACTCGCGATTGACAAACGCATAAAACCAAGGATCCCGCGCAGTTTGTTTTTGTTGCAACCATTGGGTAAAGCTTTCAGCCGATGCAAAAGGGCCATAAGCCATATAAGTCCAGAGATCATCATGGCCTGCGCTGTGTTGATGAAGTGACGGGCCATGGCGTTCCGTAACGACCGGATCTAGCCGCATCCACCGGCCATGAATGGGGCGAAGGTCGGGCACAGTGCCCGGTGGCAATGGATCAACGACGGGGCCAATGGGGCGCTTATTTTGAATTTCAGATTTCATGTGTGCTTCAACAGTCAATGGTGGTGATGCAACACTTAGTAAAGACTGATGAAAGAACATTCAAAGGAAAACGGGGAATAGGTGCCGGCCCGGGCTATTGTAAACGAGGAGGCCACTCGATTCACGGCCCGTGCCGGCGAGCCTGGCGAAATCAGGAGATGCGGCGGGCCTGATCCCGTAGGCTTTCAAAGCTGAAGTTTTCACTTCAAATGAGATGCTGGAGGAACGGCGCTTCGGTGCAGGAACCGCCGTTCCTCTGAGGTAATGTCCGGCGCCTTGGAGAAAGCTAACGGACGCATTCGAATTCATGTATAACTTTATGCATCT
>JAYTSN010000348.1:0-9318 GCA_043745625.1 Aestuariivirga sp. | reverse complement strand
GTATCAAGTTCACCACCCGACAATGTTTGAACAGTTGGGCCTGTGGCCGTAACAGTTGGTCCTTGTTGAACGGGCGCTGTTTGCGTGGTTTGGGTTTGTGTCGTCGTTGCGGTGTTTGTGGAATCCAATACATCGGTAATCGTCGATGTTGTTGCAGTTGTATCGAACAGATAAGTTGATGTTGTTGTCGATGTTGTTGTTGTCGTATCGATCAAATTGACAAACTGGTGATGTCCATCACGAACGCTTGTGGCGACAGATGTCCCCTTTGAAACAACTGTTGCAACGCCAATTTGTTCTAAAACACTTTTAGCAACTGTGATGTTGTTTGAAATCGAACTGCCGCTGCTCGTGGAAGAGCTTAAAACATTATTAGTGGTGATGGCAATGTTAGGGTTGGTTACCAGTGGCAGCGCTGTGAATGTTGTATCTGCCGACAAGATAACCTCTTGCGAATACTTGTCATAAATGGCCGCCACTGTGCGTGGGAAATCATAGCCGGCTTGGCCCCAATGGGCGTGTACCAGTGTGAGGTTGTTGTTAAATCCTGATGGATCGCGCAGACCTGCGAGATCAGTAATGTTTTGGTAGGAGGAACCATAAGCTGTAATGGCAGCAAGTGATGCAGCGTCGCCCGCTACAAGGCCGCCTGTTCCGATCACTGCACCATAAGCGTTGTAAACTATGCCCGTGCCGTCCCAGTTGATGATCGCATTGCCTGCGAGATCAAAAAGCGGCTTGAATTTTACTTGGTCCAACAAAAATTGGATATCGGTTGCATTCAATACAAATGGTTTGAGTACTGGGTTGATGATTGCCATGACAATAGTCCTCCGTTTACGCAAAAGTCCAGTTTGCGCATTATTTCTAATCTGAAATCCGGAAAGAGGTCGCCTCCCTAGGGTGACCAGTGCCGGCGCTGCTTAGTCACACTCATTCTACGCAAGCCGCTTGGGCCCATCGCAGAAGGGTGATTTACTCAATTTTGGAAGTGATTTGGCGCAATAGATTCTCCTGCGCTTGGCACTTTAATCTAGCTATTAAGCCAGCCCGTCCCTGAGCTAACATTATTTGCCCACCGGAATGATAAGGTCTTGCCTCCCCTATCATTTTTTATAAATTTTGGCGCGCCCCACCAAAATATTAACAAAATGTAAATATTCCACATGATGTAAAATTAAGTTAAATTTAATTCGGCCACTAAGTCAATGATATTTTAACAATTGTCAGTAAAATATCAGCAGTTAAGGTTAAGTATGTTGTTATTTTTTCCTATTGATTTGCGGTGATTTTATAAAATAGTCAATTATTTCAATCATATCCGGTAGACACTGTGAAAAATACTGGTTTTTCTAACGCCTTCCTGAGCGGCACACGGCAAAACAGCCAGAAATTACAAAATTATTTAATAATGTAACTTCTGGTTTAAATGATGGCGATATAAGAAACAATTCTTGTAAATTTGTAATTTTTTTGTAGATCGAGCTCTCGGATTTTTTACTTCGGGAGGAGACATAAAGCTAGTTTTGCACACCACGTAAACGCTCTGTGCGGCGGCGTAATAGTTCGACTGTAATCAGCAACATCGTTGAAAACACAATCAAAACACTTGCAGCAGCTGTGATGGTTGGTGAGATTTGTTCCCTGATCCCTGAGAACATTTGGCGAGGCAAAGTGCGCTGCTCGGGACCTGCAATGAAGATCACGGCAATCACCTCGTCAAATGAAGTCACGAAAGCAAACAGCGCACCGCTGATCATCCCCGGCATTATCAGTGGCATCACCACCTTATAGAAAGTCCATATGGGGGTGGCGCCCAGGCTTTCACCTGCTCGCATTAAGGTTCTATCGAAAGATGAAAGGGTGGCTGTGACCGTAATCACCACAAATGGCGTGGCCAAGGCGGTGTGCGCAAGGATGAGCCCGGGGATTGTACCTGTCAGGCCGATTGAGGAGTAAAAGAAGAACATTCCAAGTGCAGATATAATGACGGGCACAATCATGGGCGAAATCAAAACGGCCATTAAGGTGGCGCGGAATGGCAAGTTGCCGCGCGAGATGCCAAGTGCTGCAAGCGTCCCTAAAGTGGTTGCCAAAATTGTGGTACAAGTTGCCAAAATGAGGCTGAGACGCAGCGAGCCATACCAACGCTCGTTGGTGAAAAATTCTTCGTACCATTTGAACGAAAAGCCAGGCAGCGGATAACTAAAATAGGTATCAGAGCTGAACGACAGGGGCATGATAGCCACTATAGGGGCGATCAAAAACAGCAAAACGAGACCCACAAAAATCCGCAAAGCCCAATAGCCAATTTTTTCTTGGCGCGTGAAGTAGGATGGGATTGCCATTATCTAGCCCAGCTTCATTTTATCGATGCCAACAAGTTTATTGTAGACATAATAAAGGATCATTGTGGCGGTGAGCAGCACCGTGCCGAGTGCTGCAGCCTTGCCCCAATTGTTTTCAGAATTCATAGCACTGTCGATGAAGCCTGCAATCATATTATCAGCAGCACCGCCGACCAATGCCGGCGTGATATAATAGCCCAGTGATAATATAAATGTGAGCAAACAGCCCGCAGCAACGCCAGGAAGTGTGAGTGGCATATAAACGCGGATGAAACAATAGGCTGGCTTACCGCCAAGTGAACGTGCTGCCCGCATATAGTTTGGCGAGATGGTTTTCATCACGGAGTAAATTGGCAAAAGCGTGAAAGGTAATTGGATATGGGTCATTGCCAAAACCGTGGCGAAACGGGTTTTGAAAAGTGCTGGCTCACCTTGCAGAAAGCCAACCGCATTCAGCAACCACGTGATGCCTGAAATATGCAGAAACTGAGTTACTATACCGCCATCTTGCAATAATATTGTCCAAGCCGTTGTGCGCACGAGAAGTGATGTCCAAAATGGCAACAACACAAATATCATCATGATGCTGGCATGCTTTTGTTTGAGCGTGGCGAGCAGAAAAGCCGCCGGGTAGCCTAGCACCAAGGTGAGCAGCGTCACCAAAAGGCCGATGCCTAAGGTGCGCAGCAAAATTTGTTTGTAGATTGCGCGGTCTTCGTCAACAGATTGCAAGCTGCCATCGGCACCTTGTTTCAAATCTAAAACGTTCAACATATAAAATGGTGTGAGACTCGAGGATGCGCGCTTGACTGTGGACCAGGTTTCAACCTGACCCCACACCGGATCAACGCCGATCAACACTTCCTTCCACGGGCCCGCAGCAATTTTTTCAAGCTTGCGCGCTGTGGCAACCACTTTGGACTTTAGCGTTGGAATTTCATAGTTAAGGCGTTTTCCCACAAGCGCTGCTTGCTTGGCTTTCTGTGCAATTTTCATGTCCGTTGCAAAGGCGGCAAATACTGTTTCATCGGGAAGAGATTTGCCGTCCCAGTTCTTCATCGCTTGGACTGTGGTGGGCAGAGTGTTGTGAACGGCAGGATCCCAGAACGCGTTGGTCAACATTTGACCGATTGGGACAAGGAATGAAAAGAGAATAAATATGAACAACGGCGCAATCAGAATGAGCGCTTTGATTTGCTCAGCGCGCATCGATTGCTGCAGCTTGCGCTTCAGCGGTGTGCCATCGGCGGCGCGCATCACGCCATCATTGATGCTTAAAACAACTGTCATTTAAAAATGCAAATGGGGCGGGAACATTTGTCCGCCCCAAATCTTGTATTACTTAGCGACCCAAGCGTTAAAGCGCTCTTTCAGCTGATCACCATTATCAGCCCAGAACTTTGGATCAACGTTGAACGCTGTCTTCAAGTTATCTGGAGCCGTTGGCAAGTTTGGCAATGTTGCTGGCGCAACATTTGCAATGGCGTCCTTATTGGCAGGGCCATAAGCGATATATTTTGTTTGCTCAGCCTGCGGGACAGCGCCTGAAGCAAATGCTATGAACTTATAGGCTTCTTCAAGCTTCGGTGTGCCCTTGGTAATTGTCCACCAATCCCAATCCAAACCCTGATGATCCCAAACGATTTTAAATGGTTTCTTGTCAGCATCAATTGCCTTTTGCAAACGGCCGTTCCAGGCTGATGTCATTACCACTTGGCCATCAGCTAAAAGCTGAGGAGCCTGTGCACCTGCTTCCCACCAAACAATATCCTTTTTCAAAGTATCAAGTTTGGCGAAAGCTTTGTTGACACCTTCTTTGGTGGAAAGTATCTTGTAAACGTCCTTGGCATCAACGCCATCGGCGATCAAAGCCCATTCCAAATTTACAGTTGGATTTTTCCACATGCCGCGTTTGCCGGGGAATTTTGTAGTGTCGAAATAATCAGCAATCGTTGTTGGGCCTTCAGGAAATTTTGTTGTGTCGTAGCCATAGACAGTTCCATAAACGATGGTCGGAATGGCGCATTCAAGAAGATCGCCACCGATAAATTTCGCTTTATCTAAACCAAGCTTGCCCCAATCGAGAGTTTCAAGTGCGCCTTCTGCGCAAGCTTGCATGGCGGTTGGCGTATCAGCGTCAATCACGTCCCATGTGATCGACTTGGCTTCGACCATGGCCTTAATCTTTGCGACTTCGCCATTGTATTCGGTTTCGGTAATCTTGTTTCCCATCGCATTATAGGGATCAATATAAGCCGATTTTTGGCTTGCGGAATATGCGCCACCCCATGACACAACCGTTAATTCATCAGCAAAAGCTGCGTTTGAAAACAAGGCTGCTGCCAGCATTGTTGTGGATAATAGATACTTCATATAAATCCCTCCGGTTTGTTCGCGTTTTCGCGAAACGTTAGAACGTTTTCTATGCAGCCTGCTCGTTGAGTGCGCGGCACTCTAAAGCATTCCAACCAACCTTTATTTCTGCGCCTTGTTCTATGGGTTGGCCATTGGTCCAATGGCGCAGTTTAACTACAAAATCATCAGTTCCTGCAACCTCTAATCTGAGGCGCACATGGTCTCCGATAAAAACTGTTTCCTGCACCTTTGCATTCAGAATATTATCGTAATTCTTCGAGCTGGGATTAAGTTCGATACGCTCTGGCCTTAAAGATAAGGTGCTCCGCGTGCCAACGCCGCCACTAACCACTTTCAACGCTTTCACATCTTGCCCGCTATCTAGCTTTACCGTGCAAATATCGCCAATCACCTTGGTGATTGTGCCCGATAGCCGATTATTTTCGCCAATAAATTGAGCCACAAAACTGTTTGATGGCTTGTCATATAAATCTTCTGCAGATGAAAGCTGTTGAATCACACCATCATTGAAAACGGCAATGCGGTCTGACATGGTCAAGGCTTCAGTCTGATCGTGCGTCACATAAACGACCGTCACACCCAAGTTTTCATGAATGTGTTTGATTTCAAATTGCATCTGCTCGCGCAATTGCTTGTCGAGAGCGCCCAAGGGTTCGTCCATCAAAACCAGTTCGGGGTCAAACACCAAGGCGCGCGCTACGGCAACACGCTGCTGCTGGCCACCTGAAAGCTGCCCGGGCTTTCGGGCTTCAAAACCTTGAAGCTTCACCATTTCAAGCGTGCGACGCACTTTGGCTTCCACATCGGGTTTTGCCATTTTGCGGACCACAAGCGGAAAAGCCAAATTCTCGGCCACCGTCATGTGTGGAAACAGCGCATAATTTTGAAACACCATGCCAATGCCGCGTTTATGCGGCGGTACATCGTTGATCGGCTTTCCGTTCAAAAAAATCTCGCCATGAGTCGCAGGTTCAAAACCTGCCAGCATCATCAAGCTTGTGGTTTTGCCTGATCCTGATGGCCCCAGCAGGGTTAGAAATTCGCCCTTTGCGATATCCAAGTTTAAGTTTTTGACGACTAGATTTTCGCCATCGTAGCTTTTCTGAACATTTTCAAATCGCACCATCGGAGCGGGTAAAGACAATTCACAACCCTCAATCACTGTGAAAGATGATTCGCGCATTCAGATAAATATGTCCAGCGATATTATGACACGTATTTTTGAGCGGCAAATTTCAGAATGGCGATCCATAATACAGCAGCTAAGTAGCCGCCCAATACGTCAGTTGGATAGTGAACACCCAAAAATATGCGAGAAATTCCTATCGCCAAAATGAGGGCAATTGCCAACAGCCCAACAGCAGTTCTTTTTCTTGAACTCGTCGTCGCTTTACACGCGATCAAAGCAACTGAACCATAAAATGCGGTGGCAAACAATGTGTGGCCACTTGGAAAACTGAATGATGAGGGCAAAGTATTGGCGAATACTTCAGCGGGTCTCGGGCGGTGAACAGCAAGCTTCATTGCGGGTTCAATGATAACGCCACCGATCATAACCAACGCAAAATGAATTGCACCGCGCTGTTTTTTTAATAGTGCAAAAGCAAACACAGCAAGCACGCTCAAAACAACGATGACTTCGGCTGATCCTAAAAACGAAATTTGCTTCCATACTGTTTCGGCACCGGCCGGATTAGCGTTCAATGCCAATTCCCGAACTGCGATATCAAACTGATCGGTGACGCCGAACCAAACCGCGGCGGTTAGAATAAGTAAAAGCGTTCCGCAAACAAGCGCGATGAGCAATGGATTAGAACTTCGCATCTCATCAGCTGTTTGAAGCTGGCACGATGACGCGCAGAGATTTTGGCAATATCTTATAGTTAAGGGGAGAATGAAGCCTTATCACTTCACCGTCTATCGCAACTTTTTCCATGGCTCGTTTACTCGTAACCGTCAGACCTGTTGTTTCCAGTGTCACGGCATCACTTGCAGTTTCTTTGCCTAAAAGAATTTTTAAAAAACTGGATAGCAACCCCATTCTCGATGATGATTTGGGCATCATGATCCATATCTGTCCACCCTCTAATGACGTTCTCGTTCCCAGCTTGGATATTGTTGTGTCATAAGTATTATTGCCAACAAAAAGCATCGGCGTTGTTTGCGTTCTCATCACACCGTTTGCCGAAACCAAATCCAAACTTAACCGATGAAACCGAAAAAATATTTTAAGCGAAGACCATAAAGCGGCTGGCCATTTGCTCGCCCCTTTTTTTTGAAGGCCCTCGCGCATTTTCACAATAGATGGATATAGGTCCAAGCTGGAATTGTTGACAAAGATTTGTCCGTTCACCTGGCCCACATCAATAGATTTGGCGTGCCCGGTGACAATTGTTTCTACAGCTTTTTCTAACTCGGGCGGAATGCCCAATGCGCCCGCGAAATGATTTAACGTACCTCTCGGTATCACGCCAAACTTTATGTCCGGTCGTCCGACGGCTGCCGAAGCCACCGCATTGATTGTGCCATCACCGCCAACCGCAACTATCGTGTCATAGCCTTCTTCAATGGCTATTTTTGCTAATCTTGGAAGTGCGCCGCCGTCTTGTGTTTCAATAATCTCGACATCGGCGTTGTGTTTTGCAAACTGCGCTTTCAAAGCTTGCGTAAATTGCTGGCTTTTTTTTCCTGGACGGGCGTTAATGATACAGCAAATGCGCAATTACAACATCACTCCGAAACTTCAAGAACGCTGAGCGTTATATCACTAAACGTCCCAACTACAAAAAAGTTCCGGAGCGGCTCAAGTGATTTTATGCGGCCTTGGCATTTTCAATGCTGAACGCTCCACTGGCTGCGACTAGACCTTCGGCATCGTCCAAAGCTTGTGGTTCGAGCTCTAGCCCCAAGAAACGGTTGCGCTCGACGGGGCCTGGCAAGTGTAGGCTGCGGGCCAAAGCTACGCTGAAGCCAAATTGGCTATAATAGGACTCGTCGCCCACCAACAAAATTGAGTCCGCACCCATATCGCGAGCCGCGAAGATGGCTTGCTTCATTAAAGCGCGGCCAATGCCGGATTTTTGGTGTTTGCAATGAACTGCCAAGGGACCGAGCAGAAGCGAAGCACCAGCAGAACCCGCTATGATGTTCCACAAGCGTAGAGTTCCGATCAATTTGCCGCCCTCGTCCACAGCTGTGAATGCCAGTGCGGCCAAGCGGTTGGCGCGCAGTTTTTCGGACGTCTTGCGAAAACGGTTTGGGCCGAAGGCTCGATAGAGCAAAGCTTCGCGTGGCGCAATATCTGACGAGATTTCAGCACGAATTGTGACCATGGTGGCCTCCAATAGGTTGATGAGGAAAAGAGTTGTGAAGTTATATTACAAACGACCGCAGTGGCGGGAAGCCGTTAAAGGCAACCGATGCGTAAGTCGTGGTGTAAGCACCTGTCGACTCGATCAGCACTTCATCACCCACTGATAATGACAAAGGCAAATCATAAGGTGCCTTTTCGTACAGCACATCAGCCGAGTCACATGTTGGGCCAGCGATTACGCATGGGGCTTTGATGCCTTGATCGTGGATCGTGGTGATTGGATAGCGGATGGCTTCGTCCATGGTCTCGGCCAAGCCGCCAAATTTGCCGATGTCCAAATAGACCCAACGCAGATTGTCATTGGCATGCTTTTTCGAGATCAAAACCACTTCGCATTTGATCACGCCAGCATTGCCCACCATGCCGCGGCCTGGCTCGATGATGGTGTCAGGGATCGCGTTGCCGAAATGCTTTTCCAAACCTTCATGGATGGCATTGGCATAAGACTTCGTGCCGGGAACGGCTTTCAGATATTTCGTTGGGAAGCCGCCGCCCAAATTTACCATCGACAAGGTGACACCTTCAGCGGCCATTTCGTCGAAGATCGACTTGGCTTGCGCAAGCGCTGTATCCCATGCGCCGAGGCGGGTTTGCTGCGAACCAACGTGGAAGGAAATGCCGTAGGCGGCAAGACCAAGCTTATGGCCGTGCATCAATACGTCTTTAGCCATGGAAGGATCGCAGCCGAATTTGCGGCTCAAAGGCCATTCAGCGCCAGCACCATCGGTGAGGATGCGGCAGAATACGCGAGCACCAGGTGCAGCACGAGCCACTTTTTCAACTTCTTCAACTGAATCGACTGCAAACAGCGAAATGCCATATGTATGCGCTTTTGCAATATCGCGCTCTTTCTTAATGGTGTTGCCAAATGAGATGCGGTTTGGTGTTGCACCTGCGGCCAACGCCATTTCGATTTCAACTACTGAGGCTGTGTCGAAACATGAGCCCATATCGGCCAAGGCTTTCAAAATTTCAGGAGCCGGATTTGCTTTGACTGCATAAAAAATGCGTGTGCCGGGCATGGCGCGGTCAAACGCTTTGTAGTTATCTTTCACAACGTCAAGATCGACCACAAGGCATGGGCCTTCCGGTTGAGCTGTTCGGAGGAAATCGATAATGCGTGCAGTAGCGGCCATGGTTTTGAGTTCCCGAATCAAGAGTTCAAAAGGCAATCTAGCGACGGAAGTGCTACGCGGTGGAAACGTAACAAAACGTTAACCA
>JAYTSN010000347.1:0-9329 GCA_043745625.1 Aestuariivirga sp. | reverse complement strand
CGCTTCGGTGCAGGAACCGCCGTTCCTCTGAGGTAATGTCCGGCGCCTTGGAGAAAGCTAACGGACGCATTCGAATTCATGTATAACTTTATGCATCTGCGGGCACAAAAAAGCCAGCGTAACCTATGGTAAACGCCGGCCGTTCTATTTTAACGATGAATCGTTAAGGTAAACAATTAGACAATATCATCCGGTGCTTTTGAAGGATCAGCAGCGTCATCTGGCAAGTGCATTTCCAGTGGCAATTGCTCTGTTCCATCAAGCGGCTCTTCGTCTGCCGTCAATTCGTCGGTTACGCGCGGCATCGGCACATCAAAGCCCGGTGGGATATTTCCGTCCAAAAGTCCAGCTGCTTTTAATTCATGCAACCCTGGCAAATCTGTCAGTTCGTTCAAACCGAAATGGTTGAGGAATTCTGCTGTTGTGCCGTATGTCACGGGACGACCCGGAGTCTTCCGCCTGCCCCGCATCCGCACCCAGCCAATTTCCAAAAGATTATCGAGCGTGCCTTTTGAAATGGCCACCCCGCGAATGTCTTCAATCTCAGCGCGCGTGACGGGTTGGTGGTAAGCACAAATCGAAAGTGTTTCGAGTGCAGCTTTGCTCAGTTTTTTTTGCTCGGTCGTTTCGCGGCGCAAAATGGTGCTCATATCGGCGGCCGTTCGGAACGCCCATTTGCCAGACACTTGCAGCAAATTGACGCCACGATTTTCATAGTTGTTTTGCAGGTCGGTAAGCAGACCTAAAATATCTGTGTCCTTTGCCAAAAATTCCTGAAATTTTTCGGTGGCGATGGGTTCGGCAGATGCAAACAACATGGCCTCTATGATGCGCAAATTTTGGCTGCGATCTGCATGTGGGTGCATAGTCACAACAGTCTCTTGCGGCTCTTCAGACATCTGTGGTTCACTTTCAACGGGCAAAGCGTTTGCGTGCAACATCAACTTCCTTCAACTGCCGCCAAAACGCGGCGGCGCATGTAAATAGGTTCAAACGCCTGCTCTTGGCGCATTTCAATACGCCCATCGCGGGCTAATTCAAGACTTGCCGTAAAACTCGATGCGCGCACTGATCTGCGCGTTTCGGGGCTGGCCAGATAACGTTCAAGCCACGTGTCAAAGGCACCCCACTCATCCATCGTCCCCACAAGCCTTTCAAGGGCTTCACGCGCCTCTTTGATCGACCATGTGGGTTGGCGTTTTACAGTGTAAGTCTGGCGCACCACTTTGCGTTGGCGCCGGTCGGCATATGCTTTCAAAAGATCAATCAGATTGTCAGAATACTCACGTTGCACGTCGACCACCAAAGGCTGTGGGTCACCACGTTCAAAGACATGAAACCCCAATTGAGGCATGGCCATTATTTTTGCAGATGTATCACGCATTGCTGCCAAGCGCTGCAACCGAAATGCAAGGCGGGCAGCCATATCTTGCGGCAATGACTCTTCAGTGCTTGGCGGTGCGGGAATAAGCAAGCGCGATTTGAGATAAGCAAGCCAAGCCGCCATCACCAAATAGTCCGCTGCCACATCCAAGCGCATTTTTTGAGCACGTTCAATGAAGCTTAGATATTGATCGGCAAGTGCTAGAATCGAAACTTGCGCCAAATCTATTTTATGAGCGCGAGCCAATTCCAACAGCAAATCAAGTGGGCCTTCAAAGCCGCCCACATCAACAATCAACTCATCTGCACTCGGTGCGGGCACAGCGCGCAGCAGCGTTTGGCCATCAGGCCACTCGTCTTGCTGTGTTGGTGTTTGTGCATCTGCCACAGTTTCTATCTCCATCGCAAAAGTGTTTACGCAATTTGGCGGGGCGATTCGAATGTTATGGCAAGCTTATCCCCAGTTTCAAACAGAGAGAATGGCTTCCAGATCGTTCAGGGCCTGCTTTTTATCGAAAGCTTGCGGTTTGCGCTTAGCTTTGAGCGCAGTTTTTGCCCGTCGCATCGCCTTGCCTGCTAATGGAATTGCAGCTTCAGCCACTTCTTCCATCTCACTCAATACACCATTGCAGTGCAAAAGCATATCACAGCCCGCAGCCAATGCCATTTGTGCTTTCTCGGTAAATGTGCCTTGCAGCGCTTTCATCGATAAATCATCGGTCATCAACAAGCCTTCAAACCCGATCAGCTTGCGTACGACGTTTTTGATAATCTTGCGGGACAATGTGGCTGGATAATCTTTATCCAAAGCTTCAAAAATCACATGTGCTGTCATCGCCATCGGACAATCAGCAAATGAAACGAATGGCAGAAAATCGACATTCTCAAGCTCCATGCGTGTTGCTTTAACGACTGGCAGATTGTGATGACTATCAACCTCAGCGCGGCCGTGGCCGGGTATATGTTTCATAACAGGCAATATGCCGCCTTCCATCAAGCCCACAGTGTGCATGCGAGATAGCGTCATGATTTGATCAGTGCGCATTGAGTAAGCGCGGCTGCCGATCACATCATGTGCACCAGGTTGCGGCACATCCAAAACAGGCAAGCAATTCGAAGTGATGCCAATCTCGTGCATATCATCAGCCATCAACCGACCAACGCTGCGCGCGGTGCGCAAGGCCAAGGAAGCACAACGATCATATTGTTTTCCATATTCCATCGCGGCTGGATATTTGCGCCAATAATTTGATGGGGGGCCCAAGCGTTGCACACGGCCGCCTTCTTGATCGATAAACACAGGCGCATCTTTGCGAGCAACCGCACCGCGAAATTGTGCCGTCAGATTCCGAATTTGGTCTGGGCTTTCGCAATTTCGTTTGAAGAGGATCAACCCCCACGGGTCTGTTTTTGTGAAGAATTGAACTTCTTCCTGCGACAACGCAAGGCCAGCGCAACCGCTGATAAAAGAGCGAATGGTCATGTTGATCGTCAAGCTTTCAATAAAACATTCTAGAGGGGGGCAATATTACTATTACTGCCTATGTACAAGACAGTCTCTCTCGCCCGCCGCAAAAAGCGACGAGCAAAGGTTGCTTGCGACATTAGATGTAGCCATCGGGCCGATATTGAGGCGGTAGCGCGTGCTTCCTGCCACTTCGGCTTGCTCAATAATCGGCGCATAACGCTTGATGATTTCGCCGTGTTTTGCAACCAGACGCCCATACTCTGCATTCGCTTCAGATTTGCTCTTGAAAGAAGCAAGTTGGGCAACATATGCTCCTGTAGGAGCTGCAGGTGCTGGTGGCACAATTTTAGGAGCGACTGCAGCCACCTGCTGGGTTGGAGGTGGTGGCGCTATTGCAGGAGCTGCTGCGACAGGCGAAGTGACTGGGGAAGTTGAAGTTGCAGTATCCGTCTTAAAAAGATCCAGAAGCGTTTTGCGCTTTTTCGGAGCCTCTATTGGCGCAATCTCAGCATCTGCGATCTGCGTGCCCTGCCCCGCATCTGAATTTCCGTACAGCCCGGTATTGCCAGACGACGTAGAATTCAATTTTTTAGTTGATGAAACTGAATTGTTTTGCTGTGCCAACTTGGAAGGCGGCACCAACACAACAGGTTTAGAACCAAGTGACTTCTCTGAGTCGGCCAATTTTTTTGGCTGCACAATTTTCGGAGAAAGTTTTTTGTTTGGCGCAGTCACTGCAGGTTCCGGAGGCGTATCGCTGATCACTTCGGCGGCGGTTTTTGCATCGGGTGTAATCGCAGCAGGTTTTGAAGTGTCCACTTTTGGAGTGATAACCTCAGAACCTGCTGCAGCACTGCCCGCTGCGCTCACCACCCCCGTCGTTTCAGAACGAATTTGTGTTCCAGGCACCACCGGAAGCTCAACTGCTGCCGTGCTTTGGGCACCGGCAGCAGGAGTAATGATTGTCTCAGCAGTTTTTACAACATCCGTTTTACCAGAAGGATCAAGCGATCCTTGAGGCGCCGCCGCACCACCGGGTGGCGGCGGCAATGGAAGCGGAGTTCCGTCACTGTCCGTACCCACACTTGGCGCAGGCACTGGATCTGCAGATACAGGTGCTGCCGGATCAGCAGGTGCTGCATTATTCGAAGGTTGAACCGGTGTCTCTTCGCTCGGCACCATCTGACCACCAGTCACTTCACGGTCACCAACGATACGGTCATAAATCAATTTCTTCGATGAATTTGCTGCTTTACCCGCAGCCGCACTATCAGTTGCGGTGGCGTCAGGTGCAGCTTTGGCGGGCTTAGCGGGTGCGGCTACAACTGGCACTTCGGTTTGTGTGCCCGAAAGCTTTCCGCCATTCTTGATATAGTTGTTATAGCCCCACCAACCCAAAAGCCCGGCAACAACAGCGAGACCGATCAAAGATAGCAATATGAGTGGTGTATATGAACGCGGTTGCTCTTCTTCATAGCCGGTTTCAACCTCGCGGTAGGCTTGGCTATATTCATCAGCAGTAGCGCGCCGTGTAGGGCGCGGTGCTGGTTGCTCAAATATATCATCTTCCTCACCTTCAGCATGAGTCGTGTTAATGGCTGGTCGTGAAGGAGGCGGCAGATTGGGTCTTAAATTGCGCTGAACATCCCCACCGAAAGCTGAAGTTGGCGCGTTGAATCCGGCTGCTGGTGAACGCTGCTGCGGCACTTGAAGGCGTGGCGGATTAGGGCCCGTTGTAGGTTGAAACGGCTGCCGCGACTGTGGGTTAAAGTGTGGAGGTGGTGTATAACCAGTGGCTGGGTCAATAGGCCGGTAAGCAGGCGGCGGCACTGGCGCATAACCCTGCGGAGGCTGCTGGTAACCAGTAGGATACTGCGGCGGTTGCGGCGGAAAATAAGGTTGACCCGTTGGGTAAGCCGGAGCTTTGGGATAAGTTTGTTGCGGCGCTGGCTGTGGCGGAGGCGGTGCGGCCCGAGCGGGCACTGCTTGACCACCACCCAGTGGCGGGCGTGGAGGTGCAATCTGGTTTGAATATCCATTTTGCGGCATCGGATTGGGCGGCGCCGTGCGCTGAACTTGCGGAGCTGAACGCGTTGCAGGTTGCGCAGGTGCAACCGCAGGACGCGCCGCAGGCTTAGGCTCGTCATCTGCAAATGTAAACTTCGGCTTTTCACCATTACCATTCACTTGAGACGGCATCGCCGCCTCAGCCCTTTGCCTTGCAGCGTTTACACGCTGTTCAGCCAGTTTCTCAGCAGCATCGCGCTGTGCCTTCAATTTATTAGCTAAGGCATCAGGTGATGGTGGCGCAGGACGCGGAATTGGTGGCGCAATCGGCCGCGGCATTGGGACAGGCGCTGCAGAAGTCGGAACAGCAACAGGCTTTGGCGCGGGCCGTGGTGCCATCGGCGCAGGTCTTACTGCAGGTGCAGCTGTTTTATGTGCTGACACAGTTGGTGCTGGCGTCTCAGGCACAATTGTCCCCCTGAATTCGCCCGCAACTTTAGGCAAATCCTTAGGAGCTAACGCGCTATCCTTCGTGCCAATACCAAGGCGTTCGCGCCAATTGCGTTTATCCGTGCCGCCCGTTGAATTTTGGTCCATTGTCACTTCATCCGTTGTTACATTTCCGAGGCGGGTTGAACGCCAAGGATCCCGAGACCATTTGCCAGACAATAGCGAATCACTCTCAGGAAAGCGAGCCGCGTGAATGATATGTTATCTTGATCTTGCAAAATAAATCTTAATTGCGGCAGTTCTTTGCCCTTATTCCATAAAGAATGAAAATCGCTTGCTAAGTCATAGAGATAAAACGATATTCTATGTGGTTCATGGGCCATAGCAGCAGCCTCAATCACCCGTGGGAAAGCTGCAATTCTTAAAATCAGAGCCTTTTCAGCCTCATCGGTCAATAAACTGAAGTCAATCTGTGCGTCTGAGTTCAAACCCGCAGCCTCGGCATTGCGCAATACTGAGCAAATCCGAGCATGGGCATATTGCACATAAAACACCGGATTATCTTTGGACTGTTCTGTCACTTTTGCGAAATCAAAATCCAACGGCGCTTCATTTTTCCGGTACAGCATCATGAAGCGAACAACATCGGGGCCAACCTCGTCCACCACTTCGCGCAAGGTTACAAACTCACCTGCCCGCTTGGACATGCGCACAGGTTCACCATTGCGGAAAAGCTTTACGAGTTGGCAGAGCTTGACATCAACAACAACAGCGCTAGGCCCAGCCAAGGCAGCAGCAACCGCTTGCAGCCGCTTTACGTAACCACCATGGTCGGCACCAAGCACATAAATCAGTTGCGTGAAACCACGATCAATTTTGTTTTGGCTATAAGCAACATCAGATGCGAAGTAAGTAAAGCTGCCATCAGACTTGAGTAAAGCACGGTCAACATCATCACCCAGTGCAGTGGACCGGAACAATGTCTGCTCGCGGTCTTCCCAATCTTCGTTCACCTCGCCCTTTGGCGGCGGTAGACGACCTTCATAAACATCACCAGATGCACGCAGCTTGGCAATCGTCGCTGCAACTGAACCATCACTTTGCAAAGACTTTTCCGAAAAGAAAACGTGTTGTTCGATATCGAGTGAAGCCAAATCATCACGGATCAAATCCATCATCATCGCAATGGATTTATCGCGCACAATCGCATGCCAATCATTCTTGCCAAGCAGCGAATTGCCGTATTCTTTTGCAAGCGCTGCGCCCACCGGCTTCAAATAATCGCCAGGATAAAGCCCCGCTGGAATCTCACCAATATCTTCGCCCAGCACTTCGCGGTAACGCAAATATGCCGACTCCGCCAACACGTTCACTTGGCCACCAGCATCATTCATATAATATTCTTTGGTCACATCATAACCAGTGAACTTCAGCAATGAGGCAAGCGCGTCTCCAAACACAGCACCCCGGCAATGACCCACATGGAGCGGGCCCGTTGGGTTTGCTGAAACATATTCAACATTCACTTTTTCATTCGCACCAATCTGCGAAGAACCAAATTGATCTGCCTCTTGGAGAGCCGCCTGCAACACACGAGGCCAAATAGTCTCTTTCAATTTGATGTTGATAAAGCCAGGGCCAGCGACAGTCACCGCTGCCGTATCAGAGTCATTTGCTAAAAGCGGCACCAGCAAATCCGCAACCGCACGCGGATTCATCCCCGCCGGTTTAGCCAGTACCATCGCAGCATTAACCGCCACATCGCCATGCGTTGCATCGCGCGGCGGCTCGGTGGTCAATTTGCTCAAGTCGAGGCCATGAGGCAGCTTCCCCTGCTCTACAAGCATTTCGACAGCACTGGCAACAACACCCTGAAAATGGGCGAAAAGATTCATGATTCTGATATTAACCCGTTAAAACAATTCCGTGCGCTGACTATCGGAAAAGCGGGTCGAGGTCAAACAAACGCTTGTGTTGATCCAGTGCATATCGATCGGTCATGCCTGCAATAAAATCGCAAACTTGGCGGGCATAGCGGCTTTGATCTGAAATCGGATGATCTTCGCGCCAATCAGCAGGCAGAAGTTTTTCATCATTCATGTAAGCTTCAAACAAATCGCGGATCACCCGCTGCGCCCGCTCCATAATTTCCAGCACGCGTGTATGGCGATACATTTTTTGGGTTAGAAAACCTTGCAGCACTTTATTATTTTCGCGCATCTGTGCGCTGAATTGGATGAGGGGCTTACCAAGTTCACGTACCGCATCACTCGATTTAACATGAGACTTCGAAATGTTCTTGTGCCCTTCCGCCAGAACATCTGCCACCATCGCAGAAATTAATCGCCTTACCGTTTCGTGAATCACACGGTTTGAATCAAGATCAGGATAAGCTGACAGAACCTCACCCAGCGCTCGCCCCACCAATGGAATGTCACCAAGATCAATGATGTTAAACAGTTTGGCGCGCAAGCCATCATCCAGATCATGCGCATTATAAGCGATGTCATCTGAAACAGCTGCCACCTGAGCTTCCGCTGAAGCGTAGCTCGACAATTTGAGATCATGCACCTCCGCATATTCAATTATTGCGGCGGGCAAACCCGTTTCGGAATAATGCCCCATGGCATGGCCTTCACCATCCACGAGTGGCCCATTATGCTTGACGAGTCCCTCAAGAGTTTCCCATGTGAGATTTAAACCGTCAAAGGCGGCGTAACGCCTCTCCAACTTAGTAACAATCCGAAGTGACTGCGCGTTGTGATCAAAGCCTCCATAAGGTTTCATCAATTTATCAAGCTCGCGCTCGCCAGCATGGCCAAAAGGCGTGTGGCCCAAATCATGGGCCAGCGCCAAAGCCTCAGTCAAATCTTCATCAAGCCGCAAGGCCCGTGCAATCGAACGCGCCACTTGGGCTACCTCGATTGAATGCGTCAGCCTGGTGCGGTAATGATCACCCTCGTGAAATACGAAAACTTGAGTTTTGTGTTTTAGCCTGCGGAATGCAGAGGAATGAATGATCCGGTCCCTATCCCGCGCAAAGACGCTGCGCGAGGGCGCATCGGGTTCAGCCACAACCCTGCCCCGGCTTTGATTAAAATGAGCGGCGTATGATGCGAGACTCGACATAAAACTGACCATTGACATTTTCGTACGAAAACACAACATCTACGCCATGTCCGAGCCTCAAATCAGTGTCACCGCCCGCGCTGCCAAGCGTATTCATGAGATTGCTGCCAAGGAGCATGCCGTTGCTGCATTACGCATTGCTGTAAATGGTGGTGGATGTTCAGGCTTTCAATATGATTTTGTTTTCAGCGATAAATCTGAAGATGATGACCGCGTTTTCGAACGTGACGGCGCGCGTGTGTTGGTCGATGCGACGTCGCTTGGCTTCATGGCGGGATCTGAGCTCGATTTTATCGACGACCTCATGGGTCAATCATTCCGCATTCAAAACCCGCTGGCCAAATCATCCTGCGGCTGCGGCACAAGTTTCTCGTTATAATGCGCATCGCCACGTGGAATGTTAACTCCGTCAAAGCTCATCTCGAATCTGTTACCACTTGGCTGCACGAAGCAAAGCCCGATGTCGTGTGCCTGCAAGAAATCAAATGCGAAGGCCATGCTTTCCCCGTTGCTCACTTTGAAGAACGAGGCTACCGGTCTGAAGTCAACGGCCAGAAAACCTATAATGGTGTGGCCCTGCTTTCAAAGCTGCCAATGGAAGATGTGCAACGCGGGCTTCCGGGCGATGAAGCTGACGAACAAGCACGCTTCATTGCGGCAACGGTAATTGACGGCACAAAAGCTGTGCGTGTCTGCGGCCTTTATTTGCCAAACGGCAATCCGGCGCCAGGTCCAAAATATGATTATAAACTAGCCTGGATGGAACGCCTGAAAGCATTCGCAAAAACCGAGCTTCAAAAAGAAGAAGCCTTCGTTTTAGCCGGCGACTACAACGTCATTCCCAATCCCGAAGATGCGCGCAACCCGCAAAACTGGCTATCGGATGCGTTGT
>JAYTSN010000346.1:0-9376 GCA_043745625.1 Aestuariivirga sp. | reverse complement strand
GTCCTAGGGCATCATTGATTGCGTGAAAATTATCGATGTCGAATATAAAAAATGCTGATGGTTTCAAATTTCCGTCTTGAAATAATTCTTCCAAGTTGCGCTGAAAGTTAGCGCGGTTTGGGAGACCTGTGAGGGGATCGAAATACGCCAGTTTGCGCAGCGATGCGTCGCGTTGATGAATATCACCAATCATGGAATTAAAAGTTTCTACCAGCACACGGGTTTCACCCTCCGCCCCGGCAATTGTCGCGGTTTCGAAAGATCTGGTTTCACGCATCCTTTTCATCGCGGTCGTAAGATGAACAATTGGATTAACAATGCGGCCGCGAAGTGGGCCCGAAATTGGAAATGCTAATAGTGCCGCAGCCAACGATGCAATAAGCGTGGTTAAAAATGTCCAAAACAGGTTTGACTTGATGTCGTGGATATCGCCCAAAATTAGAAGATGGCCAACAGTGTCACTGCCCTTTATGATTTCGACGGATACAGGCAGATTGCCTTTTGTCAAAAGTTCGAGAATGCTCGGATCGCCGCTCGCTTGGTCAGTTGTCAAGAACGTCACGTTACCCATCGCAGCGATGGTTTCGCCCTTCGAATTGATTGCAGCGGCATGCAGCACGAGAGGCAGACGCGCAATCGATCTTAATGTTTGTTGGGCACCTTGCCGATTTTCAATAGAAATATCATCGGCGAGTGCTGAAGCGTAGATTAATGCTGTTGCCTCCAACGCGCCGCGCTTTTGCTGGACTTCACTTTTGAGTTGCGTGAAGCCCAGAAATATAGCCAATAAAATCATGGCGCTAAACACCGACAGGGCAACGAGCGAGGCGATATTTTTGCCTATCATAGTATTTTTACCTGCCCCAACTCGCATAGGTTTTCCTTAATTTGTCTGAAACATAGCAAACGGCAGTTAAGGCAAGTTGAAAGCACAGGGTGAAGAAATGTTAAGCTTTTTACAGAAATGAGATGCAGTTAAAATTGTTTAAAGTTTGATTTATTTAAGAACAGTTTGTTAGGATTTGGAGCCTAGTCGTAAATTTCAGACTTGCACTAAATCTATACCGGGATCTAAACAAATGCGACAAGCCATTGGTGGCACGCTGATCTATCGGCCGAAAAGATGCGGCGCGAACAAACTTGCGCCTGCGAAAAAATCGTTTTTTGATTGCGTTCGTGGAAGTGTGGTAACGATGTTTGCAGTTGGGCTGCCTGGACTTTTAACTGCTGTTGGTGTGGCTTCCGATTTTGCCGTTATGGAAATGAAGCGGACGAGCCTGCAAGCCGCTGCAGATGCTTCGGCTCTGGCGGCTGCTAAAGAACTTTCAATTGCCAGTTCCACGGACAAGACAATTATTGGTGCTGCAAACAATTATGTTGCTGCTGAACTCAGAACAAGTGACGCGAGAGCTGTGGTGACCCCCACCGTTGACCGTAGCGCTGGTAGTGTTACCGTTTCAATCTCAGAAGAGTGGGCACCCTTTTTCATGCATTTTATTGCAAGTGGTGTCACACCTATTAATGTTAAGGCGACAGCAAAACTTGCTGGATCGACGAATGTTTGTGTGCTGGCCCTGAATACAGTTGACAACAAGACCATGCATTTGGACACCAGCGCAAAACTAACTGCAAATGGCTGCGGTGTTTATTCCAATGCCAAACATAACCACGCAATTTGGGTTGATAATAATGCAGCCATTAAAGCAACTCTGACTTGTGCAGTCGGAGGTGTGAGATTGAAAGCGGGAAGTTCAGTTACGCCCGCAGCAATCACCAATTGTCCGCCCGTGGCTGATCCCTTGGCAAGCCGTGCGAAACCAGCAATCTCTGCTTCTTGTACCTATACTAATTTGGTGGTTTTGAGCGGCAATATGGCTCTTACACCTGGACACTATTGCGGTGGTTTGAAAGTTGCAGGTACGGCTCAGGTGACTTTGGCCCCGGGTACTTATGTGATCAGTGATGCTGATTTAGAAGTTTCAGGAAACGCAAGTTTTTCAGGCACGCATGTGGGCTTTTATTTGGATGGGCCTGGAGCCCGGCTTAATTTGAAGGACAGTGCGATTATATCGTTGACGGGAGCTGTCAATGCAGAAATGGCGGGTCTATTGTTCTTTGAAGATCCCGCAGCGCCGCTTGGTCGTCAGCATCATATTGCCAGCGCGAATGTACAAAATTTGACGGGTACTATTTATATGCCGCAAGGTTATTTGTTGGTGGACCCAAATGCTATGGTCGCCGGTTCTTCAGCTTATACGGCGATTATTGTCAACCGCCTGGAAATGACAGCGGGGCCTGAACTGATTTTGAATTCAGATTACAATTCAACTGACGTTCCAGTGCCTGCTGGTATTAAAAGCAGTGTTTCTGTCGTTTTGAGCAACTGATACAAGATTTAAATTGAGACTTGCGTTTAGCCTATAGTTTTGCTGAACCGTTTTAATGTTGCATGATACAAAACAAGAAATCTTAATTGGTATAGACACTGGCGGTACATATACTGATGCCGCCGTGATTGATCAGGGACGACACCGCATTTTAGCGTCGGCCAAATCCTTGACGACCAAGGGTGATCTTTCGATAGGTGTTAGTGCTGCGATGAGAGAGGCGCTGGCACTGTGCAGCGAAGATATTGATCTTTCATCCGTGAAGATGGTTTCAGTTTCAACGACACTTGCGACAAATGCTGTGGTTGAGGGGCATGGCAGTGCGGTTGGTGTGATCCTCATCGGCTTTGATGATGCCATGGTGGAGAAGACTGGGATTGCCAAAGCATTTCCAGGAATTCCGATTGTCAGGTTGCATGGCGGCCATGATCATAATGGCGAGCAACGCGAGGCACTTGATGTTTTGGGTTTGCAAGCTGTGTTGGTTGACGTTGCCAAGCATGTCAGTGCGTTTGCTGTGGCTTCAACTTTTGCGGTGCGAAATCCGGCGCATGAAAATAAAGTGCGCGAGATCATTGCGGCCCTGACGGATAAACCGACCACAGTTTCGAGCGAGATTTCGAGTGCCCTTGACGCGCCGCGCCGGGCATTGACGGCTGTTTTGAACGCGCGACTGATATCGAGGATTACACAATTGGTGGGTGCCGTTCGCAAGGCGATGACCGAGCTTCGTATTGATTGCCCTTTAATGATTGTGAAAGGCGATGGTAGTTTGGCCAACGCTGATGCTGTTGCTGCAAGGCCTATTGAAACGGTTTTATCAGGCCCTGCAGCCAGTGTGATTGGTGCGAAGTGGCTTTCAGGCCTTGAAGATTTCATCATGTCTGACATGGGTGGGACGACCACAGATATTGGCATTTTGGAACATGGGCGACCGCGCGTTGCAGAGCAGGGGGCAGAGGTTGGTGGCTGGCGCACCATGGTGCGGGCCATTGATGTTAAGACCATTGGTCTTGGCGGCGATAGCGAAGTGCATCTTGGATTGAATGGCGAAATTTCCGTTGGGCCACAACGCGCCGTTCCGATTTCCCTGTTGGGGCAACGCTATCCTGAGATTATCACGATGCTTGAAGCGCAGCTTGCCGACAATGAGGGCGGTTCGCTGAATGGTCGATTTGTTTTGTTGCCGTTTGGTGCGAAGGGCAGTGGCGAAATTGCTGGGTTATCGGCGCGTGAATCTGAATTTTTAGAGCTGATTGGTGAACGACCGCAATCCTATCGCAAGCTTGCATCATCATCTGGTGCGCAGCGGATTGTGGCCACACTTCGCAAGAAGGGTTTGATTCAGTTCAGTGCTTTCACGCCCTCTGACGCTGCGCATGTTTTGGATATGCAAGCAAATTGGTCGAGGGAAGCTGCTGTGCTGGCGGGCAAGCTGTTATCGCGGTTCCGCGATATGAAGATGCCGACGGATGAGCGCTTGCAAGAATTTTCCAAGCTAATATGGCACCGCACTGTTTCGGCTACGGCACGTATTATTTTGCAGGCGAGTTTTGATAAGCCGATTGCCAATACGCCGCTTCTTGATGCGGTGTGTGATGGCGCTTTGCAACAAGGCTTGGTGAAAATTTCTCTTTCGCCGCAAGTGCCAATCGTAGCGGTCGGTGGGCCTGTGCAAGTTTATTATCCGGAAGTGGGCAGAAGGCTTGGTGCGGAGATTGTTTTCACGCCGCATTGCGAAGTGGCCAATGCTGTTGGTGCTGCTGCCGGATTGGTTGCGCACCGGGTTGAAGTTTCCGTTGAAGGTGACGGCAATGGTGTGTTTCGCGTGATGGGTGGGGGTGTTTCTGAAATCGTTTCATCAGGCGTGAAAGCGATCGCCTTAGCAAGCAAGGCTGCTGAAGAGGGAGCTATGGTGCTGGCGAAAGCCAACGGGGCACACAGTCCGAAAATTGAGACTTCAATCAAAAGACACTATTTGCCCAATGCAGCCGATGACGAAGGCCTGCTGAGTGCTGTTGTAAGCGCTGAGGCCGTGGGGCGGCCGCATGCCTGAAATTAAGATATCGTTAACCAAATGCCTATCTGTTGCATAAAACTTACAGTTAATTCTTGCTTTCATTTAAATTTGGCAAGACCCCATTAACCCTGCATCCTCTATCGTTTGCCGCAGGATTAGGAGAATTTTAGTACTATGACGACGGCAAATTTGAAGGGTTGGGAAGATTTAGCACCGCAGCAGCCAGTTTGGCGCGTTGAAAAGCCTGCAATGTCCAGTGGCCCCGGCATGCCATTTTTCCCCGATCAAAATGGCGGCGTTTATGAAAAGCTGCTCGCCAATTTACCAGTGATGCTGCACTGCATGGATGGTTCTGGCCGAATGATTTCGGCAAATTCTGCTTGGTGTGATGCGCTTGGTTACCTGCCTTCTGACGTCGTTGGTCGTAGCTTCAGCGAGTTTTTGCCGCAAGAATCGCGGAGCCGTTTGGTGACGGAGATTTATCCGAAATTCTTGGTATCGAGTTCATATCGCAATGCTGAAATTCTGATCCACCGTAAGGATGGGTCGCTTGCGACAGTTGTGCTTTCGATGACAGCTTATCGTGGTGATAAGGGCAGGCTGGAACGTTCGGTTTGTATGCTTGAAGATATTACCGAGAAGAAAATTGCGCAGATCAAAACCAATCGCGGTGACCAACGGTTCCGTGGTGCGTTTGATGCGGCGGCACATGGCATGGCTGTGGTTTCGCTCACGGGGCAAATTGAAGCTGCAAACTCTGCTCTCACAGCGTTCCTTAACCGCGCAGATTTGAGCACCGCCACCTATGGTTTTGAAGCGTTGCTGCACAAGGATGATCGTGGACAATTTTTAAATGGCATGCGCCAGTTGCTGATGGGTGAAATGCCCGTGTTGCAACAGGAGCTGCGCTATACGACCAGTGAAGGCCGGGTTGTGCATGGTGCCACTTCAATTGCACTGGTGAAAAATGAAAAGGGTGAGACTGAGCAGCTTATCGTTCAGATTACTGATACCAGCGAAAAGAGAATGGTGAATGAGCGTTTGCAAAAAGCGCAAAAGATGGAAGCTATTGGTCAATTGACCGGTGGTTTGGCACATGACTTTAATAATTTGTTGACGGTCATAATCGGTAATTTGCAATTGTTGGATGGCAAGTTGGCTGGTGATGAAAAGAGCGAAAAGCGCGTTTCTGAAGCCATTGTTGCGGCCCGTAAAGGTTCTGATTTAACGCATCAACTTTTAGCGTTTGCAAAGAAGCAAGAGCTTGAGCCACGCGATGTGGGTGTGAATGGATTAGTGCAGGGCATGGCCCCGCTGGTTTCGCGCACGATTGGTGAAAACATTGAGCTTAAAGTTGAGGTTATGGATGGCGACCCCCATTCATTGATCGATCCATCACAATTGGAATCGGCAATTTTAAATCTTGCGATTAATGCGCGCGATGCAATGGGCAATAGTGGGCTTCTGACAATTGAAACACAGCCTGTGTTTCTCGACCGCGAATATGCTGACAAGAACCCCGATGTGACGCCGGGCCAATATGTGATGGTTGCAGTTTCAGACAATGGTTGCGGCATGTCGTCCGAACTTCAAGAAAAAATATTCCAGCCATTCTTTACCACCAAAGCACCAGGCTCCGGCACAGGCCTTGGCCTTGCTATGGTTTATGGGTTCATCAAGCAATCAGGCGGGCATATCAGCGTCTACAGCGAAGTGGGCCATGGCACATCGGTGAAGATGTATCTGCCGCGCCGTAAGCGTTCTGCTGAAGGCGCAGCTGCACCCAAGGCTGAGATGATAGTTGTTGAAGGTGTGGCGCTTGCACCAGCAGCCGCGTTAAGTGCGATTGTTGAGGCAGCACCTGAACCAGTTGTTCAGCCGGTGCGCCGTCCAAAGATTTTGGTTGTTGAAGATCAAGAGGCGGTTCGCGCTGTAGCGTGTGGGTTCCTTGAAGATTTTGGTTATGATGTTATTGAAGCGGGCGATGGATTCCAGGCTCTGGCCCAATTGCAAGAAAACGATGATATCGATTTGATGTTTACCGATGTGGTGATGCCGGGGGGCATGAACGGTTTTGACTTGGCGCAGGCTGCACAAAGCTTGAAACCAAACCTCAAAATCGTTCACACATCAGGTTATCCAAAGGGCGCCATGGTGCACCAGGATGAGCCACGGTTTAAAAATGGGTTCATTATTATGAAGCCTTATCGCAGGGAAGAGCTGCAGAAGATTATTCGCGATGCGGTGGAATTGCAGGGTTAACGCAGGCGCGGGTCAAGGGGTATCTTGATTTTGCGTTCAATTGCAATCCTGCTGATGTCAGGATGAACGGGATTGATCAAGAAATTATAAGCTTCAGGCACAAGGGCCGACGGCACGCGTAGAATGGCTGAGTTGGCCTCCTTCAGCCATTTGTCGCCCAGATCGCGTGTGAGCATGATATTCTCGATCCAGTTTTCAACTAAATTTTTGAGGTCAAGTATGAGTATGTCTTCGACTGCAATTTTTAAAAGTTGAAACGTACTTGGCAGTGAACCCGCATCGGTGTTAGCCAGCATTTCACAGAGTGACGATGCAGGGTGTTCGGCAGTATAGACAATTGCTTGTCCCCTTGAATGCCATCTGGCGGGAAACAGCTTTCCGCCTTCGCCATCCAAAGTGGCGTAGTTGGAAATTCGCCAAACGATCATTAGCCAAACATGCCGTGATCAATTTGCCCCAGCATTTCTTCAACCATGCGTGTTCCAACTTCGGTTGCCAACATTGATAGCGGTGTTTGTCCCGAAAATTGAGGACGCTTGCTGCGCAGCCAGCCATGAGCCTTTTCCTTATCTCCAAATACACGCTCTGCATTTCTTATCACATGAGCAACACGGAACGCGCGATCGGTTTCAACTTGGTTGAGATTGGCAGATTCAGATTTGCGCCGTGCCATTGTGCGCTTTGGGACAACAAGGCTTTCTATTTCATGTTCTGAGAGCATAGGCTTCCATGCAGACTGCAATGTCTTCAACGACAACAGATTTGTTTTTCCCTGCGCTAAATCAGATTGTGCCCGGGCTAGGGTTTCTTGAAGGTTTGCTTTCATACTTCACGTCCAGTTGGCAAATGCCAGATTGTCTATTCTGTAAACAATATGGCACAGAGTGGCGCAAAATTCAAGTTTTCGAACTGGTTCAGTAAACAAAAAACACCCGGTGAAAGCCGGGTGTTTTTCTGTGGTGGTTAGATTATTGTGTGACTGTGAATGGCACGGACATGCCCGCCATCAAATGGCCAGGCACGTTGCAAATGAGCAAATATTTGCCTGGCTTTAACTCAACTGACAATGAACCTGATTTGCCTGCTGGCAATTCGGAAACTTCGCCCATGCTAGTGAATTGTTTTTCGTCGGCTTTTGAAACGCTTGGTTCCAAAGGCAAGGGCTTTGTTGGGTCGTCTACAGATACAACGATCATTTCATGTTGAAACGCGTGCGAAAAATTTGTGGCTTGAAATTCGATTTTGCCAGCTTTTACTTCTGTTATATCGGCGCGCAGGGCCATCATGTCATGCATCATCATGGCGGCACCCGTGATGTTGGCTCCTTTGATGACCGATGGATCGATCAATCCAATGTGAACAATTTGTGGTGTCGTGTCTGCCAATGCGGGAGAAATGATTGCGAGCAAGGCAGTTAAGGCGAAGAGTTGCGTTTTCATTTTTAGTTTCCTTTTCAGCGAAAAGCCGTGGCGCTTAGTGGCAGTTGCGCCATGACAGGTGCCTGACAATTGCGCGCATTACGAAAAATTATCAATTGTCGTTTGCAACATGCTTAAGCATTCGCTTTTTCAGATCGATTGCTCTTGCTCACGTGTCGCGCTAGAAGCCCACAACATTCGATTTTAATTTTAAGGTTATCCATGGCACGCCAATTTATTTATCATATGCAGGGTCTTTCCAAATCTTATGCTTCGGGCAAAAAGGTTTTGGATAATGTTCATTTGTCGTTTTATCCTGATGCCAAGATCGGCATTTTAGGGCCGAATGGTTCGGGCAAATCAACGCTTTTAAAAATTATGGCTGGGCTGGATAAAGAGTTTAATGGCGAGGCGTGGTTGGCTGATGGGGCAACACTTGGTTATCTTGAACAAGAGCCGCAGCTTGATCCAACGAAAACTGTTCTTGAAAACGCGATGGAAGGTGTTGCCAAGAAGAAGGCCATTATGGATGAATATAACGCTCTCATGATGGATTATAATGATGAGAATGCGGAGAAGGCGGCCAAGCTGCAAGATGTGATCGACGCGCAGAATTTGTGGGACTTGGAATCTCAAGTTGAGCAGGCGATGGACGCGCTGCGTTGCCCGCCGGGTGATGCTTCGGTTGAAAATTTATCGGGCGGTGAAAAACGCCGCATTGCTTTGACGCGTTTGTTGTTGGCCAAACCTGATTTGCTTTTGCTTGACGAACCGACGAACCATCTTGATGCTGAATCCGTGAATTGGTTGGAACATCATTTGAAAGATTATCCCGGCGCTATTTTGATCGTGACCCATGATCGCTATTTCCTCGACAATGTGACGGGTTGGATTTTGGAACTCGATCGTGGCCGCGGCATTCCTTATGAGGGCAATTACTCAGCTTATCTCGGCCAAAAGGCTAAGCGCTTTGCGCAAGAGGCAAGCGAGGATGCAGCACGTGGCAAGTCTTTGCAGCGCGAGCAAGAATGGATTGGCGCATCGCCTAAGGCGCGTCAGGCCAAATCCAAAGCGCGTATCAAGGCTTATGATGAGTTGTTGAAGATCAACGAATCTCGCATGCAATCGCACTCCGCACAGATCATGATTCCGCCGGGCGAGCGCCTGGGTGATAACGTGATTGATGTTGAGGGTTTGAGTAAAGCTTACGGAGACCGATTGTTGATTGACAATCTGACCTTCAAATTGCCACCCGGCGGTATTGTTGGGATCATCGGGCCCAACGGTGC
>JAYTSN010000345.1:0-3243 GCA_043745625.1 Aestuariivirga sp. | reverse complement strand
CTGAAGATCGTAATGCAGCGACTTTCACTTTTCCGGCACGGCTCGCTTCCATCCACATCCGCGTAATTTCAGCACGCACGGCGGGCTTAATACCCGTGGTGGTGAGCGGCATATCTTCCCGCAAGGGCTGATTCTGCTCGCCATACATATAAAGATTGTCGATGAACAGCATGCGCGTGCCATGAAGGGCACAAGCGTCAAGCAAGTTGCGCATGGCACGCGGCCAAACAGTTTTCCAATGTTAGGAGTTGTATTCGAAACCCAAGGCTACAACCACTTGGGTCACATTTTTCAAAGCGGCATTCACTTGTGCAGCT
The DNA here is from genome assembly GCA_043745625.1 of Aestuariivirga sp. Classification (GTDB taxonomy): domain Bacteria; phylum Pseudomonadota; class Alphaproteobacteria; order Rhizobiales; family Aestuariivirgaceae; genus Aestuariivirga. Next base: position 2,926 of record JAYTSN010000345.1, on the reverse strand, counting down.
TCGAGCACATCTACCTCAGTGAAATCCACACCCATCGGCAAATCCACGGGTCGTTTGCGCTGAGCCACTTTAACTTCATGGCCTTCTGCCAATAATTGCGCCACTGTGGCTTTGCCGACTGCGCCATAACCTAAAACCAATACTGTGCCGATCATCATCGTTCTCCTGTTGATGGGGCAAACTTAGGGATCACTTGACTATATCACAAATGCATAGATATTATGATCATTATGCGGGAAGTGAATTTACATGGTGTGGATCTGAACCTGCTGCCGGCCCTTGAAGCTCTGCTGCGCAGGCGCAATGTTTCGCAAGCCGCTGTCGATGCGGGTCTTAGCCAGCCCGCCATGAGCCGCGCTTTGGCCAGGCTGCGGAACTTGTTCGATGATCCCTTATTGGTGCGGATTGCAGGTGGTTTTGCTCTTTCCCCGAAGGCTGAAGGCCTGCTCCTCCGCGTGCAGGCCGCCTTACAAGATGTGACAAGCGTTTTTTCTGAACCAGTGTTTGACCCCGCCTTCGTGGAACGGCGCATTCGTTTTGCTGCAACAGATATGCAAACAATTTTGTTCGCGCCACCGTTAATGGCCAGGCTCGCCGAGCAAGCACCGGGCATTGATATTGTCATGGAGCCCTATACCCGCGATGTTTCTCAGCGCATGGAAAATGGGTCTCTCGATTTTGTTTTCGCACTCACGACAACGCCATTGCCACCGGGTGCTGAAAGTGAGTCATTGGGTGAGGATCGTTTAGCCTTGATCATGCGACGCGGGCATCCGGCCGAAAATCAAAAATGGACAATTGAAGATTATGCCCGCTTCAACCATGCCAGCATCGGCATTATGGGTGACGGCCTTTCAGAGCTTGATGCGCAGCTGGCCGTGCATGGTGTGAAACGCCGCATTGCTCTTACAACACCACATTTTATAGCAGCACTCGCTGCGGTTTCAGCCAGCGATATGGTGACTACCATTTCCGAAAGTTTCGCCAAACACTTCGCTGCAAATTTCAATCTCAGCTACCGCACACCACCTCTCACTGACATCAAACTAAAACCCATTCTCGTCTGGAACCATGTGCGCAGCAGCGACAAAGTACTGGCATGGTTTAGGGGCGTTGTGAAGGATGTGGCACGCGAGGTCTATGCGCTTTAATTGTCAACTATTGGCTTGCCGAGATGATACGCCGAGCCAGAGTGATAGCCGAAATCACTTTACCGTCCCAGCATCAGCGCAAAGCCTTCGCCCAGTGTTTTGTCCAAGCGCAGCTTTAACTCCGCATGCATCGGGTGATCTACTTTCACCACACCGCGCGGTGTATTCTCTTCCAGGTTTTCCATCGGAATGAGAACAAGCGGCATCGCAACGGGTAAAAGATGTGCGCCAAGGCCCGGCTGCAAAGTCAGCAGCAACCCATAAAGTTCGCCGGTAATCACCTGCCGCGATAATATCGCTGTGCGGTGTTGGCCATGTTTGTTGGTGGTTAAATATATTTGGCCGGATTGATGTGGAACTGCCACCGATCCGCTTTGTGCGTAAATTTTATCAGTTCGGCCTACTTCGCGAAAATGGAGATGCTGCGTTTGAAAGTCCCAAAAGATCAGCGTTTCATATGCGTAAATTGCACCGGGTGTCGTGGTCGCTGGACGCAAAGTGAGGAAGCTGCCTTCCAACCAGATCACTGAAGCCCGCGCGTAGGAACCAAGCCCCTCAGGTGACACTTTCACTTGGGCCGTTTGGGCATGGGCTGCACCCCGTGGGAACGTGAGGCCCAACGCTTTTTCAATTCGGATCAAAGTTTGATCGGTGAAAGGCCTTTGCCCCGCCAAGGATTTTTCTAAAGATGACAGGCTGATCTTGGCTGCATCAGCCAGACTTGCCCGTGCCATGCGGCGGCGTGCCAATTCCTCTCTTATGCGCATGATGTAATGTTCTTGATTTGAAGTTTTGGTTTTCTGCGCCATGCGGGTTTTATTCCAGATTTGAGGCGGTTCGGCAATGATGGTTGTTACATTCATTGTGCCTCCAACATCATGCCGCGCAAAGTCCAGGTGCGCCAGTTGGATTGCGTGTTTTCAAGCTTACCCACGATGCGGTTATGTGTGTCGAAAATTTCTTGCGATGCCGGTCTAAGGTCAATCAAAATGTTTTTGTTGGCATTTGTTATCGAGAGAAGCTTTTGCAGGGCGGGCAATGCGGCAGGCCCCAAGCTGTCAAGGTAACTCATGTCAACATCCAACGTTTGATATGCTGCCATTGAACTCAAATGTTGAACCGCGCGCGCGGCATTCCAATTTGCGGTCACACGTGAAAGGTCCAGGAAACAGCAAGACAACAGAATGGTATAAGTCACGATTAGATTATAATTTAGAAGCCAAACGCTACTTCGCCTTAAAATTACGCGCAGTACAATCAAGACTAATCCTGCAGCCACAAGCCCCATCCAGATCAAACCCGATAGCCGCCAGAGCGTCATGCCGTAAGCGTCAATATAGTCTAAAGTACGTTTGGCTGACGATGCGACGAGGAATAGATTTTGCAACGTCCAGAGATAGACAAGACCACGCAAGGGTTTTGATGCTTCGCCTTCAGAACCTGGCTGCAACGCGAAGATCATGAAGGCACCTGCCAATATAGCTGTGACGATCAATGTATAAGAACCCCGGTGTACATATTCGGCATAATTGAGGCCGCTGGGCAAAGAGATACCCGACCAGAGATAACGCAGATCAAGGACATTCTCGCCAGCAAACATTAAATTCAAAATCACCAAAGTGAAAATTACGGTCAGTGGTTTGAAATAAGCTGCGGCCCAGAGCTTTTCAGGAACTGTTCCGACGTTGTTACTGGGCAAAGCTTGCAGGCTCAAGATTGCGAAAAGGATAATGAAAGACAATAAGCTGATCAACGGCATCCATGTAAAAAGATGT
>JAYTSN010000344.1:0-3246 GCA_043745625.1 Aestuariivirga sp. | reverse complement strand
GGTTCTGATTGTTAATGCCGCGACCACCACAGTCCGATCATCAGAAAAATAACGGCGATGAATTGCAAGCCCACGCGCCAGCGCATAAATTGTTGCGACTTGTTGGCCGAGCCGCCGCGCATCATGTTGAAGAGGCCGAGGCAGAGCACGACGAAAACTGCACCCATCATGAAGGGGCTTGCGTAGTTAAATAAATTCATTGGTCAGATACCTTGTTGACGAAACGATCCATGAGGCCTTGTGGCAGAAACCTGCGTGCCAAGCCCATCAGATGTGTTGGGGTTGTGACATAATAATGCGCTTTGGGGCGGGACGATTCAATGGCATGGAGCAATTTTTCGAGCACTGATTCCGGCGGCAATTTGAAGCGGTTAGAGCCACCTTTGCCAAGACGCGCGCGCTGATCTTGATAGGCGGCCTTATAGTTTGAGGTTTCGACATTGATGTGTTTTTCGAAATTTTTGAGCGCCGTTTCAACAAATTTGGTGGCGATGGGGCCGGGCTCTATTGTGGAGACATGAATGCCGGTGCCGCGCAATTCGAGCCGCATGGTGTCGGTCAGGCCTTCAACAGCAAATTTGGTGGCGTTGTATGCGCCACGCCATTTCATCGCGACGATGCCCAAGACTGAAGAGCAGTTGACGATGCGGCCTTCGCCATTGGCCCGCAGCATTGGCAGGCAAAGCGCGGTCAATTGGTGCCAGCCAAAGAAATTGGCAGCAAAAGAGGCCTCGAGGAGTTCGCGACTTAAATCTTCAACAGCGCCGGGTTGGCCTGCGGCACCATTGTTGAACAAGGCGTAGAGCTTTCCGCCTGTGCGCTTTGAAACCTCATCAGCACAGGCTTTCACTGAAGCGCGATCAACATAATCCATCATAATTGTTTCGAGACCATCAGCTTGTAAGCGCTTAATATCGGCCTCACTTCGCACGGTCGCAAAGACTCGGTAGCCGCGCGCTTTCAGGCCCAAAGCACAGGCATAGCCGATGCCGGAGGAACAGCCTGTGATAAGTATCGTCTTCATTTTGTAATCCTTGATTGCCGTATTTGGGCCTGAATTTTACGGTGTAGAGCAGCTGTTGGTTTTCGCAAGTTGTTAAGGTTTAAGCGATTAGGGTTGGCGACATGATTCATAAACACCGAATGATTTTGGCTGGCTTGGCGCTATTGGCGCAAAGCGTAATGGCGCGCGCTGATGATCCTGTATCCATGGGCACATTTGAGGATTGGGAAAGCTTTACTTACCAAGACCAAGGAAAGCCTGTGTGTTACGTTTATTCGACACCCACGAAAACGGAATCGGGGAAGAAAGTGAAACGCGATCCGGTTTATTTTTTGGTGACAAATTATACTGGCCGCAAGGTGAAGGGGCAGGTTTCGACGATCATTGGTTATCCGTTCAAAGAATCGTCCACCGTGACTGTGAAAGTGGATGATGCGGCATTTGAGCTTTATACCAATGGCGATGCGGCATGGGCTGCGGCCACTGATGTTGAGGCGGCAATTGTGAAGGCCATGAAGAATGGCAAGTCGCTTTCTGTGACGGGCACGTCATGGAAAGGCACGACGACCACGGATTTTTATTCTCTGGCGGGCATTTCAAAGGCTATGGATAAAATTGATACGGCTTGTAAATAAATGGCGGTTGTTGGCTTCTTGTGGGTTGGCATTCATTTCATTGAGTGCTGCGGCTGATGCTGGCTGCCAGTCGCAGACTTTTTACAATCATTCTTATACCGTTTGCAGTTTTGATGTGCGGGCCGAGCATGTCGAGCTTTTCAATCTTGATCAGAATGATATTCCGCTGGGTAATTTTGATCGGCTGTCGCAGAAATTAAAAACTGATGGCAAAACGCTCACATTCGCGATGAATGCTGGGATGTTTGACCAAAATTTGCGGCCCATTGGTCTTTATGTTGAAAATGGTGTTGAGGCAAAAAGGCTGAACCGCAAGAATGGCGGTGGTAATTTTCATTTGAAGCCTAATGGCGTGTTCTACATTGCGGGTGATAAGGCCGGTGTGATGGAGACGGATGCCTATGTGAAATCTGGCATCAAGCCTAATTTTGCCACGCAATCTGGGCCAATGTTGGTGATCAAAAATAAGATCCATCCAAGGCTCTCGCCGACGGGCACATCATTTAAAATCCGCAACGGCGTTGGCGTGACGGATGATTACACTGCGATGTTTGTGATTTCCAATGATCCGGTTGGGTTTTATGAATTTGCCAGCATATTTAAGGATCAGCTGGGGTGCAAAAATGCACTGTTTCTCGATGGCTCGATTTCAAGTCTTCATAGTGCAGAAGTAGGTGGCGTTGGGGGCTATGTGCCCTTGGGACCGATGGTCGGCGTTTACACCTCTCCATAATAGAGTGGCGCAGATGTTGATCGCAAAACTCTTCAACTTTTGCGGCATATGCGCTATGTCCTGCCCATGACAACACTTTTACAGACCGCCATTCCGCTGGCTGCCAGCTATATTCCCAATGATCTACGCCCGACGTTGGTGGGCTTATCGCGCGAAGATTTGGCCGCTATTCTCGAACGCATTGGGGTGCCTGAAAAGCAACGCAAGATGCGCATGCGCCAGTTGTGGCATTGGATTTATCAGCGCGGTAAAACTGATTTTGCACTCATGACCGACATCTCAAAAGAAGTTCGTGCCAAGCTGGAAGAGGCGTTTGTTTTGACGCGTCCGGAAATTGTGACTGAACAAGTCTCAACTGATGGCACGCGCAAATGGTTGTTGCGCTTAGGCCCCGATGCAACGGGTGCGCGGCATGAAATTGAGACGGTTTATATTCCGGAAGAAGATCGCGGCACTTTGTGTATTTCATCGCAGGTTGGCTGCACACTCACTTGCAGTTTTTGTCATACAGGCACGCAAAAGCTGGTGCGCAATTTAACGGCTGGCGAAATTGCCGGGCAGATTATGCTGGCGCGCGACCGGATTAAAGATTGGCCTGATGATTTGGAGGCCAACCCCAAACCACCATCGTCTGGCCGCTACATCACCAATGTGGTTCTGATGGGGATGGGCGAGCCCTTGTATAATTTTGATAATGTGAAGACGGCGATTAACATTGCTTCGGACGGTGAGGGGCTTTCCTTATCTAAGCGCCGCATTACTTTGAGCACCTCTGGTGTAGTGCCGGAGATTGTGCGGGCGGGGCATGAGATTGGATCATCACTGGCGATTTCCCTTCATGGCACGACCGATGAAATTCGTGACAAGTTGGTGCC
>JAYTSN010000343.1:0-50287 GCA_043745625.1 Aestuariivirga sp. | reverse complement strand
CGCCTGATCTTGCGCAAACTGAAATTAGCAGTCGCAGATGGGGTGATGAAAGCCGATGGCGAGACCATATATAATGTGACTGACATGAAGGTTGGTCTGTTTGTGCCAACAGCTTAGGGAGATTTGAAGATGCGTCGTGTTGTCGTTACGGGAATGGGCATTGTTTCGAGCATTGGCAACAATGTGCAGGAAGTCACCACCTCTTTGCATGATGCAAAGTCTGGCATTGTGCGCGCTGAGAAATATGCGGAACTTGGTTTCCGCTGCCAAGTGCACGGCGCACCTAATTATGATTTGGAAACCGTTGATCGCCGCGTGCGCCGCTTTATGGGCGATGGTGCAGCATGGAATTATGTGGCCATGCAGCAGGCGATTGCGGATTCTGGCCTCGAAGAAAAAGACCAGAAGAATGATCGTACCGGAATCATCATGGGTTCTGGTGGGCCGTCCACACGCATTGTGGTGCAAGCTGCTGATACTACGCGTGAGAAAGGCCCAAAGCGCGTTGGGCCATTTGCAGTACCAGCCACCATGTCTTCGACCAACTCTGCCACACTGGCCACGCCATTTGGCATTCGCGGCGTGAATTATTCAATCTCGTCAGCTTGCGCTACATCGGCCCATTGCATTGGCAACGCGGCAGAACTCATCCAATGGGGCAAGCAGGATGTGATGTTTGCAGGCGGCGGCGAAGAACTGGATTGGACACTGTCGGTCATGTTTGATGCCATGGGGGCCATGTCTTCAAAATATAACGCCACCCCGCAAACCGCGTCTCGCGCCTATGATAAAAACCGGGACGGCTTTGTGATTGCTGGCGGTGCTGGCACAGTTGTGCTGGAGGAGTTGGAACATGCAAAAGCGCGTGGTGCAAAGATTTATGCTGAGCTCGTAGGTTACGGTGCGACTTCTGACGGCTATGACATGGTGGCCCCATCAGGCGAAGGTGCGATGCGTTGCATGAAAATGGCGATGCAAGGTGTGGGACAAATTGATTACATCAATCCACATGGTACATCGACACCAGTGGGTGACAGTAAAGAAATCGAAGCTATTCGCGCTGTGTTTGGAGATAAAATTCCGCCGATCTCTTCAACGAAATCGCTCACGGGCCATTCACTTGGTGCAACGGGCGTTCAAGAAGCGATCTATTCATTGCTGATGATGAAGAACGGCTTCTTGTGCGAGAGTGCCAACATCGAAGAGCTTGACCCAGAATTTGCCGATGTGCCAATTCTGCGCAAGCGTATGGACAATGCCAAGGTCGATACTGTGATGTCGAATAGCTTTGGCTTTGGTGGCACCAATGCCACGCTCGTTATGCAACGTTATAATGGATAATCAAAAATGACTGCTGGATTGATGCAAGGCAAACGCGGCCTGGTGATGGGCGTTGCCAATGACCATTCTATTGCTTGGGGCATTGCGCAAGCACTGGCCGCACAAGGGGCGGAGTTGGCCTTCACTTATCAAGGCGATGCTTTTGGCAAACGGGTTGAACCTTTGGCGAAGTCCGTTAATTCCGATATTTTGCTCGCCTGCGATGTTGAAGATATTTCGACTGTTGATGCCGTGTTTGCAGCGCTCAAAGAAAAATGGGGCAAGATTGATTTTCTCGTTCACGCCATTGCATTTTCCGACAAGAATGAACTGAAAGGCAAATTTGCCGATACATCGCGTGCGAACTTCACCAAGACCATGGTGATCTCATGCTTCTCGTTTGTTGAAATTTCCAAACGCGCGGCTGCGATGATGCCTGATGGCGGTTCAATCATCACGCTCACATATGGTGGCTCCACCCGCGTGATGCCAAATTATAATGTGATGGGCGTTGCCAAGGCAGCACTCGAATCTGCCGTGCGATATCTCGCAGGCGATTACGGTCCTCAAGGCATTCGGGTGAATGCAATTTCCGCTGGGCCCATGCGCACACTTGCCGGTGCTGGCATCGGCGATGCCCGCGCCATGTTCAACTTCCAAGCAGCACATGCACCGCTGCGCCGGACGATTACGTTAGAGGAAGTGGGCGGCGCTGGATTGTATTTGCTCTCGCCATTGTCGAGTGGTGTTACTGGTGAAATTCACTATGTGGATTCAGGGTATAATATTATCTCGATGCCACGGCCTGATGAGCTGAAGGCTTAGTTCTCGACTCGTGGAAAGATCCCTCATCAGAGCGGTTTGACTTCAAACCGCTCTGATGAGGGATCTTTGGCCACGATATGCGATTGCCCTGCAGTGTAGGGGGAAGTGTCAGCGAAGCTTACGGAGTGTGCCACTCATCCCTCGCTCATCATCCGCTTTGCAATCTCAACCCTAATCGGGCTTGCCGGATAGGTTCCCAGTATCTTCGTATAGCTCGAAAAGAACGCGAGTTCTTCCAGCGCTAATCTCACATTGCGATCTTCAGGGTGGCCTTCGATGTCGGCGTAGAATTGCGTGGCGCTGAATTGGCCTTCGAGTTGATAGGATTCAAGCTTGGTCATGTTCACGCCATTGGTCGCAAAGCCGCCCATCGCTTTATATAACGCGGCGGGAACGTTGCGCACGCGGAACACAAAACTTGTCATCACCGAACCGTTGCCCGCAGGTGCATCTTGGCGCTGCGTCGATAGGATAATGAAGCGCGTGGTGTTGTGAGCTTCGTCTTCAACATTTTGAAGGAGCGGCTCCAAGCCGTAAAGCTCGCCTGCCAATGCTGTGGCCAGAGCGCTGTCGGTTAGGTTTTTGGTTTCTGAAAGCTCACGCGCTGCACCTGCAGTATCAATGGCAACAATCGGTGTTAGGCCCTGCGCTTTGATCATCTTGCGGCATTGGCCAAGTGCATGCACGTGGCTGTGAACCGTTTTTAATTTTTCAAGTTTGGCACCCGGCACGGCCAGCAAGTGAAAGTGAATGGGCAGAAAATGCTCGCCAATGATCGACAAGTTTGAAGCCGGCATCAAATGATGAATATCCGCCACGCGCCCTGCCACCGAATTATCAATCGGGATCATAGCCAGTTTGGCAACGCCGTCTTTGACAGCTTGAAACGCATCTTCAAATGTCCGGCAGGGCATGGGTTCGAAATCCGGGCACACTTCAAGGCAAGCGATGTGGGAGTTGGCGCCCGGCTCGCCTTGGTAGGAAATCTTATGTTTCATTTTCTCAAGCTTTCATGATGCGGCGCGCCGCTTCTAAATCGGCAGGCGTATTAACGGCCAAGGGTGCCGTGTCAACCTTCACAACGGCCATGCGCATATCATGGTCAAGAGCGCGCATCTGCTCGAGGCCGCGCAAGGTTTCGCGCGTGCTGGGCGGCATATCTGCCAGATGATCAAGAGCAGCGCGGCGATAAGCGTAAATTGGGATGTGTTGCCAAAACGGTGGCTCGAAACTGTCGTCAACCTGGCGCATAAAGTCTCGCGCAAAAGCGACTTCGCGATTGGCATTTAAAGCGGAGATCACTTTTACGATTTTGGGATCGTCAATCAAAGTTTGATCGCTGAGGTTTGATGCCAAAGTTGCCATCTGCACGGCTTCGTTCGTAAGACCTGCAAGGCAGCGCTGCAAATCGAGCTTTTCGATCAGTGGCAGATGGGCCGGAATGCTCAACACGTTTTCAAAGCGCTTTGCGGGGTCGCGCATATTCAAAGCGGCGGCGATGCGGTCTAAACTACTGGCTAAATTAAGCGGTGTGACCATCGCATCGCCACCTGCGGCGCGCACTGCATCAGCAATCTGATTCTCGGCTGCAGCCACTAAAACATGGCCGATATTGGCGGCCACGGCCTGCTTCCAAATGTGAACAACCATAGGAAGCCCGTTAATATCAGCCAATGGCTTTCCAGGCAGTCCCTTGGCCCACATGCGGGCTGGGATAACAATGATTGTATTATGATGCTCTATCATGGGTTTATCAGGGGGCGCGGCAAATTGTTCATAGCCCCTTATAGATATTGCAGGGACAAACCGAAACCATTAGTTTCCGCGCCGAAAACGAATAATTGCGAGGCATGGCTGAACGAATGGAAAGCTTAGAATTCAACAAAATTGCAGGCGCTGTTTTGGCCACAGGGCTTTTGGTTTTGGGCTTGAAGAATTTTGGTTCCGAATTGTTCAAAACTGAGGCTCCAGAAAAGCCTGGTTTTGTTATTGCCGTTGCTGAGGCGCAAACAGCTGAAGCAGGTGCCGCCGTGATCACGCCGCTTCCGGTGTTGTTGGCTAAAGCAGATGTGGGCAAGGGTATGTCAGGTGCCAAAGCCTGTGCAGCTTGCCATAACTTTGAGAAGGGTGGCGCTAACAAGGTTGGCCCTCACCTATGGAACATAGTTGGGCGGAAAATGGGTTCTGCAGAAGGCTTTGCTTACTCCGATGCATTCAAAGCTCTCGGCGACAAACCTTGGGACCTTGAAACTATGAGCAAGTGGCTGGACGCGCCAAAGGCGATGGTTCCGGGCACCAAGATGGCTTTTGGTGGTATTCACAATGAACAAACCCGTGCGGATGTTCTGGCCTATCTCAACAGCCTCTCGGACGCGCCACAACCGTTGCCGAAGCCTTGATTTGACTGATATTAAAGAATGATGTTCAACACCGGAAGCAGCAGTTTCCGGTGTTTTCTTTTGGGTGAACACCTGTGATATTCAGCAACACTCGAATCAGGGGAGTAAAGTTCGTATGATCAACCGCCGTAATATTTTGCAAATGGCTGGCCTTGTCACTTTTGCCAATATTCCTGTTGCGTTTGCCGACGATGCAAAATTTGTTCATGCGCTGAGTTTGTTTGGTGACATTAAATACAAACCCGATTTCAAATATTTTGATTACATAAATCCCGCCGCACCCAAAACTGGCAAACTTCGGCAATGGGTGCTTGGCGGATTTGACTCGCTTAATCCAAACTCATTGAAGGGTGACCCTGCTGCCATAACTGTTCTCGAAACCTTGATGGTCGATTCACTCGATGAGGCAGCCACGCGGTATGGCCTCATTGCGGAGAGTGTTTCCCACCCGGATGACTTTTCATCGGTCACGTTTCGGTTGCGGCCCGAAGCCAAGTTTCATGACGGTAAATCGATCACACCGGAAGATGTGGTTTGGAGCTTCGATACGCTCAAAGCCAACCTTCCAACCAAGGCCGCATACTATAAAAATGTGGTCAAGGCTGAGCAGATTGGCGAGCGTGAGGTTCGGTTTATTTTTGATGAAAAAAACAACCGCGAACTTCCGTCCATCGTCGGCCAATTGGTTGTGATGCCAAAGCATTGGTGGACGGCCAATGACGCTGACGGCAAGCCCCGCGATGTGGCGGCATCGACTTTGGAAATTCCACTGGGCTCTGGCCCCTATAAAATCAAAACTGTTATTCCTGGTTCATCCATTGTGATGGAGCGCGTGGCTGATTATTGGGGCAAAGATTTGGCTGTCAATGTGGGCCAGAATAATTTTGATCAGATGACTTATCTTTATTTCCAAACTCAGCTGGTGGCGTTTGAGGCTTTCAAGGGCGATCAAGTTGATTATAATTATGAAACCAGTTCCAAATCTTGGGCCACGGCTTATGATTTTCCGGCAGTGAAAGACGGGCGCTGCATTCAAGAGAAAATTGCGCTGAAAAAAGTGAACGGTATGCAGGGCTGGGTGCTCAACATGCGTAAAGCAAAATTTCAGGATGTGCGGGTGCGCCGGGCTTTTGATTTGGCTTTTGATTTTGAATGGTCGAACGCCAATTTGTTTTATGGGCAATACACACGGTCACGCAGCTATTTCAACAATTCGGAAATGGAAGCCAAAGGGTTGCCTTCGCCCGAAGAGTTGGCATTGCTCGAACCTTTGAAAGAAAAATTGCCACCAGAAATTTTTACGACTGAATATACAAATCCGGTCAACAGTGATGCAACAGCGCGGCGCAAGAATCTGCGCGAGGCTGCAAAGTTGTTGGCTGAAGCAGGGTGGACTGCCGTGCAGGACGGCCGCAAAAATGTTTTAAAGAACGCCGCCGGAGAAACGCTTTCAGTTGAGTTTCTTCTCTATTCGCCGCTGTTTGAGCGTGTTGCACTGCCGTTTAAAGAGCAACTTGAGCTTATCGGTTTTGCAGTTACAATTCGAACGATTGATACGGCTCAATATCAAAAGCGCGTCCAGACATTTGATTATGAATGCATTGTCGGAAGCTTCGCGCAAAGTCTTTCTCCAGGCAATGAACAGCGTTATTTCTTTGGAACGGAATCAGCTAATAAGGGTGGATCATCAAATTATGCGGGTATCAAAAACCCAGCCATCGATGCGCTGATTGATAAGGTTATTTTTGCTAAAGACCGCGCTTCATTAGTGGTCGCCTGTCGTGCGCTGGACCGTGCTTTGATATGGAACCACTATGTCTCGCCCCATTGGTTTATTCCGTATGAGCGCATTGCTTATTGGAATCGTTTTAGTAGGCCTGAGAAAACGCCTGACTATAATTTAGGTTTCCCGCTCACTTGGTGGTGGGATGAAGACAAAGCGAAGAAGACGGCGGCGGGATGATTTTGGTTTAGATGGGCGCCTATATTCTCAAACGATTGTTATTGATGATCCCAACTTTGCTTGGAGTGATGCTGCTGACGTTCGCAGTCACGCAATTTGTGCCCGGTGGCCCCATTGAGCGCATCATTGCGCAGATGGAAGGCAATGGCTCTGATGACCGGTTGAGCGGCGGCGGAACAGAAAATATAAGCGACAAACAAAATAACAGCTCATACCGCGGTGCGCGTGGGCTGGATCCGGAGATCATCAAGAAGCTGGAAAAAGATTTTGGTTTCGATAAGCCGCCGGTTGAGCGGTTTTTATTGATGATCAAGAAATATGCGCTGTTTGATTTTGGGCAGAGCTATTTCCGGTCAAAATCCGTTTTATCTTTGATCGCCGAAAAACTTCCGGTTTCAATTTCACTGGGCTTGTGGCTGCTGATCATTTCATATCTGGTGTCGATCCCACTTGGTATTCGCAAAGCTGTGAAAGATGGAACGCCGTTTGATGTGTGGTCTTCGGCTATCGTGAGTGTGGGCTATGCCATTCCTTCATTCGTACTTTCGATTTTTCTGATCATCGTGTTTGCGGGCGGCAGTTATTATAATTGGTTTCCTCTTCGATTGCTTACGTCCGACAATTTTTCTGATCTCAGCTGGTGGGGAAAGATTAAAGACTATGCGTGGCATTTGGTTTTGCCATTGATCGCCATGGGGGTTGGCAGCTTTGCGACCATGACGCTGCTCACCAAAAATTCTTTCCTCGATGAGATCAAAAAACAATATGTCACCACGGCGCGTGCCAAGGGCCTTACCGAATCTCGCGTGCTTTATGGCCATGTTTTTCGCAATGCTATGTTGCTCGTCATTTCCGGTTTCCCAGGCGCGTTTCTCCATGCCTTTTTCACTGGCTCACTTTTGATCGAGCAAGTGTTCTCGCTCGATGGTTTGGGGTTCCTTACTTATAGATCAGTGCTCGACCGTGATTATGCAGTGGTGTTTGCTAATCTTTATATCTTCACGTTGATCGGCCTTGTGGTGGCACTGATCAGTGATCTTCTCTACACATGGATTGATCCGCGCATCGATTTTGAAGCGCGGGAGGTTTGACGGCGTGTTCAAACTTAACCCTCTCAACCAACGGCGCTGGGCTTTGTTTAAAGCCAACAAACGCGGCTTCTGGTCGTTCTGGATATTTATGGTTTTGTTTTTTGTGTCATTGTTTGCGCCGTTGATCGCCAACGACAAACCGATTGTTGCATCCTACAAAGGTGAACTGCTTTTTCCAGTGCTGGTTGATTATCCAGAATCAAAATTCGGCGGGTTCTTGGCCAAGACCAATTATCACGATCCCGCAAACATTGATGAAATCAGCACCAATGGTTGGATGGTTTGGCCACCCATTCGTTATTCTTACAATACTGTGAATTCTGAAATCCCGCAATCGGCACCCTCGTCGCCTGCGGGCATGTTGACGCGCGAAGTTGCATGTTCAAAATACCCGCTCAAAGACCAAGATCCGCAATGCGTCGCGGGCAACATGAATTGGTTGGGCACGGATGATGGCGGGCGTGATGTGATTGCGCGGTTGATTTATGGCTACCGGGTTTCTGTGGCATTTGGTTTGATCCTAACTTTCTTCTCCTCGATCATCGGCATTGTGCTTGGTGCGATTCAAGGATTTTTTGGTGGCTGGACGGATTTGCTGTTGCAGCGCTTCATTGAAATTTGGGCTTCCATGCCAACACTTTATCTGTTGATTATCTTGTCGGCATTCTTGGCTCCGAACTTCTGGCTTCTGCTCTTTATCTTGATGATGTTTTCGTGGACAGGGTTGGTGCACCTCATTCGCGCTGAATTTTTGCGTGCACGGAATTTTGAATATGTGCGGGCTGCAAAAGCTTTGGGACTTTCCAACGTGAAGATCATGTTCAAGCATCTCCTACCAAATGCCATGGTTTCTGCCGTCACCTTTATGCCGTTTATCATTGCAGGTTCTGTGACGACGTTGTCGTCGCTGGACTACCTAGGCTTTGGCCTACCGCCTGGTTCGCCTTCACTGGGGGAAATGGTAAAACAGGGCAAAGATAATCTGCAAGCACCATGGCTTGGTTTTACGATCTTCTTCATGATGTCGACCATGCTGACACTTCTGGTGTTTATGGGTGAAGCGGTGCGTGATGCGCTTGATCCGCGGAAGACATTTTCATGAGTGAGATGCTTCTTGATGTGAGAGATTTGTCGGTTGCGTTTAAGCAATCAGGCAAAGAATTTTTGGCTGTGGATCATGTTTCATTTCACGTGAACAAAGGCGAGACATTGGCGCTGGTGGGCGAGTCTGGTTCAGGTAAATCAGTCAGTGCTCTCAGCATTCTCAAGCTCCTGCAATATCCAGCTGCATCACATCCTTCGGGGCAAATCCTGTTCAAGGGCGAAGACTTGCTTGACGCCAATGAAGCTGATTTGCGCCAGGTGCGTGGCCGCAATGTTACGATGATTTTTCAGGAGCCGATGACATCGCTTAATCCGCTGCATAATATTGAAAAGCAAATTGGTGAAATTCTGGAAATCCACCAAGGTATTAAAGGCCAAGCGGCACGCAAACAGATTGTTGAGTTGCTCGAAAAAGTGGGTATTCGCGATGCTGCCTCGCGCCTGCAATCCTATCCTCACCAGCTTTCAGGTGGGCAGCGCCAGCGTGTAATGATTGCGATGGCGCTTGCCAATAAGCCTGATTTGTTGATCGCCGATGAACCGACCACAGCACTTGATGTGACAGTGCAGGCGCAAATTTTAAAGCTGCTGAAAGATTTGCAAAAAGAATTTGGCATGGCACTGTTGTTGATTACGCATGATTTGGGCATCGTGCGCAACATGGCCGATCATGTTTGCGTTATGCAGAAAGGCAAGATTGTTGAGGCAGGTGTAGCCAAATCTGTATTCGCCAATCCGCAGCATGAATATACGAAAATGTTGCTTGCTGCTGAACCTAAAGGCCATCCACCAAAAGCTGATCTTAATGCCGATAAAATCATCGAAACCAGAAATCTCAAGGTTTGGTTTCCGGTTAAGCAAGGTTTTTTTAGATCAACGGTCGGACACATAAAAGCCGTTGACGGTCTTGATCTCACGCTACGCGCAGGTCAGACGCTTGGCATTGTAGGCGAGTCTGGTTCAGGCAAAACCACCACTGGCCTTGCCATCATGCGGCTGATTTCTTCGCAAGGTGAAATCTTGTTCAAGGGCAAGCGCATTGATGGTTTGAAATCGGGCGTAATGCGGCCTTTACGCAAAGATATGCAGGTGGTGTTTCAAGATCCGTTTGGCTCACTATCGCCTCGTCTTTCAGTTTTGCAAATTGTCGAAGAAGGTTTGATGATTCAGAAGCCCGAACTTAACGCAGCAGCGCGGCGGATGCGTGTGGCGCAGGCGTTGACCGAGGTTGGGCTTGATGCGGCTAATATGGACCGTTTTCCGCATGAATTTTCGGGTGGTCAACGCCAGCGCATTGCCATTGCGCGGGCGCTGGCACTCGAACCAAAATTTATCATGCTCGATGAGCCAACATCCGCACTTGATATGTCTGTGCAAGCGCAGGTCGTTGATCTGCTGCGTGCTTTGCAAGTGAAGCATAATTTGAGTTATCTGTTCATCAGTCATGATCTGAAAGTGGTGCGCGCCCTTGCCAATGACGTGATTGTGATGCGTGATGGCGTGGTGGTAGAGCGTGGGCAGACACAAGAGATTTTCAACAATCCGCAAGAGCCATATACCAAGGCATTGTTGGCTGCTGCGTTGAACCTCAAAGCTGTAGACGGGGTTGTTCGGCAATGAGTGCTTTTTTGATTGTAACGCCAACTTGGGATGCAGAACCTTGGGGCAAAGCTTTGCAAAAGGTTGCGCCAAAACTTGATATTCGCCTTTGGCCGAATGTGGGCAAAGTTGAAGACATCAGCTATGCGGCTGCATGGTTGCCACCTCCTGATGAGTTGAAGCGCTTTCCCAATCTCAAAGTAATTTTTTCGTTGGGTGCGGGTGTTGATGCAATTTTGGGTGATCCCACTTTGCCGCAAGGCATTCCGATTGTGCGCGTCAATGATGATGATCTAACCAACCGCATGAGTGAATACATTGTGCAGCATGTGTTGATGCACCACCGCCAGCAACGCCGCATTGATGAAAACCAACGCAAGAAAATTTGGGATACGTTTCCACAACACGCCGCTTCGGCCATGACTGTTGGGATTATGGGGCTGGGTGTTTTGGGCGCTGACGCCGCGCGTAAGCTGCACATGATGGGTTTTAATGTTGTGGGCTGGAGCCGCAGCGTAAAACAGATCAATGGTGTAAAAAGCTTTGCTGGCGCTGATGCGTTTGATGGGTTTTTGAGCGAGACGGATATTCTGGTTTCGCTGCTTCCAGCCACGGCTGGTACGGACGGGATTATCAACCGCGCTTTGTTCAACAAGCTTTCACGCAATGGGCCTTTTGGTGCGCCGATCTTGATCAATGCCGGGCGCGGGCGGGCGCAGGTTGAAGCAGACATTTTAACATGTCTGGATTCAGGCGAGCTTTATGCCGCCACTTTGGATGTGTTTCGCAAAGAGCCTTTGCCAGTGACAAGCAGGTTGTGGTCGCACCCGCGCGTTACGCTGACGCCACATATGGCTGCGGATTCTGATCCGGAAACAATCTGTCGATATGTTTATGCCCAAATTGAACGGTTTGAACGTGGTGAAGTGCTGGTTAATGTAGTTGACCGTGTAAATGGCTATTAAAATGCACTCAATGGTTGAAATCCTTTTTAAGGCTTGTAAATTCGTCTTGGAAGCGTTTTTCTAGTTTGGGTCACCACCCCTAGCTCTCCATCCTGCAAACGCTCTCCAGCCTCAAATTATGAGCTTTAAATGCCACAGCAGGATTTAAATAAGGTTACCCATTCCTGAACGCCAGATAAACGGCATCCTCAGGCGTGGTTCAGAGCGGTTCTCCTAAAAAGGCAATATCAAATGCTTTTAGAGAGGGAACAGCCAAAATGAATAAGATTTTCAAAATCGCCGCCGCCGCAATTTTCACCAGCTTGTTGGCTGTTTCAGCTCAAGCCGCCGAAAAGAAGCCATTCCAAGGCGTGGTCATTGTTCCAGCATCTTATAGCGCACTTGCACAAGAGAATGTCCAACCAAGCTTCAAGCGCGGCAAAGTGGTTTCATACGCCACAGATAAATCACCAGGTTCGATCATCGTCGATACCAAAGCAAACCGCCTTTATTACGTCTTGGGCATGAACCGCGCAGTGATGTACCGCGTGGCTTCAGCCAAGCCTGGTTTTGAATGGCAAGGAACAAACAAGGTTTCGGCTAAAACTCAGTGGCCAGATTGGCGCCCGCCCGTCACCATGCAAGCCCGCCGTCCAGAGCTGCCAGCCTTTATGGCCGGTGGCCCAAAGAACCCACTGGGTGCACGCGCCATCTATCTTGGTTCCACGATTTATCGTATTCATGGCACCAACGAACCATCCTCCATCGGCAAGTCCGCGTCTTCAGGCTGCATCCGCATGTTAAACGATGATGTGAGCGAACTTTATCAATTCGTGAAAGTTGGCGTTGAGGTTACAGTGCTATAAGAACTACAGGTGCGACAGTGAGCGAAGGGCTTTGACTATGGCGTCAAAGCCCTTTTTCGTGAGTCATCAAATTGCGTCTTGAATTATGCCGTGCGGCGGATGCGGCTTTGTGGGGGTTGGTAGGCCATGCGGGCGTGGTATTCGCAATAGGGTGAGCCATCACGAGGGCCGTGTCCGCAGAAGCAGAACTCTTCATTGTTCGGATCGCCGATTGGCCATTTGCAGGTTTTGTCTGACAGATGTAAAATTGTGATGCGGCCATCTTTGGCACTGTCAACCAAGCGCAACGGCTTTGGCTCTGGCAGCGGCATGGGGCGCGGGGCCAATTGCTGAAATGGCTTTAATGCATTTGCACCCGCTGTTGGCATTGAAGGCGAACGACCTGGTGCCGATGGCTCCCGAGGGGTTTTGCGCGCAGTGCGCGGTTGAGCATTGCGCACGGGTGTGGCGCGGCCCGACAAGTTTAGGCGGTGCACTTTGCCGATGACGGCGTTACGGGTAACGCCCCCTGCAAGACGGCCTGCAATTTGGCTTGCGCTCAAACCATCGGCCCAAAGTTTCTTCAATGTTTCGACGCGCTCTTCAGTCCATGGCGCTTTGTCGTTTGGCATTGCCAGATCGGTCATATTTTTGAATCCTTTATGGTTCACAGAGTCATACAACTCTGTGTTTTTGCCCCAACGCTTTACTGAAAACCGCTACATCTCGTAGTTTATTAACTGTTTACTACTATGGGCAGTGTCGCAAAAACAAGGAATCAACGGTTTATTATCCACGTTTTCCCCAACTTCTGCAGTCCGCCTTGTGGTTAACAATGACTTAAGACTCGTTTCTGTGGACAGTCCATGCGCTGTTTTGACTCAGCTGTGGATAGTGCTTGATTGACCTTGGCTAATCTCTTGATTATATGTGGCCTTCATCAAACGCGCCGATTTTCAATCGGCGCTTTTTAGTTTTGGGGAACTGCCATGACTATTGCACCTGTGTTGCCAACTTATAATCGCGCTGCGGTTTCGTTTGAGCGCGGGGTAGGTGCACGCGCCTATACAGCTGAGGGAGTTGAGTATCTCGATTTTGGTGCGGGCGTTGCGGTGAATTCTTGCGGGCATGCCCATCCCCATTTGGTGCAGGCGCTGACCGAGCAAGCACAGAAAATTTGGCACACATCAAATATCTACCAAATGCCCGGCCAAACAAAATTGGCAGAGCGTTTGATTGCGCATTCCTTTGCCGACACGGTGTTCTTTTGCAACTCAGGCACCGAGGCAACCGAACTTGCCATTAAGATGGCGCGCAAGTTCCATTATGTGAATGGCGCACCGGAGCGGGTTGAGATCATTACATTTGAAGGCGCGTTTCATGGGCGCACGCTTGCGGCTTTGGCTGCCGGTGGCCAGGAGAAATACCTGGAAGGCTTCGGACCCAAGGCTGCTGGATTTGTGCAATTGGCTTTTGGTGATCACCATGCTTTGGAAGCTGCCATTGGGCCAAACACTGCAGCGATTTATATTGAGCCAGTGCAAGGCGAAGGTGGCATCAGGCCTGTGCCACATCAATGCTTGCGGGGGCTTCGCCAGCTTTGCGACAAGCACGGCATCTTGTTGATGTTTGATGAAATCCAATGTGGCATTGGCCGCACGGGAAAATTATTCGCGCATGAATGGTCTGGAATCACGCCAGATATTATGGCTGTGGCCAAAGGCATTGGCGGTGGTTTTCCTTTGGGCGCAGTGTTGGCCACGGAGAATGCGGCTAAAGGTATGGTGGCTGGAACACATGGTTCGACATTTGGTGGCAACCCATTGGCCACTGCTGTTGGCAATGCGGTGCTAGATGTGATTTTGGGTGAAGGCTTTCTCGATAATGTTTTGCGCCAGTCCATCAACCTGAAACAAAAGCTTGAACGTTTGAAGGATCAGCACCCGACCATCATTGAAGATGTGCGCGGTTCTGGTTTGATGATGGGCATTAAATGCAAAGTGGCAAACACGGCATTGCAAAAAGCTGCCTTGGACGAGAAGCTTTTGATCATTGGTGCTGGTGATAATGTGGTGAGGTTGTTACCGCCACTCATTGTGACTGACACCGATGTAACTGAAGCTGTGAACAAACTCGAGCGCGCTTGTGTTGCGCTTGAAAAAGCGAATTGAGCTCATGCATTTTTTAGAGATTAAAGATTTTAGCAAACCGCAATTGCGGGGTATTTTGGATTCAGCGCTGAAGCGTAAAACCGCGCGCGCTGGTTTGGCCAAGGGTGAACTCGATTCTGACTTGCCCCTGAAGGGCAAAATTGTTGCTTTGGTTTTTGAGCGACCTTCAACACGCACGCGCTTTTCATTCGAAGTTGGTATTCGGCAATTGGGTGGCGCAGTGTTCACCGCTTCAGGATCTGAGATGCAACTGGGTCGCGGCGAAACCGTGGCTGATACGGCGCGGGTTTTATCGCGCTATGTTGATTGTGTTATGATCCGCGCGCAGAAGCGATCAACCTTGGAAGAGTTTGCTGCGGCTGCGACAATCCCGGTGATCAACGGGCTAACCAATATGACCCACCCTTGTCAGGTGGTGACAGACGTGTTGACCCTTGAAGAAAAGAAGGGGCCACTTCAAAACAATAAGGTTGCGTGGGTTGGCGATGGCAATAATGTTTGCGCATCTTGGATTGAGGCTGTTGGCGTTCTGGGGGGCTCATTAAAAATAGGGTGCCCGCCTTTGCTTAAACCACAAAAAGAATTCTTGGATTGGGCGCATAAATACAACGCCGATGTTTCTGTGATGACTTCGCCTGAAGAAGCTGTTGCGAACTCCGACTGCGTGATCACTGACGCTTGGGTTTCGATGCATGATGAGGATATTGAAAACAGGCATAATCTTTTGCGTGCTTATCAAGTGAATGAAGCTTTGATGAAGCATGCCAAGCAGGATGCATTATTTATGCATTGTTTGCCGGCACACCGGAACGAAGAAGTGACCGACGCCGTTATGGACGGGATGCACTCTGTGGTGTTTGACGAAGCCGAAAACCGCATTCATGCACAAAAGGCGATTTTGCTTTCGTGCTTTGGAAAGTTGTAATGGATCAAGTTATCCCGTTTGCCATTAAGCCACTGGGGGTGCGCGGGCGCATTGTGCGGCTTGGTGCTGTGATTGACGATATTGTTGCACGCCATGATTACCCCGATACAGTTTCGGCATTGGTAGCCGAAAGCATCGCACTGACGGCCATGTTGGGAACAGCATTGAAGTTTGACGGCAAATTTATTGTGCAGACGAAAACCTCTGGGCCCGTTAGCATGATCGTTGCTGATTATGCAGCACCCGGTGGTGTGCGGGGTTGTGCAAAGTTTTCAAAAGATAAATTGGATGGGCTCGCTAAACCTGATCAAAAGCAATTGCTGGGTGAAGGTTATCTCGGCATGACTGTTGACCAAGGTGCTGATATGGAGCGCTACCAAGGCATCGTGCCGCTTGGCTCTTCCACTCTGGTTGATGCTGCGCATACTTATTTTCAACAGTCAGAACAAATTCCGACCCGGTTACGCATGGCGGCAGGGCCTTTGTTTGAGCGTGGTGAGAAAAAGCCACATTGGCGCGTGGGCGCTATTCTTGTGCAGCATATACCAGTTGAAGGTGGGTTGCCGCCGATTGCTTTTTCGTCAGGTGATGCGCCCGAAGGTTCCGAAACTGAAACGCCGGAAGACGATAACTGGGTGAAAGCGCGATTGTTGCTCGATACAGTTGAGGATCATGAACTACTCGATCCAACTTTGACTGCTGAAGAAATTTTGTACCGACTCTATCACGAAGACGGCGTTACGGTTTATCCGGCGATTCCGATCAATCGTTATTGCAGCTGTTCGCGCGAGGCGGTTTCAGCGATGCTTACAAACTTTTCAGGTGGAGATCGTGCCGACATGGTAAAGGACGGCACGATTGAAGTAGCGTGTGAATTTTGTTCGACGGCCTATCAGTTTAAACCGAACGAGTTTGACCCCTCTGCATAGGCAAGAGGCGCAGTTCATCAACGGCGACAACGCGTTTGCCAATCGGGAACAATGACGCAATCGCAAGCTTCACATGCGCCCATGCGAACGGAATGCCAATGATGGAGATCGTGAGGGCAATTGCAGCTGATATGTGCATCAACGCCAACCACCAGCCCGCAAACACAAACCAGATAATATTACCAATTGTGCCGATGGCGCCTGTGCCGATATCTGATTGGCCTGTGAGCTGATCACGCGAGACGATGTCGTACCCGAATGGCCAGAATGTGTAACGCGCGAGACGAAAACAAGTTGGCACAAAGGGCAGACCCACAATAGTGATTGCCATAATAATGCCAGCTAATATCCATGCCAAGCCAGCGATGAACCCGCCAAGCACAAACCACAGAATATTGAGAATGAAAATCATTTTGTAACCCTCTGAATGCGGTGCATGTGGGGATGACGGGAGTGGAATTCAAGCACTCTTATCGGCCCTCTCCTGTTTTCTGGCACGAACTATTTCACCCCTGCAAGGGGTGGAATAGTTCGTTAAAAGTTTTTCCAGCCTTTTGATCTGATCACGGCGATGTCGAAGCGCGACAGGAGTTTTGCGGAGATTGGTTCGTGTGGTTCGAAGCTGTGGACTGGCATTGGCAATGATGGCAATGACTTTGCACCTGCACCGATCATAGCCATGCGCGCGGTTCCCAGTGCTGTAAGATCAATGCTGCCTGCGACGACGACTTTGCGATTTAACACGTTGGCCAAGAACTGGCCGAAATAGGGATTGGCGCTGAGGCCGCCGTCAATTGAAATGAAACTGCCTTTTTCACTCAAGCGGTCCATGGCGCGGACTACTTCCTGGGCCCGGAGTGCTATGCCTTCCAGCACGGCTTGCATCATATCTTGTTTGGTTGTGTCCAAGCCCATGCCGATCCAAAGGCCCGATGCGGCGCGGTCCCAGTGCGGGCACGCGAGGCCGGAAAGGGCTGGCACGAAAACGAGGCCGCGGGAAATGGCGCTTTCGGATTTGAAGCCATTGATGTCTTCATAGGCATCAAAGAGGCCCAAACTCTTGGCCCAGTTGACGGCGGAGGATGCGTTGTATACGCCGCCATCGACCGCGAATAGTGGCGGTTGCTGGCCGATCTGCCATGCGACGGTGGGGAGCAGACCTGAGTCATTTTTCAATGGTCGTGCATGTCCGGCTAAGGCCAGTGCGAATGCGCCTGTGCCGAAAGTAATTTTTGCATCGCCCACGTTCATGCAGCCATGGCCGAAAAGGGCAGCTTGTTGGTCGACTAAATTTGCAGTGACGGGGGTTTTGTCCATCGTGCCGAAAGGGCCAGTAGTGCTGCAGATTTCGGGTAGGCATTCTTTGGGCACACCAAACAATGCGCAGAGTTCATCGTCCCATTGCAAGGTATCAAGCGCCATTAACGAAGTGCGTGATGCTGTGGTGACGTCAGTTGCAAATGTTCCCGTGAGGCGATCTAAAAAATAGGCATCACTGGTGCCAAGCCGCAATCTTCCAGCGGATAATAAAATGCGAGCTTCAGGAACATGATCTAATATCCACCGAAATTTTGAGGCGCTGAAATAGGGATCAAGTGGCAAGCCCGCTTTATGTTGGGTGAGCGCTTCGGCACCGGTGGCTTTCAGTTCTTCGGTTAGTTGCTTGGTACGATCATCTTGCCAGACGATAGCGTTATAGACTGGCTTTCCGGTTTCTTTATCCCACGCCACAATTGTTTCGCCCTGATTGGCTATGCCGACGCAATCAACTTTTCCGGCTTTTTTAATGCACGTCGTGATGTGCGATAGAAGTTCTTCTGCATTGTGTTCGACCCAGCCGGACTGAGGGTAGATTTGTTTGTGTTCGAAGCTTGCGATTTTCGTGAATGTGCCGTCTGCATCAAGCGTGAAAGCTTTGGTGCCGGTCGTACCTTGGTCAATGCTGAGTGATTTCATTTTAAGTCACTTGCGATCATGGCGGCCAGTTTACGCCCTTGCAACATACAAGCGCCAGCAGTTTCAAGATGGCCCAAAACATTGCCCACGGCATAGATGTTGGGTTTAGAAGTGCGAAACATTTCAGTTGTGAGAGGTGCCGTGTTTTCTTGTTCGATGAGGCCTGACGAATAAAGTGCATTTTCTGAACGGAATTTTCCCGAGATGATCACGCCATCGCAGGCGATTGTTTGTTTGCGGCCATTGGCTTCAATGTCGACTGATTCAACTTTCGTGTTGCCGTTGATTGAAACCAGTTTGCTGTTGCGTTTCACCGGCACACCGAAGGCGAGTTTTGCGCCGAGGCCGAAATATGATGGTGCATCTAGTTTTGCGTGTTCGGCGATCATGCAAACCGGTTTTATTTTCGCGTGTCTGCATATGAGAAGATTGGAGAATGATACCCATTCACTGCCGATGATCACCGGGTTAGAAAATGGTTTCTCTTTTTTCAAATAAACCAGCTGTTGGAACGTTCCGGTGTTCATCACGCCGGGCAATCTATTACCACCGATTAATCTGGCAGCGCGGGAAGATTCTCTTGTGCCTGTCGCTAAGATAATGCGCGTTGCTGACATTTCGGAAATGCCAGATGCTGCGTGAAGGCGCATTGTGCCGCGCAGTGTAAATTCAAGAACTGTGGTTCCGTTTCGAATATCGAGGCCTTTGGTTAGCTCGCGTAATTTGCTTGCGAATTTTGGGCCAGTAAGGAACCGGCTTTTGTTGTCGATGCCAAAACCCAAATGGCCGCAATGTCGAGGGATGCCGCCTGCTTCTTGTTCGCGCTCTAATACCACGACGTCTTTTAGTCCGAGCGCACTAAGCTCCACGCCGAGCGCCAAGCCAGCAGGCCCGCCGCCGATGATGACGATATTATGACGTTCCATGTTTGGCTTTCTCAAACAGGGTAGTTACTTCAGCACCGCAATAAAACCCTTGGCAGCGGCCCATCATAGCTCTCGTTCGGCGTTTCAACCCGCCGAGATCACCTGCGGGAAGCAGGCCTTGGCAGGCTGCTTCGATTTCACCGCGCGTTACCCACTCGCAATGACAAATGATTTCGCCGCCCTTCATATAGGGGCGAATGGATTGTTCCGCGAGATTGGGTACGGGAGTGAACCTTGGTTCGGGGAGTTTTTTGGGAAGCTTCCCGAAATTTTTGTCGTAAAGTTTTGCGACGTGCTGGGCGATGCCGAGTGACCCGGTGAGACCTGTTGATCTTATGCCTGCCACCGTGATCCAGTTTTTTTGCTTGTGAGCCTCAATCACATAGTCTTTGTGTTCGGTGGCGGGGCGCAGGCCGGCATAGATGGCCGACACGTCAATATCTTTCAGGGCTGGCAGAATTTCAATGGCGCGGGATTTCAGTTTTTCAAGTGTTGCAGTATCAGTTGATGGGTTTGTTCGTTCTTGCGTTTCTTCTGCCGTGGGGCCGATGGCGAGATTGCCGAAGATGGTGCGGAATAATACCACGCCTTTGGTGCGATCACTGGGAACGGGCAGAATAATACCGCGTGCCAATTTTGCGGCGGGCTTATCAAATACAACAAACTGGCCTTTGCGCGGTTTGATTGTGAAGCTTGGTTCATGTGCCAGCGCTTCCACTCTATCACCAAACAGACCTGTCGCATTTATAACAGTGCCAGCAAACACATCACCTGCCCTGCTGGCTATTTTCCATTCGCTAATCACTTGCTCAACACTTGTCACTTCTGCATTGCGCATAATCACCGCACCATGAGCCATCGCTTGATGGGCATAGGCTAATGGTGCAGACCATGGGTCAATTACATGTTCACCCGGCACCAATATCGCGCCTAAGGCTTGTTTTGAAATTTGTGGCTCGCGGATGCGCAGTTCAGTTTGGGAGAGGCGTTTTACATCGATGACGTCATTGGCGTGTGCTTTCTCAACAATCCCATCAAGTGCTGCCAACTCTTCTTGGCTCCACGAAACAACAAGTGCTCCCGTTTCGAGCAATGGTAGATTGAGTTTCTGGCGGATATCCAGATATTCTTTATAACCCGCTTGCATACATTGCAGTTCAAGCGACTTTGCTGGTGCATCGAAACCTGTGTGGAGAAGTGCGCTGTTGCCTTTGGATGCGCCTGATAAAATATCAGCGCCCTTCTCAAGCAACACGCATGTGAGCCCACTCATTGCAAAACGGCGCAGGATGGCCAGCCCCACCACGCCGCCGCCAATCACCGCAATATCGAATCTTTGATCCATCGGCCCCTTATGACACAAAAAAAAAGGCGACCAAAAGGCCGCCCTCACATTATCTATGTCGTTTATTCCATAGCAGCCAGCGCTTTTTCTTGTGCTGCAATAACAGCCTGACGCTTGGCAATTTCAGCACCCATTGGTGGGCCTTTAAAGGTTTTTCCAACCACTGCAAACCACATCACGGTCAGGATCGCGTAGAAACCGATCGTGTAATACATTAGGCCTGGTACAAAGCCTGCTGCACCGAAATCACCAACTGACGGCACGAATGCATGGCCGCCGATGATGATGCCGATCACGCCCAATACAACGATCACGGCAAACACTTTGGAAAGTCCACCAAGGCGAAACTTGCCGAATGTTGTCCAAGTTTTTCCTTCAGCCAGCAAACCAGAAAGCACTGGCATGCCGTATGAAATGTAAAGATACATGGCACAGCCTGTTGAAAGAGCTGCAAAGGCGTTGAGTGGTGTTGTAATCACAACCAAAATGAAGGTTACGATGCCGGTGAACCAGATGGCGGCAACAGGAGTGCGGTATTGCGCATTCACATTGGCCAACATTTTAGGCAAGCCGCCATCACGCGCGAAAGCATAGATCATGCGTGATGTTGAAGTGACAGCAGACAACGCGCAAAAGAAGTTCA
This sequence comes from Aestuariivirga sp., assembly GCA_043745625.1. Taxonomy (GTDB): domain Bacteria; phylum Pseudomonadota; class Alphaproteobacteria; order Rhizobiales; family Aestuariivirgaceae; genus Aestuariivirga. The sequence continues at coordinate 29,302 of JAYTSN010000343.1, read as the reverse complement.
CGATGATAATGCCAATCGCGCAGATTTTACCCAAGAAGCTTGGCGCAATCAGCGTGTTGAACAGAACCGAGAATGAACTCCACCCCAAAACTGCCATATCAGCAGGTGCTGGGCCGCCGGGAATAGCAGCAAGCTTTGCCATAACTTCAGCTGAGAGTGCTGTTTGCTTTGGATCAGCAGCCAAGGCTGTGTAAACATCAGGCAATGCCATAACCATGCCAAGCGCCAAGATGAAGCCAAACACCAATGACCAGAACACTGAAGTCAACATGCCTTTATGCACGGTGTTCTGAGCATCCTTGGTTTCTTCCGAAACGTGAGCGGATGCATCGAAACCCGTGATGGTAAAGAGCGGATAAAGCATGCCCATCAATATGGCAACAAATGTGCCATAAGCTGGAGCAACGCTTCCACCAGGTTCACCCGTGGTGTTCACGAATGAGAAAGCCTTGCCAAGATCGAAGCTCTGGACTTTGCTGAACAAAAGAATGACGAGCAACAATGTGATCGCCAAAATCAAATAACCCGAAATATCGGTCAGCATTGTCGTCAGCTTAATGCCGAAATGGTTGAGTAAGCATTGTGCCGCCGTGATCACAGCAACCCATCCAAACATTGTCCAATTTGCCCATGTCGAAACGTCCCAACCCAACATCCCCGAGAAGAATAAATCGCGGATAAAAGTGTAGAGAATGACGTTCACGGCTGGAATAACAAACAGCAGGCCCAAGAGGTTCGTCCACGCTGTCAACCAGCCCCAGAATTTACCGCCCAGAATTGAAGACCAGTGATAGAGGCCACCAGCAGTTGGATAAGCCGATGCAATTTGGCCCATAGAGGCCGCTACGATCAGAGCAAAGATACCGCCCAAGATCCAACCAAGGGTGGCCATCCATGGACCAACTGTTGACATGGCAATCGGGAACGACGCAAGGCCGCCCGAGAGGATGCAGATGATTGAAAATGAAATTGCGAAGCTTTGGAATGTTCCCATGCGCCTAGATAATTCCTGCGCATAGCCCATGCCGTGAAGGACTTTTTCGTCCTCACTCATATGTTTATTATCTGCCATTTGGCACTCCCTGTTCGTTCAAGGGCGGAACGGTGTTTACTGATGTGTATGGGCAATCCCAAATTGCCTAAACTTCCCCTTAACCACATTGTGGCCGCTTTGTGGCGCATGGTCAACCGTTACAGATGAGTCCAGTGTGCGGCGCAACATTTGCCAAGCACAAAATTCGGAATATAACCGTCATGCTCGCGTAAGCGGGCATGACGGAATTTTAGGGTTAGACCAATGACTAAATTACACAACCGCCGCGCAGGTGGCCGCGATGGGCGCAGGGCTTTGCGTGCTGCGCCAATGATTTCATTTCCCACTTTGGTGCGCGAAATTCCGACCTATGATTTGCTACCCGATGAAGCAGTAGAACTGATCCACCTCGAGTCACTTAAAATTTTATCCGAAATCGGCTGTGAATTTCGCGATGATGATGCCATTGAACGCTGGAAAAAAGCGGGTGCAGATGTGCAAGGAACAAGAGTTCGAATTGCGCCTGAATTATTGATGGCACTGATTGCTTTGGTGCCACCGGAATTCACGCTGCATGCGCGCAACCCAGAGCGCTCCGTTAAAGTGGGTGGCAAGAACACCGTTTTTGTGCCGATGTATGGTGCGCCTTATGTGCGCGACCTTGAAGGCAAGCGGCGTTATGGTTCGCTTGAAGACTTGCAGAATTTTCACAAGCTATCTTATATGGCCCCGCAGCTTCATTCATCGAGCTCAATCATTTGCGAACCAATGGAAATTCCAGTGCCAAAGCGGCATTTGCATATTATCCAATCTGCACTCATGCACTCCGACAAACCATTTATGGGCATCGTTACATCTAAAGACCGTGCCGAAGATGTAATCAGGATGGCAGGGATTGTGTTTGGTGAAGCGTTTGTGAACGACAATCCTGTTGTCGTTTCAATCACCAATTGTAATTCACCCTTGGTATGGGACAACACGATGCTTGACGCGATGCGGGTTTATGCATCGCATAATCAGCCTTTGATCTTGGCACCCTTTGCTTTGTGTGGGGCTTCAACTTCGGCATCGTCTATTGGTGCTGTGGCTCAGGTTAATGCCGAAGCTTTGGCAGGCGTGGCGTTCACTCAGCTCATTCGCGCTGGTTCACCGCAAATTTATGGTCAGTTTATGGTGACCGTTGATATGAAGACCGGTGCGCCGATGGGCGGCACGCCAGAAGCTGCGCAGATGATGTTTGTGATGGGGCAGTTGGCACGAAAATATAAATTGCCATGGCGCACATCAGGTTTTCATGTGGGGTCAAAACTCAATGATGCGCAAGCAGGTTACGAGTCTAACATGCTGATGCATGCGGCGATCTTATCGGGGGCCAATTACATTTGGCATGTGGCGGGATGGTTGGAAGCGGGGTTGGCTTGTGGCTATTCGAAATTTATGACGGATTGCGAGCAGCTTTCGGGCTGGTATAAATATGCGGGCGGTTTGAAGTTTGATGATTTCAAAGACGCCATGGCCGCAGTGCGCGAAGTTGGGCCCGCTGGGCATTTCCTCGGAACCGCGCACACGCTGGAACATTTTGAAAAAGCCTTCTTCATGCCGACGATCATGGATTTCAATCCCTATGAGCAATGGTCTGCAGAAGGTGCCAAGGACCACGACACGCGTGGGCGCGAAAAGGCCAAGGCGGCGCTGGCTGCTTATGAAAAGCCGAAGATGGATGCGGGCATTTCGCAGGGGTTGAACGAGTTTGTGGCGAGGCGGGAGAGTGAATTGCCGGATTTGATGAATTAAACGATACCGTACGGGAGCAAGTAGTGCAAAATTGAGAAAAACAGAAAATTTGATCCTGATCGGTAGCAAAATACTTGAATGCTCTAGAAATTTAGGCTATTGCTCCCGTACACGAGCGAAATATATTGAAAAAAATCGCCTTAAACAAGACTGTTGACGCACTTACCAAAGCGCTGGCTCCCAAAAGTGGATTGTTTGAGCTGGGTCGAAAGTTGCTTGAAAGCAGCCCTCGGCTTATAACATCCGCCAAGGACTTAGGGGGGCAAATCAAAACTGCACGCCGAACGAGAAAGCTGTCCCAAGAGGAACTTGCCGATCTTGCTGGTGTTGGCCGTCGATTCATTTCAGAGCTTGAAAACGGCAAACCAAGTCTAGAATTTGATAAAGTAATTCTCGTCGCAAAAGCCCTTGGAATTGATGTCATGGCGCATCGCCGATGAGCGCACTCTCCCTTGACGTCCGCCTCGACGGGCACCATGCTCCAATCGGTAGTCTTTCGCGCAACGATAATGGTGCCTTGAGATTTCAATATCGCGCCGACTACAGCGGTATGCCATTATCTCTTTCGCTGCCGATTTCAGATGAACCGATTGGCGATGTCCTCACGCGATCATTCTTTGATAACCTTTTGCAAGAGCGAACTGAGGCGCTTGAAGCCGTGATGACACGCGAAGGCATTGCGCGTGATGATATTGCAGGGCTATTGCTGCACCTTGGCAAGGACTGCGCGGGCGCAATTTCTGTTCTGCCCGCAGGTGCGCCACCTATAAAGGTGCCGGGTGATTTTGCAAAAGACTATGACCACGTCAGTCAAGAACGCGTTGCTGAGATTGTTCGCAGTTTGCATCTCAACAATAGATTCCCGCAAAATACACAAGACCCTTCGCCCCTTGCGGGTGTGCAAAACAAGTTCGCGATCACCCTGCTGCCAAATGGCGATTATGCATTTCCAAAACCGGGTTCTGGCGCGCCTACAACGCATATTATCAAAGTTCCAAAACGCGCCAAACCCGCAGATGCAAAAGAAGAAGCCCAATCGCTAAGACTTTCCAGAGAAGTTGAAATTGAAACAATAGAGTCTGAACTAAAGGTATTTGGCGATATCGAAGCTTTGATCGTTAGAAGATTTGATCGCGCCCAAAATAATCAGGGTTTAATTATCAGGCTACATCAAGAAGATTTTGCACAGGCTCTAGGGCTACCACGCGAACTTAAATATGAGCGCTATGGGAAAGGAGACCGGAAATTTGACACATTAGCCATCGCTCGCGTTTTAGGGGAAACTGCTGAACCAGCGATTTCGACCTCTCAGTTTATTGGAGCTATCTTTTTTGACCTCCTCATCGGCAATACCGACGCCCACGCTAAAAACCACGCACTTTTGTATGATTCATACCGAAAACCAAACTTATCGCCGCGATACGACCTGTTGCCAACGCGACTTGATATCAGTCTTTCTCATGAGCTCCCTCATAAAATAGGAAAAGCATTAAGTTTTGAAACTATCACTCTTTGGGATATTGATGATTTTCTCAAGACTCTCGGAATTGCCACAGCAAGTGGGCGCAAACGTATATCTCAGAATGCAGTTCGAAAGCTTTCTCAAGACCTCTCAAGGAACTTAGATGCCGTTCAAAAAAATGGATTAAAACTCTTTGCCGATCTCATTGCCTCTAACATTCGCAAACTTTGCGATATTGTTGGTGTTGAAGTACCTCAAGAGGCCCTAAACCGAGATGCTTTTGTTTCTCGTGGCGGCGGTTGGCTGATGGGCAGTTAAATGCAAATCTACGTCGATGCTGATGCCAGTCCGGTCAAAGATGAAGCTGCAAAGGTCGCGGGACGGCATGATCTTGTGATCACTTATGTTTCCAATTCTCATATGCGCTTGCCGTTAGGTGAGAAGGTCAAACGCGTTGTGGTGGGTGGAAAGGCCGATGAGGCGGATGATTGGATTGTCGAGCAAGTTCAACCCAATGACATTGTGGTGACGGCTGATGTTCCGCTGGCATCGCGCGCGCATAAGAAGGGGGCTAAAGTGATTTCCAATGTTGGAAAATCTTTCACCGAAGATTCAATCGGCATGGCATTGGCCATGCGCGATTTGATGGCCCATTTGCGTGAAACAACAGACATCAAAGGCTCGAACAAGGTTTTTACACCAGGTGATAGGTCACAATTTTTGCAAGAGCTTGAAAAAGTGATCCAGCAAGTCAAAAGGCTTTAGCCCCCCCCGCCAGCAACACATCTACAAAACGATGAAGCTCGACTTCCAATTGATTTGGGGGGTGAGCCAGATAGACGACGCAAACTTAAATTTCAGATTGTTTTTGATTTACATAAACTTAATATAAATTCTCTAATTTGAAACTTATGGGTGTGGGGAATTTCAAATGAGTAAGGTTATTTTAGGTCTATTGATCAGTGTTGCGCTGTTGCCCGCAACGGTTGCTTGGGCGGGAGATATTCAGCCCAATGACGATGCGACGTTCTATGGAAATTTGCATCTTGGCGTTTATGATGATTTGTACGCCAATACCAACCCATTGTTGCATCAAATGGGTTTGATCGGTGGCGGCAAAGTTGCCATTGAACCATCAGAATTTCCGATTGACCTCCAGATTGATGCCGAGGGAAAATATTCAAATTCAAGCATACAGTCAGGGACAGGCAATCAGTTTTCACAATATGACGCATTGCTGGTCGCCCATGGTACGTTTGAAGTGAATGATCAGCTGAAGCTGGGTGTGTTTGCAGGCTATGAAGACGTCAATATAAATGTGACCAGCATTTCCAGCCCAACATACAATTTTTACGGCTTGAGCAATCTTTCCAGAGCAGCGTCTTGTGAGACCTATATGAGCGTCGGTGGCGAAGCCCTTTATGCCTTCACAGACGACAATTGGGCCCAAGTTCGTGCGGGCTTCGTGAAGCCGACATCTGTCACTCTGGACCTCACGGATCGGACAAGCAATATTAGCGCATCGCTCGTCGCTGATGTGAGCCAATTTAAGGGCTATGAAGTTGGTGTTGGCGCAAGATTTGGCCTGTTTGACCACTTCAGTTTGCGCGCCGATGCGAACTTCATTTCAATCCAAAATGCGACTGGCGCGACTTCTACCGATCTGAATACATTGGTCACCGGCCAATATGTTTTCGCCAACTCACCCTTCTCGGTTTACAGCCAAGTCGGGTATGACAAATTCTCTGATCCAACGTCTTCCCAAGATACCGTCTATACCCGCGGCGGAGTAACGTGGTCATTCGGCGGCCCAAGCAATACCACAAAGAATAAGCTGTTCCGCAGCGCTGGTTATCGCGGTGTATCCAACTAAAAAAGAGGGATGAGCATTGCTCTCTTGCGAGAAGCGCTCATCCCTTGATTGGTTTTGAGGTGAAACAAATACACCTGAGCCAAGTTGCACCAGTTGTGATTTTGGAAATGGGAGGATCCTAATCGAATTGTGCTACGCAACCAACACAGCAAAGCGCGTGCCAGTTCTTAAAAAATTCTCAAACTTAGGCTAAGTTACTGATTTTAAAGTATGTATTTATATTTCAGAAAGTGCATTAAGAACCTCACGCTATACATCAGCCAATAAAATGTGCAACGCACCAACTAAAAAAGCAGCAGATCAGACGGGGTGATTATTTTTTAACCAGTTGGACAAACGGTCTAAGCCTTCTGCCAACTTAAGTTCTTCCTTCAAATAGCACATGCGCAAATAGCCTTCGCCTGCATCTCCAAATGCAATGCCGGGGGCAAAACCAACATTCGCCTCATCAATAATTTTCATCGTCGTAGCCATTGAATCAGTCATGCCGTCTATGCCGAAAAAGGCATAAAAGGCGCCGTCGGGTCTTGAGAGACGAATTTGCGGGAAATCTTTCAAGGCCTCAATAACGGTGTCGCGGTTTTTGCGGGCCTTCATGACTTGCAGCGCGATAAAATCATCGCCCTCGTCCAATGCCGTCACGCAGCCGCGTTGCAGAAACACGGCGGTGCCTGAGGAGTTATATTGGATAACGCGCTCAATCACTGGCCCCAATATTTTTGGAGCTTGAATCCAACCCACGCGCCAGCCCGTCATGGCCCAGTTTTTAGAAAATGTGTTGCAGAGGATGAGTTGTTCTTCCGTGTCGCAAATATCGAGGAAAGAAGGCGCGCGGTTTGCACCATCTGCGCCATAGTAGAAGCGCGAATATACTTCATCAGCCAAAATCCAAATGCCAGCTTTGCGGCAAGCATCGCGGATGGCGATGAGATCAGCCTTGCTGGCCACCCAACCCAACGGATTTGACGGTGAACATAAGCATATGGCTTTGGTGCGTGGTGTGATAGCCGCAAACAAGCAGTCTAAGTCCAATGCCCATTTGCCATTGACGAATGTCATTGGCACTTCAACGGGCTTGGTGCCTTGGATACGCAACGGCCCGACATAGTTTGGCCAAGCTGGCGTGGGAATGATAATTTCATCGCCAGCGGCGGCGATCATTTGGATAGCGGTTTGGATGGCTTGCATGCCGCCACCAGTTACGCAGAAGTTTTCGGCATCAAAATTGCGTCCGAAATTGCGGGTGTGATAGCGCGCTAAGGCCTCGCACAGTTCAGGAATGCCGCGTTGATATGTGTAAAAAGTTTCACCCTTTGCCAAGCTTGCTGCGGCAGCATTGGAAAATTTCTCGGGTGTGGGCAAATTGCCCTCACCTGACCAGAATGGAATAATGCCAGATTTGCTAAAGCCATACATCGCGGCTTTGACGATGCCGCTGTCGGGTTCGACCTGGGCTGGGTTTGTGAGTTTTGAAATGAGATTCATACAAGCACCATGCAAATAAAAAACCCGGGTGGCAAGCACCCGGGTTCTCAAAATTTAGTATGAAATTAGCGCTTCTTCAAAGAATCGCGGATTTCAGCAAGCAAAACATCTGTTGTTGATGCTGCTGGCGGTGGTGCTGGTGGCTCAGCCCTCTTCATGCGGTTTGAAATCTTCACCAATTGCATCAAAATGAATGCAAGGATCAAGAAGCCGATCACAATCGTGATGAAGTTGCCGTAAGCAAATGTTGCACCAGCTTTTTTAGCTGCTTCAAGATCTGTGGCACCTGGTGCGCCTGCAAGTTGAACAAACTTGTTTGAGAAGTCGATGCCGCCAGTTGCAAGACCAACGATTGGCATAATCAAATCATCAACCATTGAGCCAACGATTTTTCCGAATGCGCCGCCCAGGATCACGCCGATAGCGAGATCGAAAGCATTGCCTTTGAACGCAAAGTTTTTAAATTCATTCCACATAGGTTTTAGTCCCCCCACAAAAAGGGCGCCCCAGCATCCCCTGCCAGAGTAAGCGCTGGTTGGTCTTTTAGATGAACATTACAAATTGCGAAAGCTAATATTAGGTAATGGTTACCCATGTTTTTGGCTGGTCAAAACCGGCCATCAGCTCTAATTTCACCGAAATGACTGATCGTTTAGGCTTTTTTGCAGAATTACAACCTCACTCGCGCGGTCGCTTGAAGGTTTCGGCATTGCACGAAATCTACTTTGAAGAGTGCGGAAATCCATCGGGCAAGCCTGTGGTAATTCTACATGGTGGGCCGGGCAGTGGCATTTCAGTCAATCTCAGGCGGTTTCACAACCCCTCAGCTCACCGGATGATTTTGTTTGATCAGCGCGGATGCGGTGCTTCAACCCCTTATGCTTGTTTGGAAGATAACACCACTTGGGATTTAGTTTCAGACATTGAAAAGCTACGCGTGCATTTAGGTATCGAACGCTGGCAGGTGTTTGGCGGATCTTGGGGATCGACTTTGGCACTCGCTTATGCCGAGACACATGCTGATCGCGTGACTGAACTTATTATGCGCGGGATTTTTACAGCGCGCAAAAAAGAGATTGATTGGCTCTATCAATTTGGTGCGTCGATGTTATTTCCTGAATTTTGGGAAGCCTATGCGCGGCCTATACCGGAAGATGAGCGGCATGATTTTGTTGCAGCCTATCACAAGCGATTAACCGGCGATGATGAAATGGTAAAGGCTGCATGCGCGCGCGCATGGAGCCAATGGGAAGGTGCTGTATCTTCGCTGCTGCCAAACCCTGAGCGCGTTGTGCAATTTGGCAATGATCATTTTGCAATCGCCTTTGCCAGTATCGAATGCCATTACTTTATCAATAGGGGATTTCTTGAACCGGATGATCAGCTGCTGCGCAATGCGCACCGTCTCTCGGATATTCCCGGCGTGATTGCACAGGGGCGCTATGATGTCATTACACCAGCCGGCACTGCTTATGAACTGAGTAAAGTGTGGCCTCAAGCTAAGTTAGTTATTGTACCCGATGCAGGGCACGCAGGCAGTGAACCCGGCATGGTTGATGCTCTGGTTCGTGCCACAAATTCTTTTATCGCTTAAATACCAACAAATGGCTGGGCCAGCTTTGCCAAAATTGTTTTGTATTTTGCTCGCGTTTCAAAAGCTATAACGCAGATACAATCTTCGTTAGAATCAACGATCGGCTGATGTTCAATTTCAGCGTCAAGATCGGCAACATCACCAGCAGAGAAGCGTCCCATTTTGTCGTGATAAGACCCCTTCAAGATCAGAGTGAGCTCTTCGCCACCATGACCATGCTCTGGCATAGTTCGACCTTGACCAAGTTTCAACATTTTCAACTTGGTTTTTGTGCCTTTTGACAAAGGCACATCAAACACCGAAACGCCCGGTGCCTTTTTGTGCCAACGAATGTCCGCCAGCGACAGTTCTCCCACCGCGCGAGCCAACGCTAGTGGCAAATCACTCTTTGGTTTAGAACTCGCTTTAGGCGCAATCACAGCATCGAGGCTGGCCAAGGTAGCGGCGCGACAAACATCGCTCACGGCTTGCTCAGCTTGAGATTCGAGAATGCCACCGCCTAAGCCTTCGGCTTTGCGCAATGCACTGCGGCACTCAGGGCACATTGCAAGATGTGACGCCACAAGAATGCCGTGCGCTTCACCAACGGTGCCTGCGGCAAAGGCCAAGAGTGTGACAACATCTAAATGATGGGTAATCTTCAATTCATTGTCTCCAAAATTTTACGCAGGCGTTGATAGCCAAGGCGCATCCGCGATTTTACCGTTCCCAACGGGATCCCCAGTTTAATCGCGATCTCTGATTGAGGTACGTCTTCTACAAAGGAAAGGATCAGTAAATCACGTTGTTCTGCCGGAATTTGGTCCAAAGCCAAAGAAACTTGGTTATCTTCCTGTAAACGACCTAACGCTTCTTCGGCTCCTGTGCTCAAGTCCGGCGCATCGAAATCTTCCAAATCTGTGTAAAGCTGAGACCGCTCACGGCGCAATTTATCAATGCGCAAATTACGGGCAATTGTGAATATCCAAGTCGATACCGAGCCTTTTTCGGTGGAAAACATTGCTGCTTTTGACCAGACGGCAATCATGGTTTCCTGCACCAAATCCTCGGCCTGTTCGGCGTTTGAACCCTTGCGCATCATAAAACTTTTGACGCGTGGAGCAAAATGATCAAACAGTGAAGCAAATGCTGCGCGATCCTTCGACGCTGCAATGCGCGTCAAAAAATCGACGAATTGATCACCTCGCGCGTTTGGCACCGAAGTTTCAATCATGGAAAGTATTTCTAATGACACAGCCGTTTAACCAAGTGGTTCTGTGTTTTTTTACGAAAAAAGTAACAATGCGGATCACTGGAGCTTCCGTTCAATGGTTTCGTTAAACTCTTTGGTAAATATCAGTTTTTTGCCTTCAAAAGCGTCAATTTTTCCCCACACAATCCAATGTGTTTTAGTGGCCGTCAAGCGACCATAAGTTTCAGTGCGACATTCCCATTTGCCGCGCTTTCTGCCTTCTGTCCAATGGGTTTCCATTTTGGCAGACAAAGGATCATCGGGCATGATTGCATAATTTTCGCGACCAGCGGCCCAGATTACCATGCCGTGAGGCTTGATCTCTTGAGTGCCAAAATCATCAATGATCGATAATGTGGTTTCGCCAGTTTTTTTATTCACTTTTAAATCGCGTTTATGGAAAGGCTTCTTGGTTTCTTTTTGGGTCACTGGGCTTGAGGCCTCAGCGGGTTTGAATTCGATTTCCTTCTCATCTGCCACAGCTTTTCTGATCGGCAGGCTAAGCGACGATTTTCCCGCGAATACGTTAAGCCGCACCGGTTCAGCCGCAGGCCACATCATGGGGAAGTAGCTTGTCGAAATTGAAACGCGCAGCTTATGACCCTTTGGAATGCGCCAGGCAATGTCATCCAACTTGATCTTCATGTTGTAGCGCTTGTAGGCTTCAAGAGGCGTTGGATATTCGCGGCTGTCGCGCATGCACAAGTTTTGCAAATGATAGGTGATGCGGCTGACTTCGCCAGAGGGCCACACATCATTCAAGCGGATGGCGACGTGGGCTGTCGGCTTATCAACCATGAACTCAAGATCAATTGCGGGCTGACCTACGATGTCCATATCAGCGGTCAGCATTGGACTATCAAAGCAGATGGATTGAGCATCATCTTTGGCTTGGTCGCCCGGGAACTCCGGCCCCATCCAGATGATGCAATATTCTCCGCCGTCAAAGCCAGTGGTTTGCTTTGAGGTGATCGACAGCATTTTTTCGGTGCCTGCCTCAGCGGCAATGCCTTGTGATGAGAGTTGCAAAGTCTTGGTGTCGACATTTCCATAACCCCAATAGGGATCGCTTACCCAGCGGCCAGGAATTTCCTTGGGTAATTTTCCAGGTTTATAAGCATCCATCACATAATAGCGATAATCAGGATCCGTCGTGACTTGGGTGTCGATGTCTTTCAAATAGAAATCCCACCAGCGCAGCATTTCCTGAAGGAAACCGATTTTGGGTTCGGGTGAAGCAAAGTGGGGATATTTATGCACCCATGGGCCGATGATGGCTTTGCGAGGCGCTCGAAGCCCGCGCATCAGGCGCGGTATGGCGTTTGAATAAGCATCGTTCCAACCACCCACCACCAATGCGGCGGCAGTGATCTTGCCAAAATCTTCAGTCACTGAACCGTGCTTCCAATAAGCATCGCGGTGCGGATGTTGCAGCCATGGAATCAACAAGAAGGGTTCGCTCTTTAAACGCTCCATCCACATTTTTTTCCACTTGGTGCCGACAACTTCTGGATCAGGTGGGCGCGAAGAATAAGCCAGCATGGTGGCGGCCCAGCCTAAGTTTTCGTTGAGAAGTGTGCCGCCTTTATAGTGAATGTCGTCTTCATAGCGATCATCAGTCGAGCAGATGGTGACGATGGCTTTTAAGGCTTCGGGCTGGCGAGCCGCCACTTGAAGCGCGTTAAACCCACCCCAAGAAATGCCAAACATGCCAACTTTGCCAGTGCACCATTTTTGTTTGGCGAGCCACGCGATAACTTCGATGGCATCATCTTGCTCTTGCTTGGTATATTCGTCAGTCAGCAAACCTTCTGAATCGCCAGAACCCCGCATATCAACACGCACTGAAGCATAGCCATGGCCTGCAAGATAAGGATGGGTGAGCGCATCGCGCACATGCGTGCCATCACGTTTGCGGTAGGGCAGGAATTCGAGCAGCGCTGGAACTTTGTTTTTGGCTGCATCTTCGGGAATATACATACTGGCTGAAAGCTTCACGCCATCGGCCATGGTGATCCAGAAGTTTTCGACAAACTTGGTTTTGCGTGGGAATTTGGTTATTGTTTTTATGGTCATGGTTTTTCCATTATGCCGCAAATTTACGGATAGCTGCAATAATTGCAGCAAAAGATTGTGCAGCAGGTTCACTCATTTGGCGCGCGCGCAAAAAGGCGTGGATGAGTAATGGTTCATCGCGCACTTCAGCCTCAACGCCCGAGGCTTTGAGTTTTGAGGCGTAGTCCATGCAATCATCATGCAGCGGATCGAGGCCAGCAGCCACTATGAAGGCGGGGGGCAAATTAGCATAATTGGTTTCGCGCAATGGCTCGGCATATTTGTTGGGCGCGCCTTTGTAAGTGTCACGGTAGAACATGACATCTTTGGTGGTGAGGCCTGGTGCATTTGCTTGCGCAATATATGAACCCTTGGTCATATCGCCGCCGAGGTCCGGATAGACCAAAATTTGTGCTTTGATTTCGGGGCCACCCACGTCGCGCGATTTGAGGCACAACGCAGCACTCATATTGCCGCCAGCACTATCTCCTGCCACGATGCATGAGCCCAGATGATTCAGCACCGCCCAGCAATCATCAAGTGCAGCGGGGAACGGGTGCTCAGGGGCCAGGCGGTATGCAACAGCTGTCACTTCGACTTGCGCTTGACCTGCAATCTCAGCGCAAATTGAATCATGGCTGGCAATGCCGCCCACCACATAGCCACCGCCATGCAGATAAAGCAGTTTGGCGGTTAGAGCTTTGGATCTGTAAGTGCGGCAGGGAATTTCGCCTACCTTGAAATCATGCGTGGTGATGCCAGCCGGATAGGAATAATCATAATGCGCGCAGAATTCATCATAAAAATTGCGCTGTTGGGCCATCGTAAAATTAACAGCATCAGCTGGATAGAGCTTTTCACCCTCGCCAAGGAAACGGCGAATGCCTTCGTCTTTCACTGTGGGATATTTATCGCTCATGCTGAAATGTATGTTGCGGCCATGCGCAGAGCTTTGATGTTGGCGGCATAATCAGTGCCTTTGAAAATGCTTGAACCTGCAACCATCGCGTTGGCACCTGCCTGATAGATTGCACCTGCATTTTCTGCCGTCACACCACCATCAACTTCAATATCAATATTGCGGCCCGCAACCAGCGCTTTGGCGGCGCGAATTTTATCCAACATGGCGGGGATGAAGGTTTGCCCTCCAAAGCCCGGGTTCACCGTCATGATCAATATTAGATCGAGGCGGTCAATCACGTGTTCGATTGCTGAAAGCGGCGTTGCCGGATTTATCGCCACGCCTGCCTTCTTGCCCAGGGTTTTGATAGCTTGCAGCGAGCGATCAAGATGTGGGCCTGCCTCGGCGTGCACGGAAATCAAGTCAGCACCTGCCGCAGCAAATTGCGCGAGATAGGGATCAGCTGGTGAGATCATCAAATGCACATCAAAGGGCTTGGTCGTGTATTTACGGATAGATTGCATGACTGGCACACCTAAAGTGATATTCGGCACAAAATGCCCATCCATCACATCAACATGGATCCAGTCTGCACCCGCTTTATCGGCAGAGATGACTTCGTCACCAAGTTTCGAAAAATCAGAAGCGAGGATTGATGGAGAGATAATCAAGGGGCGCATTTTCATGCCTCCCTTCTAGAGGTAAATTTTGACAAGGTGAAGCACTCTCGTTTTATGCATTCACCACTGCAAGGATTAGCCCTTGCCCCAATCCCGCCTTTTATGCTTGTTACGGCTAAATTGGGATATTTTAGGGGATTTTATTAGATGGACCGCATCCGTATTCGTGGTGGCAATAAACTTAACGGCACAATTGATATTTCGGGCGCTAAAAACGCAGCCCTGCCCTTGATGATTATTCCGCTGCTGACGCCAGAGCCAGTGACGCTGCATAATGTGCCGCGTTTGGTTGATGCTCAACGTTTGCAGCGTATTTTGCAAAACCATGGCGTGGATATCACCACTGCGGGCAAAAAGCCCGGCCAATTGGGTGCTGCCGGAGAAACGCTGAAAATTTCAGCCAAGACCATTGTTGATACCACCGCCCCATATGAGCTCGTATCCAAAATGCGTGCGTCCTTCTGGGTGTTGGGCCCACTCATTGCGCGCATGGGCGAAGCCAAGGTTTCATTGCCTGGAGGCTGCGCCATTGGTACACGCCCTGTGGATATGCATATTATGGCCATGGAGAAATTGGGTGCCACTGTTGAAATTGATCAGGGCTATGTGATTGCCAAGGCCAAGAACGGTTTGAAGGGCGGGCACATCTCATTCTCGAAAGTTACCGTTGGTGCAACACATGCTGCTTTGATGGCTGCTGTTTTGGCCAAGGGCGATACGACAATTGAAAACGCTGCCATGGAACCAGAAATCACCGACGTGGCCGAATGCCTCGTTAAAATGGGTGCCAAGATTGAAGGCATCGGCACGCGCACATTGAACATTACGGGTGTTACTTCGCTTCATGGTGCTGAACATACCGTGGTTGCTGACCGTATTGAGACTGGAACTTATGCCATGGTTGTAGGCATGACGGGCGGCGATGTGTTGTTGCGCGGTGCACGCGCTGACACGATTGAAAATGTCATTTTGACGATGCAACGCGCTGGCCTGACGGTTGATACTGTAAATGACGGTATTCGCGTTCGCCGGAATGGTTCTGGCATCCTGCCTGTCGATGTGACGACTGATCCATATCCGGGCTTCCCCACTGACATGCAAGCGCAGTTCATGGGATTGATGACTATGGCTAAAGGCAAGAGCCATATTCGCGAAACCATTTTCGAAAATCGCTTCATGCATGTGCAGGAATTGGCGCGACTTGGTGCCGATATTCATTTGCATGGTGATATGGCGGAAGTGCGCGGTGTGACCAAGCTTACGGGTGCTGACGTGATGGCAACGGATCTTCGCGCTTCTGTGTCTTTAGTGATCGCAGGGTTGGCCGCGCAAGGCGAAACCAATATTCACCGTGTGTATCACTTGGACCGCGGCTTTGAAGCGCTGGAAGAAAAGCTGCAAGGTGTGGGCGCTGACGTTACCCGGATTGCTGGAGCATAATTTAAAATCATGTTGCGCTTGATGGCCCAAGATGTGGATGATTTGAATGTGATCTCTGCCCAGATGCAGGATGCGGTGTTGAAATTTGCTAATTTGAATTTCAACGCCAAACGCCGCCGCTTTGCTTTGGTGGCTAACCGTTTCGCATGGGATGATGCAAAAGCAAAAACCCGCCGCCGCACTGTTTTGCACTTTGATCATGTTGTTTCGGTGCAAAAGCAAGGCTTCAAAAATGTGGGGCCCGATACCGTTCTTTCGCTGTTGGCGATTTCGTTCGATGCTGTTGATAATTTATCGGGCCATATTACTTTGGCGTTTTCAGCAGGTCATCAGTTGCGTCTCGATGTAGAATGTGTCGATGCCACCTTGGCAGATATGGGGCCAGCGTGGTCGACTGAGACAACACCGAGCCACGACGCCTAAATGGCTTTGTCTAAAAATCGCTTGAGTGAAGTGATTGTGGACGATTCAATTGTTCTCAGCCCCTCGCCCGAAGCCAAGCAAGACCGGCAAATGGCCATTCACGATTTGCTTGAAGGAAATTCGTTTTTTTTGACCAATGGCTTGGAGGGGCCTTACGTGCTCAGGCTTTCTTCCATCGATAGTCGTTTGTTTTTTGATCTCAGCAGCGCCACTGGAAAATTTGCAATTGGCCTTTCGCTTTCACCATTTCGCCGGATTGTGAAAGATTATTTTCAAATCTGCGATAGCTATAATCAAGCCCTGCAATCTTCCAACCCGCAGCAAATTGAAACCATCGATATGGCAAGGCGCGCTTTGCACAATGAGGGTTCGACGCTTTTACAAGAAAGATTGGCAGGCAAAGCCGAAATGGATTTCATCACAGCGCGCCGCTTGTTCACGCTGCTCTGCGCATTGATGTGGCGGGCATGATGAGCAACACATTGCCCAGCGCTGTTTTATTTGCATGCACGCTCAATGCAATCCGTTCGCCGATGGCTGCGGCTATCATGCATCATCACTTTGGTCACAAAGTCTATGTGGCTTCCTGCGGAATTGCGGCGGGCGATCCTGATCCATTCGTTGGAATGATCATGGATGAAATCGGTATTGATCTTAAAAAACACCGCCCACATTCGTTTGAAGACTTAGAAGATTCAGCCTTTGATTTGCTGGTGACACTTTCGCTCGAAGCCAAAACAAAAGCGGATGATATGTCGCGCACGATGGCTATCGAAATCGAGAACTGGTCAGTGGTCGACCCTTCTCAGACCCAAGGTAGCCGCGAGCAGATTTTAGATGCTTACCGCGAAGTGCGTGATGATATTGTGAAGAAAGTAAAGTTGCGCTTTGGTTAAGTCCTCTACCGCAAAGCGGGAGAGGAAAAGGGCCCATTGCAACGCAATGGGATAGGTGTGGGGCTGAACTTGTTGAACGAGGCCTTCATCTATTAGAGCTTCCTTAAAAAAACCGAACGCACTTTATGATCTGCACCTTTACGCAAAACGAGATCGGCTCTTGGCCTTGTTGGCAGAATATTTTCGCGCAAGTTTACGAGATTGACCGTGTGCCATATGCGCGTTGCAAACTCTAACGCTTGTTCATCACTCAAAGAAGCATAACGATGGAAATATGATTTTGGGTCTTGGAATGCGCCGCTGCGCAACGAAAAGAAACGCTCGATATACCATTCACGCAGCAGCTCAACATCGGCGTCAATGAAGATCGA
Organism: Aestuariivirga sp.; assembly: GCA_043745625.1. Lineage (GTDB taxonomy): Bacteria > Pseudomonadota > Alphaproteobacteria > Rhizobiales > Aestuariivirgaceae > Aestuariivirga. Next base: position 12,064 of record JAYTSN010000343.1, on the reverse strand, counting down.
AAAATCGAAAAAGTCCGATACGTTGGGAATACCGCGACCGTCACGCGGGGGGCGGCCTGTTTGCAAAACATTGATGCCTTCAACAATCAAAATATCTGGCTGATCGATCACTTGCGTTTTATCTTTGAGCACGTCGTAAGTGAGATGCGAATAGAGCGGCACTTCCACATCGCACTCGCCCGATTTGATATCCGACATGAAGCGCAAAATTTTTGGCAAGTCATAACTTTCAGGAAAACCTTTTCGCGCCATCAACCCTTCGCGTTCAAGCGTTGCGTTCGGCATAAGAAAACCGTCAGTTGTAACAAGATCAACTTTGGGCGTTGAAGGCCAGCGTGAAAGCAGGCGACGAAGAATACGAGCAGTTGTGCTTTTACCGCCCGCTACGCTGCCAGCCACGCCGATAATATAAGGTACTTTCAAATCTGAGCGGTGCAGAAAGATATTTGAAGCGCCAAACAGTTTCTGGCTGGCTTGCACATAAAGATTGAGCAACCGCGACAGCGGCAAATAAATCATCTCAACTTCGCTCAGATCGATTTTGTCGTTGAGGGAGCGTACTTCGTCAAGGTCAGCATCGGTCAAAGTGAGTGGCGTATCAGCTCGTAAACCCGCCCATTCTTCTCTGGCAAAACGCCTAAACGGGCTGACTTCGCGTGCCAGATCTTCTTCAATATCAACCACGGCGTGAGGCTTTCTCAGCTATGCCGCTTGTGCCTTCGCGTGATTTCAAAACTGCCATTACATCGTCAACCGAAACATTGGTTGATTCGAGCAGAACCAACAAATGGTAAAGCACATCTGCGGCTTCGTTGGCGGTGTGGTTCTTGTCTTTTAAAACTGCGGCTAATGCGAACTCAAAAGCTTCTTCACCGAATTTCTTGGCGCATTTTTCGGTGCCCTGCGAGAGAAGTTTAGCGGTGTAGGATTGATCTGGCGATGCGGATTTGCGTTTGGCAATTTCCGCAGCCAATTTCTCCAGCGTTTCAAATTTACTCATACCGAACTCCCGCGCACCGGAATACCTGCTGCCTGCATATAGGATTTAGCTTCCCCAATTTTGAAAGTTCCAAAATGGAAAATCGATGCAGCCAGAACTGCTGTAGCATGGCCATCCCGGATGCCTTCCACAAGATGCTCCAAGGTGCCTACACCACCGGAAGCGATAACGGGAATGGAAACCGCATCAGCAATCGCGCGCGTCAAAGCAATGTTGAAACCTTTGCCCGTGCCATCTCGATCCATTGAGGTGAGTAAAATTTCTCCGGCGCCCAGCGACGCAACTTCTTTTGCAAAATCCACAGCATCAATGCCAGTTTCTTGACGCCCGCCATGAGTGAAGATTTCGAATTTTCCGGGCGAGGTTTCTTTTGCGTCGATTGCCACTACGATGCATTGGCTGCCAAATTTCTCGGCTGCTGCTTTTACGAATGCGCGATCAGAGACCGCAGCACTGTTGATTGAAACTTTGTCGGCACCCGCCAACAACAAATTGCGAATATCATCAAGCTTGCGAACACCACCACCCACAGTCAGTGGCATGAAACATTGTTCGGCCGTGCGCTTGACCACGTCAAACATGGTTCCACGATTTTCATGTGTGGCGGTGATATCAAGAAAACATAATTCATCTGCCCCTGCCGCATCATATGCTCTGGCGCATTCAACCGGGTCTCCTGCATCGCGCAGATTAACAAAGTTGACGCCTTTCACGACCCGACCATCTTTCACATCGAGGCATGGGATCAATCGCATTTTCAGCATCATGCTGCCCTCAACATTTGCAAAGCTTCCGCCGCATCAAGCCTGCCATCATAAAGTGCGCGGCCTGTTATGGCACCTGCAAGCTTATGCGCATCGGGCTGCATCATGCGCTTGATGTCTGCCATTGATGCAAGGCCGCCTGAGGCAATTACCGGGATAGATACTGCATCAGCCAATGCCAAAGTGCTGTCCCAGTTAATGCCAGTTAAAATCCCATCGCGGTCGATATCCGTATAAATTATTGCAGCTACACCTGCGCCTTCAAATTTTTGTGCGAGTTCAATCACACCTAGCATCGAAGCCTCGGCCCAGCCTTCCACCGCCACCTTGCCACCCTTGGCATCAATGCCAATGGCAATCTTGCCAGGGAATTTTTTGCAGGCCTCTTTGACGAGCGCAGGATCACGCACAGCAACTGTTCCCAAAATTACACGGGCTAAACCCTTATTCAACCAGCTCTCGATATGGGCAAGCGTGCGAATGCCTCCGCCAAGTTGAACGGGATTTTGAGTGGCTTTTAATATGGCTTCAACAGCTGCACCATTCACTGATTGACCTTCAAAAGCACCGTTCAAATCCACGACATGCAACCAATTGAAACCTTGCTTCTCAAAGGCCAACGCTTGTGCAGCAGGGCTTTCATTATAAACCGTGGCCTGATTCATATCGCCAAGTTTGAGGCGCACACATTTGCCGTCTTTGAGATCAATGGCGGGGAAGAGGATCATGGCGTCCTCCAGCGCTTGCGGGGGAGGAAGGGGACCCGCTGCGGAACAGTGGGGGAGGTGAGTGTGTGTGAAGTGTGTTTTGACCGCCCCTCACCTACGCCATGGCATGGCGATGGGCCCCTTTCCTCTCCCGCAACCGAGCGAGGACAACATGAAACATGCATCATGGTCGCCACCTTAAGAAATTTGCAATCAATGCCAAACCTAGCTCTTGGCTCTTCTCAGGGTGAAACTGGGTGCCTACAACATTATCATAACCTGCCATGGCAGTGACTTCGCCACCATAGTCGGCAGTGGCAATCAAATCTTCGGGCAAGGTCGGCTTCAAATGATAAGAATGCACGAAATATGCATGCAAGCCTTCATCGCCCAAACGAATTCCGTCGAGCAGCGCGTGCTGGCCTTCAGGGCGTATGGTGTTCCAACCCATATGGGGGATTTTCAAATTCGGATCTGTAGGCGAAATCGAAACCACGTCACCCGCAATCCAGCCAAGTCCCGGCGTCACTTCATGTTCAACACCGCGCGTGGCCATGAGTTGCATGCCCACACAAATGCCGAGGAACGGTTTACCTTTAACGATGACTTGGTCTTGCAGAGCAGCGCGCATGCCATCAATGGCCATCAAACCATTACGACAATCTTTGAATGCGCCAACCCCTGGCAGAACAATGCGCTCGGCTTTTTCCAAATCTTCGGGCTTGTTGGAAACAATAATTTGTGCCTTGATTTTGTTGTCATGGGCAGCACGTTCGAAAGCTTTTGCAGCCGAATGAAGATTGCCAGAGCCATAATCAACAATAACAGTCTTCATCAGCCAGCCAATGTGCCCTTCGTCGATGGAATTGTGTTTGCCTGACGTGGATCAATTTCAATGGCCACACGAAGGGCGCGTGCCAGAGCTTTGAAGCAAGACTCGGCAATATGATGGGCATTTTCACCATATGCGTTTTCAATGTGCAACGTTATGCCGGCATTCATAGCAAAAGCCTGAAACCACTCGCGCACCAATTCAGTATCAAACGCGCCAATTTTCTGGCACGGAAAATTCACTTTGAAAATCAGGAACGGACGACCCGACACATCAATGGCGCAACGTGTTAGCGTTTCATCCATTGGCACATCAGCGGATGCATAACGGCGGATGCCCTTACGGTCGCCCAATGCTTTAGCCAACGCTTGCCCCAAGGCGATGCCGCAATCTTCAACTGTGTGATGATCATCAATGTGCAGATCACCTTTGCCTTCAATCTTCATGTCAATTAGCGAATGGCGCGCCAATTGCTCCATCATGTGATCAAAAAAACCAACGCCGGTTTTAATGTCATATGTGCCCGTGCCGTCGAGCGACACGGAAGCCGAAACCGAAGTTTCAGTGGTTTTGCGGGTGACTAAAGCTTGGCGCATGGTTTTGCCCTTTCAGGAGTCTGGCCTTAGCAGACGCAACATAAATTGGCTACATGGGCTTTAAACTATCGTCACAAAGCCTTAGATGATGGCTAACAGAGGAAATCCCGACATGAGTGACCCCACAAATTGGCACGGCACCACCATTCTTGGTGTGCGCAAAGGCGGTAAGATTGTGATCGCCGGCGATGGTCAAGTGAGCATGGGCCAAACTGTTATGAAGGGAAACGCCCGCAAAGTGCGGCCCTTGGGTGCAACGGGTGTGATTGCTGGATTTGCCGGGGCGACGGCTGATGCGATGACGCTGTTTGAGCGGCTTGAAGGCAAACTTGAACAATTTCCAAATCAACTCACGAGGGCTTGTGTAGAGATGGCCAAAGATTGGCGAACAGATCGATATTTACGCCACCTCGAAGCGATGATGATTGTGGCAGATAAAAATGTCTCCTTGGTTTTGACAGGCACGGGCGATGTATTAGAACCAGAACATGGCGTGGTAGCTATTGGTTCAGGTGGCAACTACGCGCTGGCTGCCGCACGCGCTTTGATGGACACGGATATGGATGCGGAAGCAATTGCCAGGAAGGCGATGGCCATTGCGGCGGAGATTTGTGTTTATACCAACGGGAACCTTACACTGGAAAAACTGGATACATGACCAACTTCACCCCCCGCGAAATCGTATCGGAACTTGATCGCTATATCATTGGCCAGACGGATGCTAAACGCGCCGTTGCTGTGGCTTTGCGTAACCGTTGGCGCAGGCAGCAGCTGACGGGGCAGATGCGTGAAGATATTATTCCGAAGAATATTTTGATGATCGGCCCAACCGGTGTTGGCAAAACGGAAATTGCGCGCCGTTTGGCAAAGCTCGCCAATGCGCCTTTCCTTAAAGTCGAAGCGACAAAATTTACCGAAGTTGGTTATGTTGGCCGCGATGTGGATCAGATGATCCGCGATCTGTTGGAAACAGGGATCGGCATGGTGAAGGCCGCGCGCAAGAAGGATGTTGAAGCGCAGGCCCACTTGAGTGCTGAGAACCGCGTAATTGATGTGCTAGTGGGTGCTGGAGCCTCAGAAGTGACACGAGAATCCTTTCGCAAGAAGCTGCGTGCGGGCGAACTGGATACGAAAGAAGTTGAAATTCAAGTGGCCGATTCTGGCGGCATGCCGAGCTTTGATATTCCGGGCATGCCCGGCGGCACAGCGTCGATGATCAACCTGTCAGACATGATGGGCAAGGCTTTTGGCAACCGCACCAAGCCCCGTAAAACCACAGTGGCACAAGCACACTCAATTTTGTTGGCTGAAGAAGCTGAAAAACTTTTGGATCAAGATAAGGTTATCGCCGAAGCCATCGACCAAGTTGAAAATAATGGCATCGTATTTTTGGATGAAGTCGATAAAATTGCTTCGCGGTCAGATCGCGGTGGTGCAGATGTTTCGCGCGAAGGTGTGCAACGTGATTTGCTGCCGCTCATCGAAGGCACTACAGTTTCAACCAAGCACGGCCCAGTGAAGACCGATCATATTCTGTTTATCGCATCCGGCGCATTCCATGTGTCGAAGCCATCAGACTTGTTGCCCGAGTTGCAGGGTCGTTTGCCTATTCGCGTGGAGCTCAAAGCATTGGGCCAGGACGAGTTTCGCCGGATTTTGACGGAGCCTGAAACAAGCTTGATCAAACAATATAAGGCGTTGCTCAAGACTGAAAAAGTGACGCTGAATTTTAGCGACGATGGAATTATCGCCATTGCGCGCATTGCTGCGGAGATTAATGGATCAATTGAAAATATTGGTGCAAGGCGCTTGCAAACGGTGATGGAGCGCATTCTTGATGATGTGAGTTTTACGGCAACTGACCGCGCTGGTGAAGCCATCGAAATTGATGAAGCTTACGTGATACAACACGTTGGCGCGCTGGCCAAGAATGTAGATTTGAGTAAGTTTATTTTGTAACAGCAATCATTCCTCCCCTGGAGCAGGGGAGGAATGCAAAGCATTAAAGCAATTTACCCATGGCGACGGCTGTGTCGCTCATGCGGTTGGAGAAGCCCCATTCATTGTCATACCAAGTTAGGATGCGCACGAAGGTGCCTTCAACAACTTTGGTTTGATCCATGTGGAAGGTAGATGAATGTGAATCATGGTTGAAGTCGATCGACACGTTTGGCTGTGTTGTGTAGCCAAGAATGCCTTTCAAGTTGCCTTCTGATGCGGACTTAATGGCGGCATTGATTTCTTCAATCGTCGTTGCGCGCTTGGCTACGAATTTGAAATCAACAACAGACACGTTCGGCACAGGCACGCGGATTGATGTGCCATCCAAACGGCCCTTGAGTTCAGGAATTACGAGACCAATGGCCTTGGCAGCGCCCGTCGATGTTGGAATCATGGACATGGCAGCAGCGCGGCCACGGTACAAATCTTTGTGCATCGTATCGAGCGTTGGTTGATCGCCAGTGTAAGCATGGATGGTGGTCATGAAGCCGTGGTCAATGCCAATAACACCGTGCAGCACTGATACAACAGGTGCCAAGCAGTTTGTGGTGCATGATGCGTTTGAAACAACGATGTGATCTTTGGTCAGGCTTTGATGGTTCACGCCGTAAACAACGGTGAAGTCTGCGCCATCAGCCGGTGCTGAAACCAGCACGCGTTTTGCGCCAGCGGTTAAATGCGCCGAGGCTTTATCCTTGGCAGTGAAAATGCCAGTGCATTCCAAAGCGATGTCCACGCCCAATTCTTTCCAAGGCAATTGCGAAGGATCCTTCACTGCAGTCACCTTAAACTTATCGGTGCCGATGTTGATGGAATCGCCTTCAACTTTCACTTCATGCGGAAAGCGGCCATGGACGGAATCAAAACGCAACAGATGGGCATTGGTTTCAACAGGGCCCAAATCATTCACGGCTACAACGTCAATATCCGTGCGGCCTGATTCATAAATGGCGCGCAACACATTGCGTCCGATGCGACCGAATCCATTAATTGCAACTCTTACCTTAGCCATAACTCTTCCTTATGTTTTGATTTCGCGGTGCTTATAGAGGAATTACGACATTGCGAAAGCAAAAAATGAGGTGCGCCCATCATTTTATCAATGGGCGTTGTAAGTTTGGAATTATTTCTTAGCTGGAGCTGCTTTTTTTGAAGCTGACTTTTTAGCAACTGACTTTTTTACAACTGGCTTTTCTGAGAGAACCTCTGCATCAACAATGCTCGTGGCGCGGGCCCAATGATCTTCAGACCGGCCTTCAGGTTGGCCTTCTTCTTGCCAAATTTTATGTGCGATTTCAGCAATTCGTTGATCGCGTCCAGCAGTGTTTGCGTGTGTCATGATAATCCCCATCAATTAATGTTGGGAGTGAGCCTATGCGCTAAAATGGTGCGGTGCACAATGGATCACAGGTGCGATGTTGCGTCGCAACATAACTCAAGATGATCAGTGGGTGCCGTTTGCACTCATTCAAACTTTCACCCACCTCCCATTCTTAGCCGACGATTTCAAGCATGCCTCAATAAACGCCATGCCTGCGATGCCGTCTTTTATGCCGGGGAACTGCACGTCCTTATCCAATTTCTTGCCTGCACGTTTGGCTTCAATTGCACGCGCCACTTCGGTGTAGATGTTGGCGAAGCCTTCGAGGTAGCCTTCGGGGTGGCCAGGCGGGACTCTTGTTACGCGGGCTGCCGATGGACCGCTTCCGGCACCGCCTCTGGTGATCAAGCGCTTTTCGCCGCCCAGTGGTGTAAACCACAAATAGTTGGGATCGGCCTGCACCCATTCGAGGCCGCCTTTGGTGCCGTAAACCCTGAGCTTCAAACCATTCTCATGGCCCACCGCCACTTGAGAGGCCCAGATGTGACCCTTGGCGCCGCCCTTATAATGCAAGCGCACATCCGCATCATCATCAAGCTTGCGGCCCTTCACAAAGCTGGTGAGTTCAGCAGAAAGTTCTGTGGCTTCAAGGCCCGAAACAAAACAACCGAGTTGATAAGTATGCGTGCCAATGTCGCCCACGCAACCGCCTGCGCCGGAGCGCTTTGGATCAGTGCGCCAGGCGGCTTGTTTTTGGCCGGTCTTTTCCAAATCTGTGGCCAACCAATCTTGTGGATATTCGCTTTGCACTAAGCGGATTTCACCCAACTCTCCTGCTTGCACCATCCCTTGAGCTTGGCGGATCATGGGATAGCCCGAATAATTGTGGGTAAGAGCGAAAATGACTTTCGGGTTTTTCTTGAGCAGTGCGGCCAGCGCTTTGCCTTCCTTCAAGTTCAGTGACAGCGGCTTATCGCTGATGACGTGAATACCCGCTTCGATGAAAGCCTTTGCCACCGGATAATGCATGTGGTTCGGCGTGACAATAGAGACGGCTTCGATACCATCGGCGCGCCCTGCTTCCAACTTCGCCATGGTTTGGAAATCATCGTAAATGCGGTCGGGAGCGAGGCCCAGTTCCATGCCGCTGGCTTGTGCCTTGGCTGCGTCCGCTGAAAGTGCGCCCGCCACGAATTCATATTTATCATCAATGCGCGCGGCGATGCGGTGCACCGCGCCGATGAACGCGCCCTGCCCCCCGCCTACCATGCCGTAGCGGATGCGAGATGATTGCTTTGCGGTTTTGCTGCCTTCAATGGCCATGGTTTTGTTCCTTAAATATTGTTCAGCAAGCCTTCCAAATATTCTTGGCGGCCGGATTTGGGTTGGGGTTCGATTTTGTCTTTGTGTACGCGCGCGGCGATGGCTTCGAGGCTTGCACCCTCATCTAGCATGGCTTGGTTTGTGGGTTCGCTCCATTTGGCGTAGCGCTTGTTTACTTCTGCATCGAGTTTGCCGTCTTCAATAATTTTTGCTGCGCGGAGCAAGGCCTGCGCACAGGCATCCATTGATGCGACATGGGCATAAAGCAAATCATCTGGCTCCAATGATTGACGACGAATCTTCGCGTCGAAATTCATGCCACCCGTGGTGAAACCACCAGCGCGGATGACTTCAATCATCATCAATGTAAGTTCTGGCACATTCATCGCAAATTGATCGGTGTCCCAACCCACTTGATAGCCACCGCGATTAAGATCAAGCGAACCGAAAATGCCCAGCGCTGAGGCGAGAGCAATTTCATGTTCAAATGTGTGGCCCGCGAGAATGGCGTGGTTCTGTTCGATGTTCATTTTCACATCGTTTTCCAAACCATATGATTTGAGCAGGCCATAAATGGTGGCTACATCATAATCATACTGGTGCGTCGACGGTTCCTTGGGCTTTGGCTCAATCAGGATCGGGCCTTTGAAACCGATCTTGTGTTTGTAATCGACAACGAGTGAAAGAAAGCGGCCAGCTTGTTTCAGCTCTTGGCCGATCTTGGTGTTGATCAAGGTTTCGTAGCCTTCGCGGCCGCCCCACATCACATAATTCTCGCCGCCCAAATCCTTCGTCACGTCCAAGCAATGCTTCACTTGCGCCGCGCAATAGGCAAACACATCAGGATCAGGGTTGGTTGCGGCACCCGCCATAAAGCGGCGGTTGGAGAACATGTTGGCCGTACCCCAGAGTAATTTCTTATTGTGCTTGGACATTTGTTTTTCGAGAATTTTAGCGATCGATGTGACGTTTGCGTTGAACTCCTGCAGCGAGTTTCCTTCCGGCGCGATGTCGAGATCGTGGAAGGTGAAATAATCAATATCGAGAATGCGCAAAGTTTCAAACATCACATCGGCTTTGACTGAAGCGGCCTTCATTGGGTCGGCCATGTGGTGCCATTCGCGGTTGAATGTTTCACCGCCAAATGGATCACCGCCTGGCCAACACAACGTGTGCCAATAGCAAACCGCAAAGCGCAAATGATCGCGCATGGTTTTACCCATGACTTTTTGGTCGGGATTATACCAGCGATAGCTCAATGGGTTGGTGGATGATGGGCCAGCGAATTTTATAGGGTCAGTGATCGAATAAAATTTCATTTGATATCCTTTATCGCCGGGTAAATTTTTGTGTAATTTTTATAGGCCGCTTCATAGGCGGCTTTGATTTTCACATCGGGCAAAATTGTTTTGGCAACCTTAGGCGCTGTACAAACGGTTTTATATGATGCGCCTGTGGCCGCCATCAATGCCATGCGCGCGCCACCAAAGGCACCACCCACATCGCCTGCCACGGGAAGATCAACTGGCACACCTAAAACTGTAGCGATGATCTTGAGCCAGAGTTCAGAATGCGTTCCACCCCCCACGGCCATTGCGCGCGTGACATTTGTGCCTGCGTCTTTCAGTGCTTCGAGCGAGTCCCGAAATGCGAAGGCCACGCCATCCATCACAGCGTGGGTCATAACTTTGGCATCGGTTTCATGTGCGAGACCCAAAAATGCACCGCGTATTTGCGCATCACCAACAGGGGTGCGCTCGCCTGAGAGATAAGGAAGAAACAATGCCGACGATGGGCCATCGAGTTTTTTGCCAAGTGCCGCAGTGAGTTTTGGCGCGGGGGTTTTGAGCAACCCTGCCAGCCATTCGAGGCTTGCTGTAGCCGAAAGAATAACCCCCATCTGATGCCATGTATTTGGCACGGCATGGCAGAAGGCGTGAACCGCTTTGCCAGCATTGGGGCTGTATTTATCGTTGGACACAAACATCACGCCTGATGTGCCGAGCGACACCAAGGCCTGCCCATCTTTCACAGCGCCAATGCCCACAGCGGCTGAAGCATTATCGCCACCACCGCCTGCAACAACAGGACGAAGCGGCATACCCCACGCTTTGGCGAGGGCTGGGGTGATTTGGCCGGTTGCGTCTGTGCCTTCAAAAAGTTCCGGCATCTGGTCGCGGCGCATATGGGTGGCGGTCAGCATGTGATCAGACCATTTGCGGTTTGCAACGTCGAGCCAATATGTGCCGCTCGCGTCCGACATGTCGGAGCCATAGGTTCCAGTCATGCGAAAGCGGATGTAATCTTTCGGCAGTAAAACTTTGGCGACTTGATCAAATATTTTGCGCTCATGCTTGCGCACCCAAAGCAGCTTTGGCGCTGTGAAACCCGCTAATGGAATGTTGCCCGTAATGTCCATCGCGTCGGGGCAAGCAGCTAGAATATCTTTGCATTCTTCAAAACTGCGCGCGTCATTCCACAGAATGCATGGGCGCAGAACCTTGCCGCTTTTATCAAGCAAGGTTGCGCCATGTTGCTGACCCGACATGCCTATGCCTGCGACTTGAGCGATGGCTTTCGGTTTTGCTTTGCGCAGCTGCGCCACAACCAAGCTAGCGGCTTTCCACCAATGCTCAGGATTCTGTTCTGACCAGCCCGGATGCGGCCTGGAAACCTTTAAAGGCGATGAAGCAGTTGCGATAATTTTTTGTTTGGCATCAATTAAAACGCCTTTGACACTCGACGTGCCGAAATCCAAACCCAAATACATCAAGCGCTCCCATGCGGTGTTCTTTGCACAATGGCACCAAATGGGTTGGCTTCCAAGATGTTGGCAACTTGTTTGACCGCTTTATTTGGAAACGCAAAGTAATTCTTCAGGTTTTGAGTGCTGCTGTTACCACTGCGTGGGCAATGGCTTGGGGCCTTGAGGCATAAAGGCCTTCGGGGTGAGTTCCGGCGAGCATTAGCTCAAGATCGCTGCGGGTAAACCAGCGAGCTTCTTCGAGTTCTGCCGGATCAAGTTTGATGTCGGTGGTGGTTGCTTCGGCAATCATACCGATCATCAAGCTTGAGGGAAAAGGCCAAGGCTGGGTTGTGACGTAGGATATAGCACCCACTTTGATCCCTACCTCTTCCAAAACTTCACGGGCTACTGCCTGTTCGATGGTTTCGCCTGGTTCCATAAAGCCAGCCAAAGCCGAGAACATGTTTGGTGGCCAGCTTGCTTGGCGGCCCAGAAGAATTTGATCCCCACGGCGCACCGCCATGATGACAACGGGATCAGTGCGCGGAAAATGCTCGGTCTGGCAGGAAGGGCAAATGCGCTTGTAACCCGCATCCGCCATTAACGATTTAGCGCCACACTGGGCACAAAACCCATGAGACGCATGCCAATGCAAAATGCTCCTTGCTTGTGCCAATATTGATAAGCGTTCTTGGCTTAGCCCCTCTTCAATCATCAAAGAGCGCATGGGAATTAAACTTTCGCTGGGCTCTGTAGCACGCGCAAACCAAGCAT
>JAYTSN010000342.1:0-3256 GCA_043745625.1 Aestuariivirga sp. | reverse complement strand
GCATCTTCAATAATATTGCTCATGCGCCCAACTCCTGCGAGGCCAGACAATGCCATTCCGGTTCAACTTCTGGGTAGTCACTGGCTGCGCAATTAAATATTTTGGTCAGCACAGGTTCATGCATACAAATTTCAACCCGCTTTGCACCGGGTATGGTGATCCATTTATAATGATCCCCCTTCTTAGTCGATTGCAACGAATAGACTTCTGGAATAACAATCAAGTTCTTGAAGGCGTGTAGTAAAAAGTCCGTTGGATAATCTGAAATGACTGGATATTTTGCGAGCTTAATAACATCAATCTTTAAGCGCCAGGAATCCAGCCCGTGGAGCTCACCCGCATTGGGGTTTTTGGCTGGCAAGGCGGGCATCAACTTCACGCGCAAAACATTTTCAACTAGATTTCGTTTTGCAGAAAACCCTGCACTAACCTCGCCTGGAAAAATTCCCTTAATTGGGTAAACTGGTGGGCTATCTGCTGGCAACGAGGGGCCCCTGAATATGGTTGTATCACTCTTCATTTCCTCAGCCGTCAGTGGACGAAGATAATTGCCAGCTACAATGCTCGGATCATAATAAATCTTAAAGTTAGCATCATCTTCCCGCTCCTGCGCATCTGGTCCTTCATTGCCATCATAACGCATGCACACATGCAAAACCGGATCAAAGGCAAATCTGGAGAGCGAAAAGTCCCAATTATTTGCAAATTCCATCACGCAACCTCCCTAAGGATTTGACTTTCAAAATTATCATTCGTGGCCGTCAACATTTGCGGTTGGAACGCGATGCTCGAGAGTTTCAGCGCGAAGCTGAACTGGGCTGGGGTTAACAGCTCGATCCGGTATTTGCTGTCGTCGGAACTATCCACCTGCTGCTGCAGCTTTATGAAATCCACCTCGAAGTTGCGCAAGTTGAACGCCAGCGAGGTGCCGTGTTTGGCTTGCAGGGAGAGTGCCCGGTCGAGGTTTCTCGCCCAGACATAAAAGCTGCCGTCCTGATCGGTCACCTGCACGGTGTAGTCAGCCACTTGGCCAGCCACGATATCAATGCCGATGGTGGCGACGGGCAGATTGGCAAATGCGTTAAAGCCGAAAGCTTCCACGCGCCATTCTGTACCAGTGGCATGCGCTTGGGCTAAAATATCAGCCTTGGTGGGCTGGGCGATCACGCTGCCATCGGCGGCCTTGATCACGGTGCCACTGGCAAGGCGCCAAGAGCCGTCAGCCTGCTGAACCCCGTAATCATCAATCACCGCACGGCCAGCCACCACATGCATCAGATAAGGGGCTGCACCACGGAACTGTAAAGCGCTCCCCCGCGTCGAGGGTGACCACGCCTGTTCCACATGCCAGCCTGAACCGAGTGCTAGAATCTGCGCCAAGCTCTGCCTTGCGATCACATTGCCTTGCGCGTCCAGCACAGCAGCACCAGACACACGCGTGTAATAGCCGTCTGGGTCATTGCCATAAACCGCGTCAGCACTTTGATTGTGGGCCGTCAGCTCATGTGGGGCGGTTTGGCGGTCGGGGTTGAGTGGTTTGAAATGAAAGGTCATTCGGGCTCCTGATTTTGGAGGTTACACGATTTGGTTGTGGGTGGTAGGGGACGGGGTTTTATTGGCTAAGCCAAGCTTAATCCAGCAACTTCAACGTCGTCTTCCTGATCGGCTCAAGACTGTTGTTGAAAATGGGGGGAGCTCCAGAAGTGGTGACCCAGTTGTGGAGTATGACGAGGTATAGCAGGCTCACCGTACGTTGTCAAGCTAAAAATCCTTACTAGGCGTAAAAAATCTTAACCTATTGAAAATCCGCCCAAACTTGCCAGCGAACTTCAATTCCCCTATAGCCCGCCCAACATTCAGCGTCGTTCACCCCTGGAGGAAGGCTGGATGTTTGTTTTAATTGGAGAATACCCATGTCTAAAATTGTTAGTGTTAAGGCCACTGTTCGTGGCGGGGCCGGTAAGGGGGCCGCTCGAGCTGTACGTCGCGAGGGACTTGTTCCCGGCGTTGTGTATGGTGACAAGCAAGAACCTCAAATCATTTCGATGAGCTATAAAGACATCGAACCCCATGTTCAAACCGGTCGTTTCATGTCGACGCTTGTTGACGTTGAAGTCGACGGCAAGACTATTCGGGCGATCCCGCGCGATATTCAGTTTGAGCCTGTAAAAGACCGGATCACGCATATTGATTTTCTGCGCCTCGGCAAGGATTCCAAGATCGCGGTTAGCATTCCTGTGCATTTCAAGAATCACGAAGCATCGCCTGGCATTAAGGCTGGTGGCGTTCTGAACATCGCATCACATTCGGTAAGCCTGTTTTGCCCAGCCGACTTTATCCCTGATGAAATCATCGTTGATCTCACGGGCATGGCCGTCATGTCGTCAATCCATTTGTCGGACATTAAATTGCCAGACCGTGTGACATCGGCCGTTCGTGATGACGTAACGCTTTGTGCGCTCTCGGCTCAGGCCAAGGAAGAAGTGGCTGCTGAAGGCGCTGTTTCAGCTGATGTTCCAGCCACCAACCAAAAAGCTCCGGCTGATGCGAAGGCTGCTCCTGCTAAGGGCGCTGCACCTGCCAAAGGTGCTGCGGCTCCGGCCAAGGGTGCTGCGGCTCCGGCCAAGGGCGCTCCAGCCGCTAAGGCTGCTCCTGCTGCAAAGAAGAAGTAACTCTTTCGGGGCTGCCCAATGTTTCTCTTTGTAGGCTTGGGTAATCCCGGTTCGAAATATTCTTCCAATCGGCATAATATCGGTTTCATGGCGGCGGATGTCATTGTCCGCCGCCATCATTTTTCGCCTTGGCGGAAAAAGTTTCAAGGCGAGTTATCCGAAGGTGTTTTAGCTGGTGAGAAGGTTTTGGTTTTAAAACCACAAACTTTCATGAATGAATCTGGCCGTTCAGTTGGTGACGCCGTGCGCTTTCACAATATTCCACTTTCTAACGTGTTCGTGTTTTATGATGAGCTGGATTTAGAGCCCGGCAAACTGCGCGTGAAGTTGGGTGGGGGTGCCGCAGGCCATAACGGCATTCGCTCAATCTCGTCACACATCACGCCAGACTATAAGCGTGTGCGTTTAGGCATCGGCCATCCGGGGGAAGCCAAATTTGTGCTGCCACATGTGCTGGGTGATTTTGATAAGCAGGATAAGGATTGGCTGGTTGCAGTGTTAGATGCTGTGGCCGATAACGCCGCGATGCTGGTTGAGGGGCAAGAGGCGAAGTTTCAAAGCCATGTGCATTTGAAGGTGAACCC
>JAYTSN010000341.1:0-9434 GCA_043745625.1 Aestuariivirga sp. | reverse complement strand
TGAATGTTCATCATTTCATCAAACTGCGCTTCGGTGGTTTGTTCAATGGTCACGCCAATGCCAGTTCCGGCATTGTTGACGAGGTGATCAAAATAATCGCGCTTCCATGTGCTCCGCAACGCCTTTTTAACGTCGGCTACAAAACCAGCAAAACTTTCGGCCTTTGAAACATCCAGCTGCAAGGCCACAGCTTTACGACCCTTGGCCTCAATCTCTTTAACCACAGCTTCGGCATCGGCTTTTTTGGTATGATAAGTAATAATCGAGTCTTGGCCATTATCAGCCAAATGCAAAGCCATAGGGAAAACGGCTAAAAGTAGAAATATTCTGGTTGTTTTCACCTTTCGAAATCAGGAAGGCCAACAACTCATCCGCCCGATTAGCGCCAGATATATGCACCAAGAGGAGATCGATTTTTATGAAGAACAAAAACCTTAAGCCCCTTCCAGCACTCCACAGTGACGCCGAGGCCGAGAATTTTGTTGCAACTTCCGACCTCACTAAATTCGACTTAACGGGCGATCGTGTGATGCATTTTGAGTTTGAAGAAAAAGACTCGCAACTGAGTATGCGGATGCCAACGAGTCTGCTGGACGCAGTGAAAAACAAGGCCAAGCTTAACAAAGTGCCATACACACGTTATATTCGTATGCTTATTGAGCGGGATGTTTCGACAAGATAGCTATCTTGCGCAATAATATTTCGATTTTCTGGCAAAAATGATTCTTTACTTGCGCCACGCCCTCTCAAGTGGCATAAATATAAGTCAGTAGAGTTGACCTATATAGGAGTGGAAGATCATGAACGCACCCGCATTTCTGCCCGAAGGCATGAAGCCGGCCCATGGGCTTTATGATCCACGCAAAGAGCATGATGCTTGTGGCATTGGCCTTTATGCTAACATCAACAACAAGAAGAGCCATGACATTGTCTCCAAGGGTCTGCTGATTCTCAAAAACCTTGAGCACCGGGGCGCTGTGGGTGCCGACCCGAAGGCTGGCGATGGCGCTGGCATTCTGATCCAAATTCCACATGAATATTTCGCCGCTGATGCCAAGCGCTTAGGTTTCGAACTGCCCGCTTCAGGTCAATATGGCGTGGGCTTTTTGTTTATGCCACGCGAGCCACTTTACCGCCAAGATATTGAACGCATCTGGTGGGAAACGGCGCGTGAAGAAGGTTTGAAAGTTTTGGGCTGGCGCGATGTGCCAGTGAACTCGTCTGTGCTCGGCTATTCGGTTAAAGACACCGAGCCGATGCACCGCCAAGTATTCCTCGGCAAGGGACCTACCATCCGCGATGAAGCGCATTTTGAACGCAAGCTTTTTGTCTGCCGGAAAGTTGTTTCAAACCGTGTGATGGAAGTGTTGGGCACCAAGGCGCGCACTTATTATCCCGTATCCGTGTCTTGCCGTACGGTTGTTTATAAAGGCCTCGTGCTCGGCGAAGACGTTTCTGAATATTACGTCGACTTGCTGGATGAGCGCGTGACTTCTGCCTTCGCACTCGTGCATCAACGCTTCTCGACCAACACTTTTCCCTCTTGGCCACTTGCACATCCTTACCGCTTCGTGTGCCACAATGGCGAAATTAACACGGTGCGTGGCAACTATAATTGGATGGCTGCACGCCAAGCCAACATGAAGTCTGATGTGCTCGGCGAAGATTTATCCAAGCTCTGGCCGATTTCATATGAGGGCCAATCCGACACCGCTTGCTTTGATAACGCGCTCGAATTTTTATACATGGGTGGCTATTCGCTGCCCCATGCCATGATGATGCTGATCCCTGAAGCTTGGGCCGGCAATCCATTGATGGATGAAGACCGTCGCGCGTTTTATGAACACCACGCCGCGATGATGGAACCATGGGATGGCCCAGCCGCCATGGTTTTCACCGATGGTAAAGTGATTGGCGCCACACTGGACCGCAACGGCCTGCGCCCTTCGCGTTATCTGATCACCGATGATGGTCATGTGTTGCTTGCTTCTGAAATGGGCGTGCTGCCTTTTGACGAATCCAAGATCACGCATAAATGGCGCTTGCAACCCGGTAAGATGCTGCTGATTGATCTCGATAAGAAGAAAATTATTTCAGATGAAGACTTGAAGAAAGATTTGTCGTCGGCACATCCTTACAAGGATTGGCTGAAGAAAACCCAAGTTGTGCTGCGCGATATGCCAAAAGCAAAAACCGCGCGTCCAAAAATCACTGTGCCATTGTTGGATCGTCAACAGGCTTTTGGTTACACGCGTGAAGATTTAGCCGTGTTGATGTCTCCGATGGCGTCAACTGGCCAAGAGGCCGTGGGCTCCATGGGCAATGACGCGCCGATCTCGGCACTGTCTGATCGCTCAAAAATGCTTGATACATATTTCAAGCAAAACTTCGCGCAAGTAACCAATCCGCCGATTGACCCAATCCGCGAGGAATTGGTGATGTCACTGGTGTCCTTCATTGGGCCACGTCCAAACCTGCTCGACCTCAAAGGCACATCAAAGCACATGCGCCTTGAAGTGGCGCAACCGATTTTGACCAATGAAGAATTAGAGCGCATTCGCAACATTGGCACAGTGCGCGAAAACCCATTCCGCACCGTCACCATCGACATCACTTACGACGTGGCCAATGGCGCAGAATATATGGAAGCGGCTTTAGACAGTGTGTGTGCACAAGCCGAGCGCGCCGTGAATGATGGCTATAATATTATCATTCTGTCGGACCGTGCTGTTTCTGCCGAGCGCATTCCAATTTCGGCATTGCTGGCCACTTCAGCCACGCACCATCATTTGATCAGGAAGGGTCTTCGCACGCTCGTGGGTCTTGTGGTTGAATCAGGCGAACCGCGCGAAGTGCATCAATTCTGCACGCTTGCTGGCTATGGCGCAGAAGCCATCAACCCTTATCTGGCATTCGAAACATTGGATGCGCTGCTGCCAACTCTCGATGAAAAAATCAGCGCCTATGAAGCGGCCAAGCGTTACATCAAAGCGGTTGATAAAGGCATCCTCAAAGTCATGTCCAAAATGGGCATCAGCACTTATCAGTCTTATTGCGGCGCTCAGATTTTTGACGCGATTGGCTTATCAACCGAATTTGTGAAGAAATATTTCACTGGCACAGCCACACAAATCGAAGGCGTGGGTCTTGCTGAAATTGCCGAAGAAACTTTCCGCCGCCATGACGATGCATTTGGTTTGAACCCTGTGCTTTCCACCACACTCGACATCGGTGGTGACTATGCCCTGCGCATGCGTGGCGAAGCACATGCGTGGACATCTGAAACTGTTTCATCACTGCAACATGCGGTGCGCGGAAACTCTTCGGACAAATACAAAGAATATGCCCGTCTTATCAACGAACAGAACGAACGCTTAAAAACCATTCGCGGCCTCTTCCGGGTGAAAAGTGCTGAAGAAATGGGCAAGCACCCCATCGAAATGGACCAGGTTGAATCCGCCAAGGATATTGTAAAGCGCTTTTCATCGGGTGCCATGTCTTACGGTTCAATCAGCCGCGAGGCGCACACCACGATTGCCATCGCTATGAACCGTATTGGCGGTAAATCCAACACCGGCGAAGGTGGTGAGGAACCTGATCGCTTCGTGAAATTGCCGAATGGTGATTCCATGCGCTCTGCCATCAAGCAGGTGGCATCTGGTCGCTTTGGTGTGACGACGGAATATCTCGTCAACTCTGATATGATGCAGATTAAAATGGCGCAGGGCGCAAAGCCTGGCGAGGGCGGGCAGCTGCCCGGTCATAAGGTTGATGCGACCATTGCAAAAGTGCGCCACTCAACACCGGGTGTTGGCCTGATCTCGCCACCGCCACATCATGATATTTATTCAATCGAAGATTTGGCTCAGCTGATTTTCGATTTGAAAAACGTCAACCCTGCAGGCCAAGTTTCGGTGAAGCTTGTATCTGAAGTTGGTGTTGGCACTGTGGCTGCTGGCGTTTCGAAAGCCCATGCCGATCACGTGACGATATCCGGCTATGAAGGCGGCACAGGCGCTTCGCCATTAACATCAATCAAACACGCTGGCTCGCCATGGGAAATCGGCTTGGCTGAAACGCAACAAACTTTGGTTGCAAACGATCTGCGTGGCCGTATTGCTGTGCAGGCCGATGGCGGCATTCGTTCGGGCCGTGACGTTTTAATTGCAGCTTTGCTGGGTGCTGATGAAATTGGCTTTGCCACAGCGCCTTTGATCGCTGCGGGCTGCATCATGATGCGCAAGTGCCATTTGAACACGTGCCCCGTTGGCGTTGCCACGCAAGACCCTGAGCTACGCAAGCGCTTCAAAGGCCAACCAGAACATGTGATCAACTTCTTCTTCTTTGTTGCTGAAGAATTGCGCGGATTGATGGCCCACATGGGCATCAAGACTTATGATGAACTGATCGGCGCCACCGAATGGCTCGACACCAAAAAGGCTATTACCCATTGGAAAGCCAAGGGCCTCGACTTCGGCAGGCTCTTTGCAAAAGCTGATGTGAACAGCCCCGTGGCTACAAAGCGTGTGAGCCGCCAAGACCATGGCATCGATAAAATTCTCGACCGCAAATTAATCGAAAAGGCAGCGCCCGCTTTACTCGAAGGAAAAGCCGTTGTTATCGAAACTGACATCAGAAACTCTGACCGAACGGCAGGCGCGATGCTCTCTGGCGAAGTGGTCAAAGCTTACGGCCATGCTGGTCTGCCAGAAGACACGATCATGGTGAAACTGAACGGCACATCCGGCCAAAGCTTCGGCGCTTGGGCTGCACATGGCGTAACACTCGATCTGACAGGCGAAGGCAATGACTATGTCGGAAAAGGTCTTTCAGGTGGCAAGATCATCATCAAGCCACAAGACAATATTGGTTTTGCTGCTGATAAATCCATCATTATTGGCAACACCGTGCTTTACGGCGCAATCACCGGCGAAGCTTACTTCCGTGGCGTGGCGGGCGAGCGTTTTGCCGTTCGCAACTCCGGCGCTGTGGCCGTGGTCGAAGGTGTGGGCGACCACGGCTGCGAATATATGACAGGCGGCTGTGTGTTGGTGATCGGCGATACCGGCCGCAACTTTGCCGCAGGCATGTCCGGCGGTGTGGCTTATGTACTGGACGAAGATAAAACCTTCGAAAAGCGCTGCAATCTTTCGATGGTTGATCTTCAACCCGTACCCGAAGAAGAAGAGTTGATCGAAAAGCACCAGCATCATGGTGGCGATCTTGAATCACATGGTTTGGTTGATATCACCAGCGGCATGGACAAGCATGATGCCACCCGTATCTTTGAATTGCTCGGCCGTCACTTGAAATATACGGGCTCTACCAAAGCCAAAACCATCATCGACAACTGGGTGCATTATCTGCCGCTGTTCGTGAAAGTGATGCCCGTTGAATATGCCCGTGCATTGGCGGACTTAGAAAAAGCGCAAGAGACAAGCAACGGCATGACTGTTGGTGTGAAGAGAGCGTGATGCTAGTTGTTTCTCACACAAATGGATTGCGAATGGTGACGCGCCCGATGCGTTGGCCATCATTCAAATCCTCCGTGTACAGAACATCGCAACCTGCAAGTTCGGCGGCAGCAATTATGTTGGCGTCATATATTTTGAATTTGTGGTCGCGTGATATCCTGACTGCTAGATCATGTGTTGCTTCAGTAAGCGAAACGACTTCGCATTTGACCCTGATGGGAGCTAACAGATCGGTAATTTCTCCAATTTCCAATCTGAGTTTCTTCCGAACCACGTTCACGAACTCATTCAGAACCTGTACGCTTATTGTCGGTCGATTTGCTATTGCACTTAAAGCCTTTATACGTTTTTCAACTTCCGGCGAAAGCGAATACACGAGGATGTTCGAGTCTAGAAAAATCTCAGTCACGGGAATTGGCTTCGTCGCGATCAAACTTGTAATCGGCAGGCCATTTCACTTTCTTGCGAATTTCTTCAAATCGCTCCCACATTTCTTCAAGAGTCTTCTCCTTTTCGGCAACCAATTTGCCGTCAACGGATTCAATCTTGACTTGATCACCTTCGGCAAATCCAAGGGTCTCAGCCACGTCAGCAGGAATGCGAATGGCCAAACTATTGCCCCATTTCGAAATTTTCATCGTAATCTCCTCGGATATACATTTGACCATTGTGTATATCATAACTACGCATAGGTGTAAACATGGGTAAAATCACAGGCTTCCTCGAAATTGACCGCCAAGAGCGCAAATATGCGCCAGCGGCAGACCGGGTTCGCAATTACAACGAGTTCGTAATCCCCCTTGGTGATGGGGCGACTAAAAACCAAGCGGCGCGTTGCATGAATTGCGGCATTCCTTATTGCCACACCGGATGTCCGGTGAACAATCAGATCCCCGATTGGAATGATTTGGTTTACAATGACTCGTGGGAAGAAGCTTCGCGCAATCTGCACAGCACCAACAATTTTCCTGAATTTACCGGCCGCGTGTGCCCAGCCCCTTGCGAGTCGTCCTGCACACTGAATATTGATGATAATCCTGTGGCGATCAAAACCATCGAATGCGCCATCGTCGATAAGGCGTGGGAAAATGGCTGGATCAAGCCGCTCCTTGCAGTTGAAAAGACCGGCAAAAAAATCGCCGTCGTGGGCTCAGGCCCTGCAGGGTTGGCCGCGGCACAGCAACTGGCGCGCGTTGGCCATGATGTGCATTTGTTTGAGAAGAATTCAAAGGCCGGCGGCCTGATGCGTTACGGTATTCCTGATTTCAAAATGGAAAAGCATTTGATTGATCGCCGTGTCACCCAAATGGAAGCCGAAGGTGTGACTTTTCATTATGGTGCACATATCGGCGTGACGCAGGATGCAAAGCAATTGGTGGATTCATTTGACGCCGTGCTGCTCACAGGTGGTTCAGAAAAACCGCGCGATCTTCCCATCCCTGGTCGTGAACTTTCCGGCGTTCATTTCGCCATGGATTTTCTGCCGCAACAGAACCGCCGCGTGAGCAAAGAAAGCCCACTTGATAACCGCCCCATTCAAGCCACTGGCAAACATGTTGTCGTGGTCGGCGGTGGCGATACTGGGTCTGACTGCATCGGCACGTCCATCCGCCAAGGTGCACTATCAGTCACTCAAATCGAAATCATGCCAAAGCCGCCTGAAAAAGAAAACAAAGACCTCACTTGGCCAAACTGGCCGATGAAGCTGCGTACATCTTCTTCGCATCTTGAAGGCGCTGAACGTGATTTCTCTGTGCTCACCAAATCACTCTTAGGCGAAAACGGCGCAGTGAAAACCCTGCGTTGCTCCAAAGCAGGCCCAAACATGAAA
Organism: Aestuariivirga sp.; assembly: GCA_043745625.1. Lineage (GTDB taxonomy): Bacteria > Pseudomonadota > Alphaproteobacteria > Rhizobiales > Aestuariivirgaceae > Aestuariivirga. The sequence continues at coordinate 2,129 of JAYTSN010000341.1, read as the reverse complement.
GAAATGCCCGGCACAGAGTTTGATTTGAAAGCTGATCTTGTCCTCCTCGCCATGGGCTTCATTCAACCTGTGCATGAAGGCATGATCAAGAACTTAGCACTGAAGACTGATCCACGCGGCAATGTTGAAGCCAATGTGAAGGATTACAAAACCAGTTTAGATAAGGTGTTTTCTGCAGGTGATATGCGCCGTGGCCAATCATTGGTGGTTTGGGCCATCCGTGAAGGCAGGCAGGCTGCGCGCGCCGTCGATGAATATCTGATGGGTGAGACAATGTTGCCGCGGTGAGACAATGTTGCCGCGGTGAAGCAATGGCTTTAACTATTGCGCAGGTGCCACATAGGTAAAATCATCAAATCGGCCTGCTGGAGCGAGCGGCGATACACCTACCGTAAACATCTTTTCTGCAGCCGAACCCGCAGAGGCAGCAACGCCAATTGTGCTGGCTGAAATGGCCGCTGCATTTGCGTTTTCATTAGCAACCAATGCAATAACATCACCGCCTGAATGTAATATGGCTTGCCCATTCTGATCTTCTTGCGCAAAAACCGGGCCTGCTTCCTCGGGTGCTGCCGGGGTCACAGCGTCTTCCTTGCCTGGTGCAACAGTTACAGTTTCAACGGCGGGAGCAACCGGATCTTCTTTTAATGCCTGCAAAACAATCTGACCAATCCGGTTATTGCCCAACCTAAAAAATGTAACGCCATCATTCTGGCGCAGCTTTTGATCGACACCAGAATCATCTGGCCCTCTGGCGCTATACTGCCCATCAGGCCCCAGGAACGGCGTGCGCAAATCTACAAATTTGATGCCCTTCGCAAGTGCACGCTCTTTTTGTAATGCCGTTATCTTCTGCAAATCGGCATCGTAAGCAGACTCGCCCATGGGCGGTTGGCCGAGCCAAATAACTTTAACCTTTTGCGCCAGCAACGCATCAATCAAAGCATCAACATTTGCTTTGTAAGCCGCAATCCATTCCGCAGAATTAAAGGCCAGTCGGCCGTTGAGCGTTCGAATATCTTGACGATCATTCAGACCAATCAAAACGACAGCCGCCGAGAAATCTTTGCCCTCCATAATTTTTGGAATGGAGGCCCCCCAATCATAACGGTCAGGCCTGGCCAACGCTGAAGCTTCACTAAAGCGGTTCACGATTTCAAATGTGGGGTCATTTGCTGTCATGCGCGTAAGCCCACCGCCCATGCCTCCGCCCATCTCGTCACCAACCACAAGGATGCGCTTCACGTTTTCAACTGCAGTCGCCTCAACAGGCGTGGTCTCTTCAGTCGCGGCAGAGCCAATCGCAGGAACTGCATCCTGCGCAAATGAAAAGCTCCATTGAAAAAGCAAAAAAACCATCGCAAGCGTTATTCGCGTGCAAGCAGGAATCCAACTTTCTATAAGAAAATTACTTTTGCAAAAACCCATAAGCCTAAGTTAGCCGCCCTTGCGCAGCAGCTCAAGTATCTTCAGCGTTGGTTGGCCATCAAGGTCAAGGCCCTTCTTCTTTTGGAATGTCAGCACAGCTTCATAGGTCTGCGCTCCAAAGCGCCCATCGGCAGCACCACCGGTTTGAATACCCATTGCATTCAAACGCTTTTGCAATTCAACCCGCTGCGATGGATTGAGATCAACAGCCGCACTGGGCCAACTCGCTTGAAATGGGGAACGCCCGCGAATCCGGTCTCCTAAATGGCCCACAGCAAGTGCGTAAGAATGAGACTGGTTGTAATCCATAATAGACATAAAATTGCGGGTCACTAAAAACACCGGGCCATTGATAGTTTGCGGGATCAGAACAAAAGCGTTGGCTTGCGGTGCGCTGAATGATTTAACACCCACTGGCGCAATGCCCAACTTCATCCATTCGGAAACTGGCCTCCAATGCTGACGGCCAATCAAAGTGCGATCAAAATTTGCGGGCAGTTGAACTTCCCATCCCCAAGGCCGATCAATCTTCCAACCGGCTTTTGCAAGATAATTGGCAGTTGATGCCAAAGCATCTTCCTTAGATCCCCAAATATCTTTTTTGCCATCACCATTCCAATCAACGGCATATGAAACATAAGACGACGGGATAAACTGCGTGTGCCCCATAGCCCCCGCCCATGAACCCAAAAAATTATCCG
>JAYTSN010000340.1:0-3269 GCA_043745625.1 Aestuariivirga sp. | reverse complement strand
TGCCGCGCGGGCATTTTGCTGTTGAGCTTGAAACATATTGGAATAACCCGCATGACGCTTGGGCATTGCAAACTTTACGTCAACTGATCGAAGGCGGGCAAGACGCGGCGCGCAGACCTTACCAAGCACCCGTGAGCATTCGTATTTTGCCACGCATTTTGGGCCAAGCGCATTTGGCGGTGACGAATGCCGAAACCGTGGCCCGCCAATCCCTTCTTGCAATCACTGATAATCCCGTCATTATTCCAAAACATGAGCGCCAGACCGACGAAGCAGTGATCAGCACTGGCGGCTATCATAACGCGCAAGCGCCCGCCGCACTTGACGCCATGGTTGCGGCTTACACCAATCTGATCGTGCTCACGGGCCGCATTGCCGCCAAACTTCTTGATGCGTCAATTTCGCTTATGCCGCAATTTTTAGGTTACCCAGAAAATGGGAGTTATCTCGGGTGTCTGCCGATGGCGATTGTGGGTTATGAAGAAGAAGCCCGCATGCTGGCCCAACCCACTTTATTGCCAGGCTCGGAGTCAGGAGGCTTTGGCCAAGATGATGTGGCCTCGCCGATATTTCTTGGCTGGAAAAAGTTTGACCGCGTGAGCGAGTTGCTGGAGCAATCCTTGGCAAGCCTCGCACCCATCGCTGTGCGTGCGCTCACCACCAGCAATCGCCCGGTGCCATACAAGCTGCAGCAACTATCGTCGCTCGTGTCTGAGACATTTTCTGAAACTTCAACAACGGTACCATTCGGGTTAGAGATAAATAACCTCGCCGAAAAATTCCGCGAAAGAATTTACAAATAGGTCACGCTTATATTTCTGATAAAAGAAAGCAATGTGCTTTCCCATACAAGCCTCGTCCCTAAACTAAAACACAATGCAATAGCGTCCTTTGGCCAGGCCCTGATCAAGGGCCGTTAACGCTTGTGTCGCCTCGTGCAAAGTTATGCGGGTCACTTCTGAATGCAAAGGAGTTCTGGCGTGCAGCGCCATAAGCTCTGCCATTTGTGCACGCGTGCCAACACTTGTGCCCGTGATGCGCACGCCAGTGCCAGTGAGCCACTCTTGATTAAGACCAACTGGTTCTGGAACCATAGCTGCTGCTATAATGCGGCCACGCGGCCGGATCATCTTCACCATTAAAGGCCAAGTCGCAGGTGTAGGCGCAAAGTTTATGCACACATGCGCCTTGCTGTCTGGCGCTGAAGCTTCAGCACCAAAGGCCACCGCCAATTGCACTTTGGCGGCATCACGGTCCACAGCAATCACGCGTGCGCTTAAGCGATGAGCCAGTTGCACGCCATAGAGCCCAAGCCCGCCACAACCAAATATCGCTACAGTTTCTCCGGCCTTAATCTCTGCCCGTTTTAACACACCGTAAGCCGTAAGCCCCGCACAGAGAAGCGGCGCTAGTAAAGCCGCATCACCTTCTGGAAGCCGTGCCGCAAACCGCGCAAGCGTTGTGAATCCAAGCAGCGCCAGCCCGTTCGCCCACACACCAATCAGCAACCCCTGCGCCAAGCGCCGCCACACGGCCCACACCTTCATGACCCAGAATGAATGGCACAGGATGAGAAGGTGGCCGCAAGCCGCCCTTCCACACATGGACATCGAAATGGCAAACCCCGCTGGCTTCCAACTTGATGAGTATTTGCCCCGCAGCAGGTTTCGGCCTTCGCACAGAGCCAATTTGAAGCGGCCCGCCATAATCCTTCAGCGTGGCCGCTAACATCGTATCGGTCATTAAAGGCCAAGCGCTGCCTTCACAACCGCGAGACCAGGCTTGCCGTCAATGGTGGTGACACCAGCAAGCCAAGCTTCCAATTTTTCAGGATGCTGTTTCATCATCTCGGTGGCAGCTGCCTCTGGGCTCATGCCATCAGCTGTTACTTTGCGCATGGCGATATTTTCATAATCAACATCAAACACCAAATTAGAGAAAAACTTCGCCGCATTCGGGCACTGGGCGGCATAGCCCACGCGAGAGATCGTGCGCACTGTAGCACCGCCAAAATTAGGACCAAATTCAACTTCACCACCCGAAAGATAGGTCATCTTAAAATCAACATTCATTGGGTGCGGTTGCCAACCGAGAAAGGCAATCCATTCATTTTTCTCAACTGAATTTTTTACCTGGGTCATCATACCAACTTCACTGGATTCAACAATTTCCCATCCAGCCAGACCATGTGTTCCAGCAGCCACCATATCGACCAGTGGCTTATTAGAACCGGGCTCAATTCCATAAATTTTCTTGCCAAATTTATCGGCAAATTTTGCCAGATCATCAAAGCTCTTAACACCGCCCTCAGCCACATAAGTGGGCACTGCCAATGTGTATTTGGCGCCAACAAGATTGGTGTTTAAAACTTCAACCTGCTTTTGATCATAGTAAGGCGCAAACTCCACATCCTGTGCAGGTCGCCAATTGCCCATGAAAATGTCCTGATAATTATTTTTCAAGCCTTCATAAGATACCGTTAGCCCAAGCAAAGTATTTTCCATCTGATAGCCAAGACTTTTCAAAATGACCGCTGCCGTGTTCGTGGTGATTGCAATGTCGGTCCAACCCAGATCGGCACTTTTGATTTTAGAACAGCTTGCATCATCTGCAAATGCCGAGGGTGCAGTGAATATGGCGAACAACGCGAGGCTCAGAATTTTTTTCATTATTTAACTCCCTTTGATAAGGGAGTTTCGCTCAATTCTTGTTTTAAAGTCAAGGTTCCAGCCCAGTGCTGTAATTAAAGCCAAACGGAAATATTCAGCAGCTGCGCTAAATGCACGACATCCCATCAGTGTCGATGATTCAATTCGCAAATGCTATAATTTCTGGCATACGAAACCTTTCTTCGGTTTAGGATTTAGACAAGGTTATGGATTTTGAAAATCAGGCAACGCTCAATTGGGCGGTCATTACGCCCAGTTATATTGGTGATTTGGAGCGTTGCAAATTGCTCTGTGAGAGCATGGATGTTTTTTTGCAGGGGCCATGGCACCATTATCTCATTGTTGATCGGCGCGAGCTCTATCTCTTTTCGCATTTGAATGGGCCGCGCCGGACGGTTTTGGTTGAGCAAAATATTTTGCCAGGTGAGATGAAATATCTGGGGCGCTTGCCCTTTGGTCGAAAGTTAAAACTTTGGTGGTCGTGGAAAACAGGTTTCATGGGCGGCTGGCAAATTCAGCAATTGCTGAAGCTGCAAATGGCGCATGTGGTAAAAGAAGACGCGATGTTGATGTGCGACAGTGACACATTTTTCATTCGGC
>JAYTSN010000339.1:0-9506 GCA_043745625.1 Aestuariivirga sp. | reverse complement strand
CTCGAGAATTTGGAATACGTTATCCCAAACCCGCAAGCACCACATCTATCCCCGTTAAAGCCACCGTCATGAGCGCTAACCCCTTCTGGAGAAGATGGAACGTAGATAGAACAACTATTCATGTAAGTAAAGTATAAAATCATATAAAGTGGAATAAAGATTCTACTATTATCAGGCGACGGTTGTTTTAATGCGATCAATCAACACCAAGTTTCGTCACCCCGGCGAAGGCCGCTATCATATTCACACATCTTTTTTGTAATTTTGGGTATTGTTTTCAAACAATATTTGTTTCTCTAGCCAAATATCTGATTTTGATCATTAATTCCGTCATCCCTGCGTAGGCAGGGATCCAGCTTCTTCATGTATACAAAGTGAAAAAAGCTGGACCCCTGCCTACGCAGGGGTGACGGTTTATATGGAGAAAATAGAGCTTTTATTGATTTTCAGATTTCGCTGAAAAAGATGTGTGAATATGATAGCGGCGAAGGCCGGGATGACGATTGGGGCGGTTGATGAATCCTGATGACTACCCGATGCTCTAGACGACGGATTTTGTGGCCAAGAGGCCCTCATCAAAGCGGTTTGACGTCAAACCGTTTTGATGAGGGCCGCAGCTCAGCGTGGACAATACACACTCAGTGCGCAACCTGAAAATCCCGACTCGTGTCACTGTGACGAAGGCGTCGCAGCCCTCATCCGCCCTACGGGCACCTTCCCCCGACGGGGGAAGGGTGATGTAGACGTGTTGATGCTTTTCATCTTAAGCTGCTCCAATGAAAATTTATCATATTGCGAGTTTGATTTTGGTTTCTGTTATGGCGCAGGCCCAGATGGCATTTGCTGACTGCAACGCCACTGTTTCAAAAAAATGGAATGTGGGACGAAGTTTGCCTTACTCCATTGTTGCGTCATCGGTTGGCCCAGACTGCAACCGCGCTGTGGCTCTGCTTGTGGTGCGCGATGGTGCGGGCGAGGTGAAATATAGTTTTTCGGGAGCTGCAAAAGATATCGGTACGTTCGGGACATTAGCGGAAGCGCCTGTGGTCGATGTCAAGATGATGCGCGGTGCTTTGACCGATTGGATTGATGCTGGGATTTCTTCAAAGATGAATCATCTTTCGAAATATCCGAAATGGAAAGACGGAGCAGATGGACCTGCAGAAAACCCGCCTGCTGAGTTTCCATTTACAGCGAGCAGTGACTTGACGCGCGATAATTATGAAAATTGGCGCAAGCAAAACCTGCCCGTGTTTTGCTTTGTGCAAGGCATTGAAAGCGAACGCTGTGTTGTGCTGACAAAGGAAGATTTTGTGAGCGAGGTTGGAATCCAGAGGTTTCCCGGCTAGCTCACTTCTAGTTCTTAAACGCCACTTGCTGAATTTGTGTCTCAACAATACGGGCATCTTCGAAGCCGTTTGATATTGCGGTGTCGAGCGCTGTGTTGGCATCTTGTTTGTTATCCAACGGGCCGATCTGGACACGGTAAAGCGGGCCATTGGCACCAACGGCTTTGACGATCTGTGTCGGGCCAAAGCTTGCGAGTTGGTTATAGGCTTCCTTGGCGGTTACAAGATCGTGGAACACCCCTACCCGCACCATGTAACCAGCACTATCGCTTGGCAGCGTATCTTGCGTGTCAACATTGGCTTGCTGCATGCCGCTGTCTTGAGGTTCAACATCATATTTCGGGTTGCGTTTTCGTGTGGCAACTTGAACGGAAGCTTGTGCGTTTGAATCATCAGCCATTGACGCAATCTGGTTCATCGACGCCCCATTATACATGGCCTCGTTCATCGCGAGCATGTGCTGCGAGGAATCTTCCAATGGCGCTGGGCCTATGAGTCTAACCCGCACATGGGTTTTGCCTTTGTTCCGGTAGCCCAGAACATCGGCTGCTTTTTTCGAGAGATCGATGATGCGCGTATCGACAAAGGGGCCACGATCATTGATGCGAACAATCACTTTACGACCGTTGTCGAGATTGGTGACCATGGCGTAACTTGGCAGCGGCAAAGTGGCATGCGCTGCCGTCAGCGTATTCATGTCGAACCATTCGCCATTTGATGTTTTGCGTTTGTGAAAAGCTTCGCCATACCATGATGCAACGCCAGTTTTATCGTAGCCTGGTTGCTCATGGGGTGTCCATGTGCGGCCTGCAACTTGGTAGGCATCGCCCACATGATATTTGCCACCGCCAAACGGAATGGCGCCTCTGCCTTTAAAATAAGGGCTGCCAACGCCTGCAAACGGGTCAGCGCCAGCGCCCTTCCAACTACTCTTAGAAGATGTTGAATGATGGCTAGAGCAGCCCGCTAAAAATAGGGCGCATAGACTAGCGAGCACAACGCTCGATGATAATTTGCGCATACGCAACTCCCCGCTTCACACACTGGACATAAAATGTCACAGAAAATGTTTTTGCGCTGGTTACGTAAAATTTTAGTCAAATTGTTTGGTTAGCGATTGGTAAAGTTTAAGGCTTAGGCGGAAGCACCGTGGTGCTGGCTGTGGCAGGAGAAGAAGCCAGGTTTGCCAACCGTTGCAGATTTTTTGTGGAGATCGCAATGCCCTTATTGGCTGCCTTCTGATAAAATTCTTTCGCCTTAGCTAGATCCTTGGTGGTTCCCCAACCCATTTCGTACATGCCGCCGAGATTATTCATCGCCCAACCATCTTGGTTTAAAGCGGCTGCATCAAACATTTTGAACGCTTCGTCGAGATTCCGATCTGTACCCAGGCCTTTCAGCAACATGACGCCTAGGTTGTTTTGGGCAACGGCTAGTTTTTGTGCAGCAGCTTTTTTGTACCAGTCGACGGCGGCCTTTTCGTCTTTAGCCAACCCGTCGCCATTTTGCAGCATTTGGCCGAGAAGATTTTCAGACGGCGCGTGGCCGTGTTTGGCACCGGATTCCAAAAGTTTAATTGCCGTTGCTTTATCCGCCTTGAGCCCAGGAGCACCTTTCTCCACCAACTTTGCTAAATGAAACTGGGCTTCGTAATTACCTGTTAGAGCCGCCTCGCGGTACCATTTTGCAGCCTGCGCTGGATCTGCCTTGGTATCAATGCCGCCTTCCAATGCGAGGGCCACGGCCATCTTTGCGTCTGGATCGCCGGCTTTGGCGAGCTGCATTTTTTTAACGAAAGGGAGCTGTTCCAAGCCGCTGTCAATGGCCAATGCTGCGGTTGTGCTCAACAGCAAACACACCACCATCAAACTGTGTCGTTTAAAAACAGACATCTTATTCCTTCTTCAACGCGCCTGATCTGCGCTTTTTATTTTACACGAATAAAATTTGAGTCGCGGCAGAATACGAGCCAACAGCCTTTGAGCACCATGTTTGTGTCAGTGAGTGTGGCTGTTGCACGGTAGGAGCCACCATCGTCAGCGTTATAAATATAGCCCTTATATGTGTTTGGCCCAGATTGCGTCATTCCACTGATGACTGGAAGGCCCATAACGGGCCGTGCGCGCAATGACTCATTCGGGTTCAGCGCATCAAGCAACGGCGAACCGTCGGGATAGTTCTTACTGGCGAGGTCAATTATGTTTGCACAGATGTTTTTGCCACAATGAACAACTTTTACAGTCACTTTGCCGGAATCCAACTTCCATACCCCTTCTGGGTTGATCTCTGCGAGCGCCAGTGGGCTCGCCATGAGCATGATTGCCAGCGCCAGAATAGATTTACCAAACATCGCGTTCCTCGTTCTCAAAATTTAAATTACTGCGAGAGGCGGTTGTCGCCGTTCCTCGCTTACTATAGCATATCCCAAAATCCAAGGGAGTAGCTACGGTGAACAATGTGACCAGCTTTAAATCGCAAAAGACTTCTGACGCGGGTGAATGGCAATACCGTGTTGATCTTGCGGCAGCATTTAGGCTTGCGGCAAAAAATGATTGGCATGAGGCTGTGGCTAACCATTTTAGCCTTGCGGTTTCGAAAGATGGCAAAAAGTTTCTCATGAATCCGCGTTGGCGGCACTTCTCCAAAATCAAAGCATCTGAGCTATTATTGTTGGATAGTGACGATCATGAAACAATGAAAAGGCCTAATGCACCCGATTTGACGGCGTGGAGTTTGCACGGCAGGTTGCATGCCGCCCTGCCCCAAGCGCGGTGCATTATTCACCTTCATCCGCCTTATGCTACCGCCATTGCATCGCTCGCCGATCCCGAAATAAGGCCGATTGACCAAAATACGGCGCGGTTTTTCAATCGTGTGGCGGTTGATATGGGATATGGGGGCATGGCCAATTCCAATGAAGAAGGAGACAGGTTGGCGCGTTTGATGGGCAACAAATCAATTATGATGATGGGCAACCATGGAGTTTTGATTTGTGCGCAGTCGGTCGCTGAGGCATTTGATCTTACTTACTATCTTGAACGCTCATGCCGTAACTTGGTGCTGGCTTATCAGACCGGGCAGAAGCTTCACGTTATGTCGGCCGATGTTGCTGAGAAGACGGCACAGGAATGGGAATCTGACCGCGAACAGTTTCTTGCGCATTTTGAAGAGATGAAAACTCTTCTTGATGGCACTGATCCTTCGTATAAAAACTGAATGCTATTAAGCTACGGAGCGAATGCGAAGCATATCAGCGCGCAGGTTTTCTAATACTGGTAAAAGGCTTTGACCATTATCTTGACCTTGATGCGTGTTATAGGCAGCTGCATCAGTCAATGCTGTTAGTTTTTCCAGCAGCTCATTATAAGTCACAGCTGGTTTATCGATAATGTCACTGGCTGCCACCACTGTGGGTTTTGCAGGCATTGTTTCTAACAAACTGTCGATGCGGTTGGCGAGTCTGGTGACTTGTTCTGTTGGCCCAAAAAATCCAAGATACTGAGGTTCGGTGGCTTCTGACACATTTTTGGTCTGGTGATGTTGATCTTGTCTTGAACCATCAAGGTTATATTGCTGATTACCACCGCCTTGGTCGTCATTGTGTTGCGAAAATTCAAACTCAAGCGGGATGGAGTGCGTGTTTTCTGTTTGCTGCGAAATCTTGTTCAAGTCGTATGAACTGTAAAGCTTGGCGAGCTCAGCCGAGGCCTGACCCAGCAAATTCTCGACCGCTGATACGGCTTCAAACATGAATTGAACGCTGACCTGAAAATCAGTGTCATTCCTGTCATAACAATTTGTCAGTGATGTTAGAATGCCCCCAGCACGTGACAAAGCTTTGCCAATTTCATCGGCTGGATGCTTTTCCTCAATTGCTGTCACTTTTGTCTCCCCAACCTCAGTTCAAGTCCAATATGGTTAACACAATATGTCGTTAATAATGATTAACGCGCACAAGCAACTGATTTCAAACGTAAAATAAGTTTTCCACAACCTTTGATACTCACCAAACTGTTTTGAGTGATTCTCCCGATCTCAAAAATTTTATGTAACAGTGTGCACAAATCAAGGAAAAGCGGTAGTGTTCAGGCGAATGGTTTGGAGATGGTTGGTGCAATGCATATTCTCGTAATTGGTGCTGGAGGCATGTTGGGAGCCAAGCTTATCGGGCGGCTTGCGCGTGATGGGATGGTTAGTGGAAAGCCCATTTCAAGGATCACCCGGCATGACGTGGTGTTGGCCCCTGCTCCGCCGCAAAGCGACTTTGATATTGCGACATTAATGGGCGATGTTTCGGCAATGGCGGAGGCCACGGCTGTTATCGCAGAAAAGCCAGACGTGATTTTTCATCTGGCGGCGATTGTTTCGGGCGAGGCTGAGGCGGATTTCGATAAAGGTTACCGCATTAATCTCGACGGCACGCGTAACCTACTGGAGGCGACCCGCGCGGTTGGCGGCGGCTATTGTCCGAAGTTTATATTTACATCTTCCATTGCAGTATTTGGTGCTCCGTTTCCTGAAGCGATTGGCGATGAATTTTTTACGACCCCTCTCACCAGTTACGGCACGCAGAAGGCGATCTGCGAGCTGTTGATTTCGGATTATTCACGGCGCGGAATTGTTGATGGGGCAGCTTTGCGGATGCCCACCGTGTGCGTGCGTCCCGGCAAGCCCAATAAAGCAGCGTCAGGTTTTTTCTCGAATATCATTCGCGAGCCTTTGGTTGGGCTGGAGGCTGTGTTGCCAGTCGGAGATAATGTGCGGCATTGGCATGCGTCGCCGCGCATGGCTGTGGGCATGTTAATGCATGCAGCTGAAATGGATTTGAAGAAGATGGGTGCAAGGCGCGCGATATCAATGCCTGGCGTTTCATGCACAGTCGCTGAGCAGATCGCCGCATTGGCAAAAGTTGGCGGGCCTGAGCGCGTGAAGCTGATCAAGCGCGAGCCTAATGAAACCATCATGAAGATTGTCAGCGGTTGGCCGGAGAAATTTGATGCAAGACGTGCTACTGCGCTGGGGTTTGTCGCGGATAAGAGTTTCGAAGAGATCGTCCGCGTGCATATTGAAGACGAGTTGCAAGGGAAATTAGAATGAGTGGGTTCAAAGTTGATGCTGCTACGATTGATGCATTCAAGCGCGATGGCGCTTGTGTTATTCGTGGTGCCTTTGCGGATTGGGTTGAGGTTTTAGCCAAGGGCATTGCGCGCAACATGGACGAGCCAAGTGCTGACGTAAAAATCTACACCGGCTCTGGCGGCGCTGGCAGGTTCTTTGGAGACTATTGCAACTGGGCGCGCATATCAGAATATCGCGATTTTATTTTTAATTCTTCAGCAGCATCCATTGGGCGGCAGTTGATGGGCAGCCAGCAGGTTCGGTTATTTCATGAACACGTTTTGGTAAAAGAAGCGAGCGCTGATGTGGCAACCCCTTGGCATCAAGACCAACCGTATTATTGTGTGGATGGCGACCAGACGGTGAGCTTGTGGATTCCGCTGGATGATGTGCCTCGTGAACGTACGTTAGAGTTTGTTGGGGGCTCACATAAATGGGGCAAATATTTCAGACCAGAGCGGTTTAACAAAACGCCGCTGAATGAGAATGATGGGTTGGAGCCTGTGCCAGATGTTAATGGCAACCGCGCAGCTTATGATGTTTTGGGTTGGGAACTGCAGCCCGGTGATGCTGTGGCATTTAACTATAAGACGCTTCATGGTGCACCAGCAAATAACAGCGCATTTACAGGTCGTCGCGCATTTTCATTAAGGTTGCTGGGTGATGACATCCGCTTTGCCCGGCGCGAAGGTGTTGTGACGTCGCCACCGTTTCGCGGCGTTGAATTGAAAAATGGCGCAGTGATGGATGCGCCTGAGTTTCCTTTGATTGGCTAAAAGCGTTCTCATTCCTGAAAACCGCACAGTTGGCATCATGTGGATGCTGGCCACGATGTTTTGTTTCATAACGCTTGATGCGATCATGAAATATGCGTTGCAGACCTATTCGCTGGTAGAAGTAACCTGGGCGCGGTTTTTCTTTGCCACTGTTATGGCGGCATTAGTGTGCGGCAAACGCCTGCCAAAACTGGTTGTAAGCAAAGCGCCCAAAAGGCAATTGATGCGTTCAGCTTTGTTGATGACGACGACAGGCTTGTTCAACTTTGGCCTTACACAATTGCCGCTTGCGACGTGCACAACCATAATGTTTTTAAGTCCGATTTTAGTGACCATGCTTTCCAATGTGGTTTTGGGCGAACATGTTGGTATGCGCCGTTGGTTTGGAATTGTGATTGGATTTCTCGGTGCTCTTGTGGTGATCCGGATTTGGGACGTGGGGATGACTGGCCTGAATGTCGGCGTGCTGTTTATGCTGGGTGCGGCTTTTGCAAATGCAAGTTATCAAATTACCACACGAGGCTTGCGGCACGAGGATCCTTTAACATCTTTGCTCTTTACGGGTGCGGCGGGCGCAGTCGTTACTTCATTTCTTCTGCCGTTTCATTGGTCGATGCCCGATGCATTTGGCTGGATGTTACTGATTGCCAGTGGGGTTATGGGATGTGTGGGGCATTTGTGCTTGATCAAAGCATTTCAGGCCGCCCCTGCTTCAGTCGTCGCACCGTTCTCATATAGCTCGTTGGTGTGGGCGACGTTGTTTGGATTTTTCGTTTGGGGCGATGTGCCGATCTGGTCGACGGCGCTGGGCGCTGCCTTGATTATTGGATCAGGGCTTTATATCTTCTTGCGCGAGCGGAAGTTGGCATTGGTTGCAATAGATGCGGCGGTGGAAACTTAGCTGTCCTACTTCGGATAAACCAAAAACGTGCCTGTGCCGTGCGCGTAGAGCTTGCCTGAAGCGTCAGTAACCTTTGCTTCGGCTGTTAGCATAGTGCGGCCAGCGTGAAGCACTGTTCCAGTAGCAATCAGTTCGCCCGTTTCAAATTCAATTTTTCTTATATAATTTACGTTGAGTACCACTGTGCCAGCGCCAGTGGCTGCGGGGAGTTTGGTTAGAACGGCTGAACCCATGCAGTTATCAATCAATGTTGCAGTAAAGCCGCCGTGAATGCGCATCATCGGATTGTAAAATTTGGGCAAAGGCATGGCTGAAACTCTGACCTCACCATCGGTTACAAAAACCGTTCTTAGTCCCATGGTCTGGGCCATAGGTGATTGATCGCCATCACGCATCAGTTTTTGCATCAACTCGAGTCCTGAGAGTTCATTGAATTGGGAAAATGCTTTCTTGGCTTGCTCGATGTCGGAGATTGTCATTTGCGAATTGGTAATTCCATGTAGGTGGGGATAACTATTTTCAACTCTGCGAACTTCTTGGTGATGGCCAGGCGAATGTCACTTGCCACTTGGGGGGCCTCAAACACATCAGCCACGTGGCCTCTGATTTCGAAGTCTATCGTGGCCGGTGAAAACCTTGCCAAAAGTACCTGCGGGGGTGGATAACGCAGCACTTTAGAATTGGCGACGATAACTTCCTTTAACACTTGAGTGATGTGTTCTCCGTCGATGCTATGTTCAACACCGACGCTGATCAAAAACCGCCCAAGCGTATCGCGGTGCGTCCAATTGCGAACGGCTTCTGTAATCAACAAAGAGTTTGGCACAATGATGGTACAACTATCGAAGGTTTCGATTTCGGTTGATCTGACATTGATTTTTTTAACGATGCCTTCGCCAGCAGCAACCACCACCCAATCACCTACCCGCACTGGCCTTTCAGCCAGTAAGATGAGACCAGATACAAAGTTGTTGACGATGGATTGCAGACCAAAACCGATACCAACGCCCAATGCACCAGCGATGATTGTGAAGCTTGAAAAATCAAAACCCCCTGCACTCAAGGCTAATGCAGCGGCTAAAATATAACCGAAATAATTGGCGCCGGTTTTGACAGAGTTCTGTACGCCTTTGTTTAATTTGGTTTGCGTAAGAACGCGGCGATCAAGCCAGCTGGTGACAAATTTGGTAAGCAGCACGCCAACCGCAAACAACCCGATCAGGCCTGCAATGTTCATGGGCGAGATATAGAAATTACCAAAGCGAATGCCGACTATGGCACTGTTGTAGAGTGATTTGAAATTAATCCACGTCAGCGTCCAGATTGCAAAGAGCCATGGAATACCCAGGAATACGACGAGTA
>JAYTSN010000338.1:0-9542 GCA_043745625.1 Aestuariivirga sp. | reverse complement strand
AGCGGGAAGAACTATTGCGCATATTGTTGGCGCAGGTAGCGCCAACGCGTGCCGAGGTGGGGTGTGTCAGTTACGATTTCCATTGTGACAGCAAAGATCCCAATGTTTTTGTGTTTTATGAGAATTTCGTCAGCCGCGAATCTCTCGACGAGCATTTGAAACAACCCTACCTCAAGCCGCTTCTAGGCAATGTAGATGAGATGCTTGCGAAACCTGTCGATATCCGTTTTCTTGACCTGCTGTACGATCGGGCCGTGTGATTGACTTCGGCGGGGTTATGTAATGTCGGCGATGTTGCGAGACAGAAATGGTGATTGATTATAGCCTTTCCCTGAGGATTTCGTAAGGTGCTCTTCCGTTGAAGGCACCTTGTGGCCGTGAGAGGTTATAGAAGTTCTCCCACTCGGCTAGCTGGACTTGTTTGTCGGCTTCTGGCCCGTTTGAGATGAACAGGAAAAGCTTCAAAGAGCCCGTGAACGGTCCTATTGCGGAAGTCGTCCAAGTTCGCACAAACAGCCGAATTTGACCCAAAGCCGAACTCGCAAGCAAAAAATCGTGTCTATACAGTGCACTTTTGGCTTGACTTGGAGTTATTCCAACTCGCTAGTCATGGTGCGGAACTGGAGTTGTGGTCATGAAAATCAAGGGAGCCGCCGAAGAAAGCAGACTTTCAGAAGATTCGATTCAATTCTACAAAAAAATATAGAATGTTACCTCGAACAAATCGCGTCAAACGAGGCTAGCGATTTTGATTCGAAAGATCTTGAATGGCTGAAAAGCCAAGGGATGTGCACAACCAATCAACTATCAGGTTTGGCAATGTTAACATTTCCGGATAACGAAGTGAATTTCACAACTCGGTTCCACGACGTTTCGGTGCAGGTGAGTGACATTGTCTGAATACGGCCTCCTTGTTAGTTCTCAGCTGGCCAGCCAACCGCGCGTCAACAACCCGTTCGAAGCGGCAGGCGCGCTTTGACTCGGCATCGATGTCTAATCTAACATCCAACTCAGGATCACTTTTGGGGTTGGTGAGATCACTTGATGAGAAAATGACGAAAAGGAAAACAGCAACCGCAGTTACACCTGAGGGCCCCTACGAAAACGGGGCCACCACTTCTGAAGGCATCTTTCAAAATAGAGAGGTTGGCCGTTTTATGGATTTCTTTGTTCAATTGCAGGAGGAAGCAAAGCGGTCCTTCGATCTGTCTGATGATCAGCGCGAGATGCCCATTATACTTGACCTGATCAACAAACACTTCACTGGCCGCCTTGTGACCAGCTCTTCACTTGCCGCAAATTCCGGGTTGTCATATGGAACCGCCATTCGAACCATTCGTGGAATGATGAAGCGCGGGCTTATATTGAAGCGGCCACGTACTGCGACTGGAAAATCAGCTTCACTGCACCCTTCAGACGGCATCGTGTCCCGCTGGCATATTTTTTCTCATCGCGGAGAGCAACTCGCGCGAAACTTGTCAATCCGTCCCGCCAATCGAAGCAACGTCACTCGGCGTCAAATAGATGCTGAAGTTCTGAGTGGCATAATTCAACCGCCCACTGTGCTTGAAACCAAATTGGACCTTGGTCGGTCCCTTCGGGTGCTTGTCCATGCTGACCCAACATTTTCAGCCTTTCAAACCTTGAAGAGACAATTTGAAATGATCCTCGGCGTGAGTATCGAGAGCCGGGTCCTCGCCATCGATCAATTGCAAAGTGAGATCATCAAGAACAGCAAACGTGCAGTCTCGAAGTATGACATCATCGCTTGTGACCTACCGTGGTTTGGTGAAATGGCAGTGCAAGGCAGGCTTCTGCCACTCGCACCTCTGATGAATAAGTCTGAAATCGATGTTGATGATTTCTATGCCGATGCGCTTGCCAGTTCGCGTTACCGAGGCAAACAATTTGGCGTGCCGATCATGACGACAGCGGAAGTTCTGGTTTATCGCACAGATATTTTTGCCGAGGCGGGCATTGCGCCACCACGCACTGCCATTGAGACAATCGAGGCAGCGCGTAAATTGCACAAGCCTGCAAAGGCGATCAGTGGCATTGCGTGGAATGGTGGTCGCGGAACGCCGATCGGGCACAGCTTCATGATGGTGATGAGCGCTTTCGGCAGGCCGATCGTAAATCTGCGAAAGTCAGAGCACGGTTTCGACGCCGAGAATGCTAAGGGTGAAGAACTGCGCCCAGCGTTTCTTTCAGGTGAAGCCCGCGAGACAGCCGAATATCTATTGGAGCTCAAGGAGTACTCACCTCCAAACATCCTCAGCATGGCGTGGTATGATCGGGCCATTTCCTATGCCAAGGGCAACGCGGCGATGGCCTATTCGCACTCTCTGTTGGCGCAGCTTTTTGAAACTGATTCAACTTCTCCAGCCTATCGCAGATCCGGCTACCTGCCGCACCCAACGGGTCCACATGGCAAGCCCATCGTTCCGATTGGCGGATACGCACTTTCCATCCCGGCAAACATTGCACCACGACGGATTGCATCTGTGTGGACAGCGCTTCAATCTTTGACGTCTGCGCGTGCAGTGAAACTCTATCTCTTCAATGGCAGCCTGGCCAGTCCACGCATCAGTGTCAGTCGCGATCCAGAAGTGCAGGCCATTTCGCCGTTCATTGGTGCTGTCGATGATTTTGCCACGCGGGGATATCTGCGCATGTGGCCAAGACCGCCAATCCCTGGAATATCTGACATCATTGCGATTGCCGGTGAAGAAATTCACGACCTCTTGGCGGAGCGTAAAACAATCGCGGAAGCGCTGACCCGGGCGCAAAACCGTGCAGATACCTTGATGCGGGCACGGGGTTATTACTGAGTCAGTTACACAGAAGATGGCCAAACTGTCCAATTTGGACAAATTTCTGACTAGCTAGATATTTCCGGCATCTTTAACTTTGGTTCAAATAGAAACGCAAAAGCGTCACGAGTGGTGGGTCGGGAGCCTGCGAAATTAGGCACCAAACCCGAGCAAAACCAAAGAGACACAAAGCAAAATTTGAAACCGCGCGTTTCAGGTCGAGCACAACTGTGTCCGGTTGAGCGTGACAAGGAATATGGGAGCCGCCAATGTCTTTCAAGTATGCATTCAATACGTGGGTCTATTCGAGCTTTCCATGCTGGGTGCCTTCCTATTCATTGGAAGAAACAGTCAAACGTATTGCGTCCATTGGTTACGATGGAATCGAGATTGGCTGTGCTGCACCTCATGCCTGGCCTGCACATCTTGGAGCAGCCAAGCGGCGTGATCTGAAATCCCTGATGAAGGATGTGGGGCTTGTGCCCGTCAGCCTGCTACCAGCACCTGGCGGCGGCCCCGGCAATAACCCGGCATCAATTCTCCCGGAAGAGCGGATTTCGGCAATCGCCCATTACAAGGAAGTCGTGGACCTCGCGCATGATCTTGGCGCTTTCCGGGTTTTGTACATTTGTGGCTGGCGCGCCTTTGGCGTTTCCTACGAGCAAGCCTGGGACTGGTCGCTCGCTGCCCTCACCGACATTGCAAAATATGCGGCAAGCAAAGGCATCACGATTGTCATTGAACCCACTTCGGCAGATTCGAACTTGATCGATACTGCGGGTCAGGCCCTGCTGCTGCGCCAGCAATGTGGACTTCCGAATGTCAAAGTCATGTTCGACACCTATCATGCGCTTTATCGCAATGAGGTGAGTTCCGATTACGTTTTCGAAATGGCCGAACACCTTGATCACGTCCACTTTGCAGACGATGACCGGCTCCCACCTGGCGAAGGCAGTGTTGACTGGCATGGCGTGATGCAGGCCCTGAAGACCATCGCATTCAAGGGCTATATCACCATGGAGATCGGCTTCAACACCCGTAAAGTTGATCCAGATCGTGTCGCCAGAAGTGCGCTGACTTATCTGAGAAACCTGGAATCCACTCTCGGAAACATGACCCGCAAGGGTCAGTGAAAAAGGCCGTCAAGGCCAATGCTTAACAACTTTAAAACAAGGAGGAGACAAACATGAAATATGAATTCCGACGTAATCGATTAATCGCGGTTGTCACAGGAACTTGCGCTTTGGCGGCCTTTGCGGTTGCAGCGGCTGCCGAGACATCCGTCGTCCAGTGGGACCAGTTTTCCAGCAGCGGTGCGACCTCAGCAGGCCCGGCCATGGAAGCGCTGATCAAAGTTTGCGAGGGCGAACTCAAAGATGTGAAGATTAACCGTACAGTGGCACCTTCGATTGGCATTCGCGACGCCTACCGTCTCGCCGTTTCGGCCAACAAGACGCCAGACCTTGCCTATACCTGGCCCGCCGCTTCTGTGCTTGCGGGCTATGCCCGTACCGGCAAGGTCGCTCCACTTGATGCCTATTATGACAAATACAAATGGGAAAACGTCAGTCCGTTCTATCGCGGGCGCAATTCCTATCAAGGCAAAATCTATGCTGTGCCGATGGAACAGGATTTGATGGGTGTGTACTACAACCGCGATCTGTTCAAGAAACTCGGCCTTGAAGTCCCCAAGACCTATGCCGCGTTCAAAGAATTGGTCGAAAAACTGAAAACAGCCAGCATCGTGCCGATTGCCTTTGGCAACAAAGACAGATGGCCAGCCACCAACACCATGAGCCTGATCATGGGCTTGTCTGGTGGTCGGGCCAATGAAGAGAAAGTCTTCTTCGGCGATGAACCATGGACCAATCCTGCCTTCAAACTCGCCGCTGAAACGTTCCAGCAGTGGGGCAAGGACGGTTACTTCCCGAGGGGCTTCAACGGTATTGGTGTTGATGAAGCAAACGCAATGTTCCTCGGCGGCAAGGCCGCAATGAACGTAGGCGGTAGCTGGTTCCTGCAGGATATGGCCCGCAACGCAAAATTCGATATCGGGGTTTTCATGTTGCCGCCAATTGGCGAGGGTGTGGCTCCGGGCACGATGTGGGGTGAAGGCTCGCAGTGGCAAGTCTCGGCTTCCGCGAGCGACGCGGTGAAGGATGCCGCCGCCGCTTATGTGAATTGCCTGACCTCGCCAGCCCACCGCCAAACATGGGTCGAGAAGGGTTATACGGTGCCGATTGGCACGACACCTGATGATCTCGCCAAATGGAACACACTGCCCTTGGTGAAAGAATTCTATACCCAGGGCTTGGCGACCGCCGACAGCAATTTCTACGATCTGCACACCACGGTGCCGGAAAGTGTGACGCAGGTACTTTATCCTGAGCTCCAGAAGCTGGTTGGTGGCGACGCTACACCAGACGAGTTCCTCGCCACCATGCAGGCATCATGGAAAGTCGCCCTGGACAAGGGTGAGCGTTGGGCGCCCTGATCAATCTCTAAAAGTCATGGCGGGAGAATCTCTCCCGCCATTCGTCAATTGAGGCAATCATGCAGAACGGTCGTACCGCATTCCTATTCGTTGTTCCGGCGTTAGTGCTTTATTTGGCCTTCGTCGGTTTGCCGATCTTGCAGGTTTTCGCCTACAGTTTCTTTTCGTGGGACAGCGGCGCTATCCGCGGCTTCGGCGGCCTCAGCAACTATTCCCGCCTCGTCGCCGACGGCGTGTTTTGGACTGCACTCAGCCACAATGCCATCTGGGTCGTCCTCACGCTCGCCTTTCCCTTGATGGCCGGATTGTTCATCGCATCCATCCTTGCCGAGCAGAGCCCCCGCACAGTGCGCTTGCTCAGTGTGTTGTTTTTCCTGCCGCGAACCATTCCGCTTGTTGTGGTCGGCATTATCTGGCTGTGGATCTACAGTCCGATTTTTGGCCTGCTCAACTGGATGCTCGATCTTGTGGGCCTTGGCAGCCTTGGTGCTGCATGGCTGGCCGAACCCAACACCGCTCTCATAGCACTCAACATCGCAGGCGCTTGGACCTTCTTCGGATTTTGCAACATCATCTACCTTGCAGCGATCCAATCCATTGATCCCTCGCTTTATGAAGCCGCCTCGTTGGATGGTGCGACGTGGTGGCAAAAGTTCCGATTTGTTACAGCACCACTCCTGCGCAGCACCACGCTTTTCCTCGGGCTCTACGCGGCCATCGAAGCCATGCGCTTCTTTGATCTGGTCTATGTCACCACCGCTGGTGGGCCGGGCTATGCAACTGAAGTACTCACTACGCATATCTACAAAACGTTTTTTCTGGTTGGTGACTTCGGCTACGCGGCGGCACTGTCTGTAGTACTTCTCGCCATTGTGCTGTCCATCAGTGGCATAAGCTATCGCTTGCTGAGGAAACCATGACCAATCGGCTTCGCCTCTTTCAATATGCAGTGCTCGGAGTCTTCGCCCTTTATGCGTTGATCCCTGTCTATCTTGTGTTGCTCGCCTCGGTGCGGAGCGAAACCGATCTTTTTTCTGGCCCCTTGTCGCTGCCCTGGCCGATTGATCTTTCAACCTATAAGCGGGTGTGGTTTGACAGTGGTTTCCAAGGCTACTTCATCAACAGCCTGATCATCAGTTGCAGCGCCACGCTGCTTGTTATGCTGACAGCGCCGCTTGCGGGCTTCGCCTTTGCCAAACTAAATTTTCGCTACAAGGAATTGGTCTTCGGCCTGTTTCTCGCAGGCCTTGTCTTGCCAGCGCCTTCAGTGATCGTTGCACTCTATGGCAATCTCAATAGGCTTGGGTTGCTCGACTCCCATCTCGGTGTGATCATACCACAGGCGGCACTGCT
The DNA here is from genome assembly GCA_043745625.1 of Aestuariivirga sp. GTDB lineage: Bacteria > Pseudomonadota > Alphaproteobacteria > Rhizobiales > Aestuariivirgaceae > Aestuariivirga. The sequence continues at coordinate 2,882 of JAYTSN010000338.1, read as the reverse complement.
GCTGCCTTTTTCGATTTTTATGATGCGGACCGTCATGGAAGACGTGCCCACCGAATTGATCGAGGCCTCGATTGTCGATGGGGCTTCGATCTTCGAGGCCTTCAGGCTCATCGTTCTGCCCATTGTGCGTCCTGGTTTGATGTCGTTGGCGCTGATCGCGTTTCTGTTCTCGTGGCAGGAGTATTTGTTACCGCTGGTTGTCATTCAGGATGAGGCATTGAAGCCACTCACCGTCGGTGCCGCAGCCTTGCAGGGTCGTTACGGCGTTGACTACGCCGGGATTGCTGCGGCGGGCGTCATTGCCTTTGCGCCGATCGTGGTGCTTTTCCTTGTCATGCAAAGGGCCTTCGTCCGTGGCCTGACTGCTGGGGCAGTTAAATGAGATATTATGGAGAGACGTCATGAAAGCTGTATTCCTGCCAGGCGACAAGCGCGTGGACATTCGCGATATCGCCATTCCGAAACCTGCAGTGGATGAAGTCCTGGTCCAAATCAAAGCCTCCTGCATTTGCCGGAGTGATCTCAGTCTTTACTATGGCAATGCCGTAATATCTGGCGAAGCCGCAGGCAAATGTGTGACTGGTCATGAACCGGCAGGCATTGTCGTTGAGACTGGTGCGGCTGTTCGCCAGTTCAAGAAGGACGACCGGGTGGCAATCCATCTTGCTGTCGGTTGCGGCGTGTGCGGCCACTGCCGCGGCGGGAACTATCATTTATGTGCCACGTGGAAATGTCTGGGTTTCACGACCGATGGCGGCAACGCTGAGTATCTCACCGTGCCGGAGCGCAACCTGCTTCGCTTGCCTGACACATTATCCTTCCTTGCCGGTGCCATCTCGACCGACGCATTCGGCACATTGTGCAGCGCCTGCCGCAAGCTCGACATTGACGGACTCTCCACCGTCGGTATCTGGGGCCTTGGCCCGATGGGATCCGCTGGCGTGCTCGCCGCGAAAGCCTTGGGCGGACGCGTGGTGGCGCTTGATCCCATCGCCGAACGCCGCGCCTTCGCCCAGAAAATGGGCGCTGACCTGGTTCTCGACCCGACACTCCCCACGTCACGCGAACAAATCATGGATTTCACCGGCGGCACCGGGCTGAACGCCGCCATCGACTGTTCCGGCAATGGCGCAGCCCAGAACATGGCGCTCGACATGGCAGCCGCTTTTGGGAAAGTCGCATTCGTCGGGGAATCGCGGGAACTCACCATCCGGCCCAGCGAACAACTGATCCGCAAACAGCTAACAGTGATGGGCTCGTGGTACTTTGGCATCGCTGAGTACGATGACATTCTGAAGATCATCGATGCGGCCAAAATCGATCTCGAAAAGCTCGCGACGCATACTTTCAGTCTTGATGAGGCCGAAACCGCATTCCGATTGTTCGACGAGCGCAAAACGGAAAAAGCCGTGTTTCTGCTTTAAAGTTTGAGGAGTTCCAACATGGCAACAGTGAGTTTTCACGACGTCCGCAAAACCTTTGGCAATCTTCCAGTGATCAAAGGCGTGTCGCTTGATATTGCCGATGGCGAGTTTATGGTTCTTGTCGGTCCTTCAGGATGCGGGAAGTCAACTCTGCTGCGCATGCTGGCCGGGCTTGAAACGATTACTGACGGTGAAATCAGAATCGACGCACAAGTCGTGAATGATGTGGCACCAAAAGACCGCGATATTGCAATGGTGTTCCAGACTTATGCACTCTATCCGCACATGACTGTTGCACAGAATATGGGTTTTTCCTTGCGTCTTGCCAAGGCGCCCAAAGCGAAAATCGAAGAACATGTCCGTCGCGCTGCAGACATTCTGGCACTTACACCACTCCTGGAGCGCACCCCGCGTCAACTTTCAGGCGGCCAACGTCAGCGCGTCGCGATGGGCCGGGCCATTGTTCGCGACCCAAAAGTGTTTCTCTTTGATGAGCCCTTGTCCAACCTGGATGCGAAGCTTCGTGTGCAAATGCGAGCCGAGATCAAAGCTTTGCATCAGCGTCTCAAAACGACAATGGTCTATGTCACCCATGATCAAGTTGAAGCCATGACCATGGCGGACCGTATTGTCGTTATGAACAGCGGTGTTGTAGAGCAGGTCGGTGCGCCACTTGACCTCTATGATCATCCCGCCAATCTTTTCGTCGCTGCTTTTATTGGCTCGCCCGCCATGAATCTGATAGAAGGTAAAGTCGAGCGACATAACAATGAAGCTGTTTTCCGCACAGGTCGCGGCCTTATGTTGCCGCTGCCACGTTCTGTTTCACAGTCACAAGAGGGCAAGCCCGCCGTTTTTGGTATTCGTCCAGAACACATTGAGCAACCCAAAGGCAGGCGTACCGCCGACTTGTTGCCGCTGTTGTCAGTTGTTGAACCCACGGGATCAGAGACCCAAGTGATAACTGAAATCGAAGGACATCAGATTACGGCAGCGCTACGCGGCAGGGTCAACCACAAGCCTGGAGATGTTATGCCACTGATTATCGACCGATCAAAAATTCATCTGTTTGATCTGGAAACAGGAAGGGCGATCCATCTCTAGCCCAGAACAGCTTTTATAAGCTCTGCTGGCGGTGGCAAGTCCAAGTTCTGTTATCAAGTCCCATTGAAAATGGGGGACTACCCAACACACAGGCCTGATCGGAGGGTGCAATGGCAGAGAAACCTTTTCTGTTTGATGAGAATGAGAAAACTGCGATTGCCGGTGGTGCCACTGCATTCCCGTTGCTGCTTTCGCCTTTTGCTATCGGGAAAGTGGCGCTTCGCAATCGATTTGTTTTTCAGCCACACTTCACAGCTATAAATGCCGGAGATAAAGTGTACCACTGAATCGGGGATTATGGCGCGAGATGGCGGCGCAAAAGTGTACCGGTCCTGTTAGGCTTCTTCATTGTCG
>JAYTSN010000337.1:0-3302 GCA_043745625.1 Aestuariivirga sp. | reverse complement strand
CAACCCGATATGCAAAAACCACCGCATCGTTCCAAGCCGAGTGCCAACTCGCCGCTATCATGTTATGGCTTCGTTAATTCAAGGACACTGTCTAGCATCCGCGCTATTTGGGGGTGGCAGCGATACATAAACGCTTCCATAAAAAACACATTTTCTTGTGTCGCTACTTCTGCCATCGCGGTTACTTCGAGCGCGTTTATGCCCGCAGGCTTTTCAACGACAACTGCATTGCCAGCACGCATGGCCATGATTGCGAGTTCAGCGTGAAACGGATGCACAACAGAAACATAGATTGCATCAACTTCAGGTGAGGCGGCCAAGGCTTCGTAAGAGCGGAACCGGAGAGGCGCAGTAATATTGTATTTGTCGCCAAAACTTTGCAACCGACTTTGATTTGAACTTGCGATGGCAACAAGCTTCCCCGATGGTGCCTCTAATAATCCATCTGCGAAATTATGGGCAATGGCACCCGGTCCGAAAATGCCCCAACGTGTAGTCTTCATAGTCGTTTCCTCGCTCGCTTGATTTATGGCACGGGCAAGGGAGTGATACAATTCATGAACTAAATTTCTATTGTCGATTAGAATTAATCATTAGGAAAGCGTTCAGCTTAAAAGTGGAGAAGGAATTGCAGTTCATAACGTAGCAGACCTAAAGGTGTTCCATGTTGAAACTGCCAAACATTCAGATTATGCGCGCTGTAGCAGCTTTGGCGGTGGTGTTTTACCACGATGGCATTGAATCGACTGCAATTTGCGTCGCAACTGGTAATCCCTGCATTTATGACTTTACCATTGGTGGTTTCGGCGTAACACTCTTCTTCATGATCAGCGGGTTCATTATGGTTATGACAAGCTGGAACAGTTTTGCACAACCTGGCGCTGGTTCACAATTCATGCGTCGACGCCTAACGCGTATCGTCCCCCTCTATTGGCTGGTGACTACAATCGCGGTGGTAGGCGCGCTGCTGGTTCCGTCAATGCTCAATGTTCCTGTGGACGACCCAATCTACATAGCTTCGTCCTATTTGTTTTGGCCAATGGCACGCGTGAATGGGCTAATACGCCCCATTGCCAATTTGGGTTGGACGCTAAATCTTGAAATGATGTTCTACGCAGTTTTCGCATTGGTGCTATTTTTTGATCGAAAACGCGGCATGTTTATAGCTGTGGCATTTCTGAGTTGCGCCACTTTGTTGCAGATGACAGGCATTTTTGCAGTCGGCGGGTTGCTTTCATCACCGCCGCTAAACTTCTGGGCAGACCCTATTATTCTAAATTTCATCCTCGGCATGTTGGTGGCGGTTTTGTACAAACAAGAATTCCGCGTCAGTCTCACAGAAACTCGGCTTTTGATTGCGATATCTGCCGTGGGCTTACTCATCATCAACAACATCCACGGTACACTTGATACGATTCCTGAAAATAGCTTCATCAATCGCGGTGTCTTGACTTTCGCTATTGCATTCATGTTCATTGCCGGAACGCTTGGACCTCAAGTGGACGTTGCCAAACCGCTATGGCGAGCCGGATTATTAATTGGCGATGCTTCTTATAGTTTGTATTTGGTGCACCCATTTTTTCTGCGTCCGATGAGCAAAATTTGGGGCAGAACGATTGGCGATTACCTGCCTGTTTGGTCTTTCTCCATCGTCGCAATGATGTTGGCTGTTAGTGTGGGTTTGGTTGTTTATTTGTTTGTGGAACGTCCGGTCACAAACTATTTGGCCCAAAAAACAAAAACGCCCGTTTCAAATTCCAAAGCAAGTCTAGTTCATTAAGTCAGAGCTTCCGCTACGCGGTGTTGAAGTTGAGGCATGACTTCAGTTTCAAACCACTTATTTTTCGCTAACCAAATTGCATTTCTTGGTGATGGATGTACAATAGGCCAATAACCCTGTCCGATATAATCCGACCAATTTTGAACTGTTTCAGTGAGCGTGTTTTTCTGTTTGCTCGCAAGATATCGTTGTTGCGCATATTGTCCGATAAGAATTGTGAGTTTGATGTTTGGCAGCAACTCAAAAACTCTATCGTGCCACAACGGCGCGCATTCATGCCTTGGTGGCAGGTCGCCTGACTTGCTTTTACCGGGATAACAAAACCCCATCGGAACGATAGCGATTTTGCTTTCATCATAAAAAACTTCGGGTGTTAACCCCAACCAGCTACGCAAGCGCTTTCCAGACGCATCGTCCCACGGAACACCCGAGGCGTGAACCTTAGTTCCGGGAGCCTGCCCGATGATCACAAGTTTTGCCGAAGCAGAGCCGCGAATAATGGGCCTGGGCCCAAGCGGCAGTTCTTTGGAACACAGTGTGCAACTGCGTATTTCGTTAAAGAGTTTTGTTACATCCATGTCCTTACCCGACGTTTTTTTGCGCACGCAAACCTCAACATAATGTGACTTCGAGTTGTAGTCCATTCAGGCCTAAAGCTGACTTAACAAATCAGGAGTTCACCATGCGCAAATCATTAGCCCTCTCACTGCTTGCCCTCACCACTCTTCTTTCAACACAAGCCCAAGCTGGCGGTCCCGTAAAAGGTGTTGTGGAGCTATTCACCAGCCAAGGCTGCTCGGATTGTCCGCCTGCCGATCAAACATTAGGCGAGCTCACCAATAGCGGTGGCGTTATCACCTTGGCTTGGCATGTGGACTACTGGGATTATCTCGGGTGGCGCGATACTTTTTCGAGCAAGTCCGCAACCAATCGCCAAGAAGCGTATAATCGCACGATTGGGGCCGGGGTGTTCACGCCGCAATTTGTTGTGAATGGCAAAAGCAGCGGTCTTGGTGGCCAGAATGGCGGCTTACCTGTCGCTGTAAACGTCAAGAAAAGCGGCGGCTCGATTTCAGTGAGTGCTGGCGCTGGCAGCGGTTCGGCCAATCTTTATCTCGTAAGCTATTCCAACAGCTCAACGGTTGCCATTAAGCGTGGTGAAAACCGTGGTAAAAACGTTACATATCGCCATGTCGTATCGGGTCTTCGCAGCATCGGCAGCTGGAATGGCAGCCCTGTAAATATCAGTGTTCCACACGGTGGAGGTGGATGCGCAGTTATTTTGCAACGTGGCACTAATGGCCCCATATTGGGAGCTGCTGCTTGCAGCTAACGCCTAACTTTAACCCAGCTTAATTCTTTGCTTTCATCTGTGAAATCCCTCTGCTATAGGCCCCTCGACTGAAATGCCCTGGGGCCTAAGGCCGGACATGATGCGGGCGTGGTGAAATTGGCAGACACGCAGGATTTAGGTTCCTGTGGGGTAACTCGTGGGGGTTCAAGTCCCTCCGCCCGCACCATG
>JAYTSN010000336.1:0-3309 GCA_043745625.1 Aestuariivirga sp. | reverse complement strand
GTGCACCGTTGCCTAAGGGTGCTGACACAATTGTTATTCAAGAAAATGTTTCTGTGAATGGCAAAGAGCTGGTGGTTCACGAGGCCCCTGCGCTGGGCCGCAATATTCGTGTGCGCGGATTGGATTTTAAAAAGGGTGCAGTGCTGCTTTCTGCAGGAACGCGCGTTTCGGTACGCGACATCGGACTGATGGCGGCGGCGAATGCGGCGCTGGTTTTGGTTCGAAAGCGCCCTCGCATTGTTTTGTTCACAACGGGAGACGAGCTTGTTTTGCCCGGTGGTAATCCGCGTGACGATCAAATTTTCTCATCCAATAGCCAAGCCCTTGCAGCAATGCTCAACGCTTGGGGTGCCGAGGTTATCAATCTTGGTATTGTGCGCGATGATATGAGGGCTACTGTTGCTGCAATCAAAAAAGCTTCCAAAGCAGATATTTTAGTGACCACAGGTGGCGCTTCGGTTGGTGATCATGATTATGTGCAAGAGGCGTTGAAGCGCAGCGGCATTGAGATTGGGTTTTGGAAGATTGCTTTGCGCCCTGGCAAGCCACTTATGTTTGGCACAAAGGGAAAGCTCTCCGTACTCGGTCTTCCGGGCAATCCGGTTTCTGCACTGGTTTGCGCGCGGATATTTTTGAAGCCTTTGATTGGTAAGATGCTGGATGTTGAAAGCCAAGACGTGCCAGTTATGGCGCGTGTTGCGGAGGCCCTGCCCGCCAATGATGAGCGGCAGGATTATTTGCGCGCTATGCTTAGATATGAAGAAGATGGTGCACGAGTCGTGCAAATTTTCCCGAAGCAAGATTCGTCGATGCAACGTAATCTGCGGGATGCCGATTGCCTGATTGTGCGGCCGCCACGCGCCCCGCATGCGGCAAAGAATGCGTTAGTACCTGTAATTTTGCTGGATTTTTGAAGTCCATAGCGAATACACTTGCAGAACGAGAGTGGAACATGTATGTTTGTTTTGTATTTGTTCTGATTCAGTCTTCTAGACGAAGGAAAACGCCACATGCTTACTCGTAAACAACTCGAACTCCTGTTGTTCATCAATGAACGCTTGAAGGAAGAAGGTGTGCCGCCCTCTTTTGAAGAAATGAAAGAGGCTTTGAACTTGCAATCAAAGTCTGGCGTGCATCGTTTGATCGTTGCTTTGGAAGAGCGTGGATTTTTAAAGCGTATGCCGAACCGGGCGCGCGCGCTTGAAGTGATCAAGCTGCCGGAATCTCACACGCCGAGTTTGACTATTAAAAAATCCGGTTTCTCGCCGAATGTGATTGAGGGGTCTTTGGGCAAGGCTGCGAAATCTGCAACTGCGGCCAATAATGATGGTGGGTATCGTGCTTCAACTATTCCAATGATGGGGCGGATTGCAGCGGGTGTTCCGATTTCAGCAATTCAAGATCATTCGGCCAATGTTATGGTGCCGCCAGAGATGCTGGGCGGCGGTGAACATTTCGCGTTGGAAGTTAAAGGCGACTCGATGATTGATGCAGGGATCTTTGATGGTGACACAGTTGTCATCCGCAAAGGCGACACTGCAAATAATGGTGATATCATCGTTGCACTGGTTGATGATGAAGAAGCCACTTTGAAGCGTTTGCGCAGGAAGGGTGTTTCGATTGCACTTGAGGCTGCAAACCCGGCTTATGAGACACGAATTTTTGGACCAGACCGCGTGCGCGTCCAGGGCAAATTGGTTGGACTTTTGCGGAAGTATCAATAGCAAGAAACCCGAGCAGTTACGCCCGGGTACCCTTGCAGGGGATCGGTCTTAATTTAATTTGACGCGGTAGACGACGTCAGGAATTTGTTTGGATCGAGTGCTGTGGCACCTTTGCGCACTTCAAAGTGTAGCTGTGGGCTTTGAACGGCGCCGGTCTGACCAGCCTTTGCAATCACGTCACCGCGCTTTACGATATCTCCGCGTTTGACCAGAAGCTGCGATGCGTGGGCATAGGCCGTCACGTAACCGCCTGCATGGCGCACGAGAACGAGATTGCCGTAGCCTTTGAGTTCGTTTCCGGCATAAGCAACCACGCCACCTTCTGCAGCTTGGATGTTGGTACCCTCAGGTACTGCGATGTTGATGCCTTCATTTTTTAAGCCATTTGGTTTTGCGCCATAGCCCGAAATGATTTTACCTCTCAATGGCCAACGCAGCGCCAAATTGGATCCGACATCGGTCGTAACAGGAGTTGGGGCAACAGCCTCAGCTGGTGTCTCTTTCGGCAATGCTAAAGCCGCTGGCTTTTTTGCTGGCATATCTGACGTTGCAATTTCTTCACCAGGTGCTTCTTGTTGTGACGTGTCTGTTTGAGCGGCGGCAACATTTGCGCTGGCTGGGATCCTTAGTGTTTGACCCAAAGATAGCGCTTTGTTGTGTGGCAGTTTGTTCAGATCAGCGATTGTAAATGGAGCAACGCCATATTTGCGGCCGATTGAATACAAGGTATCGCCGTTGGCAACAGTATAGCTGCCGCCTGCTTTAGTTGGCTTTACCATTGGCGTAGAAGTTTGTTCTTCTTCAACCAGTGAAACGGTTTTTGGTTTCACAGTGTCTGGCATGTTGGCAACATGTACACCTGGAATGCGCAGCTGTTGGCCTTGTGAAACTGTATATGGCGCTTTCAAATGATTGGCTTGGGCCAATTGCTGAACCGTCATATGATTTGCTTTGGCAACACCGTAGAGCGTCATGCCGGGGCCAACGGTAACAAGCGCACCTGATGCAACTGTGGTTGGCTGCTTATAGGTGAATTTTGGCTTGGCCTCAGCCACTGGCGCTGCTTGCTTATATGCGGGCGCGCTTATCTCTGGTGTTGAGTCTGCAATCGTCTCTTCTGCCGGAGCAGAGAAATTGGGCTGCTTGTAAACCGGTGGTTTATAAGCAGGAGCACTATAGGTCGGTTGCGTGGGCACATTGTTGTAGGCTAGTTTTGGCGCCTTATAAGCCTTGCTGTAATCATAGACAGGTGCTCTTGGCTTTACCAAAGGGGTAGAAGTGATTGGGCTTTGCACAATGACTTCTTCGTTCTGAGCCACATATTTTGGCGCAGAATATTTCTGAGTGATCGGACGTGCCGCCACTTTTCTGATCTTGGGAACCGATGCGGTATATACCGGATCAGCATCTGAGGGATTTGAATAATCCGATGCAAAGCGTTCGATGGAGCTTGAACAGCCTGCCAACATAAAGGCGGCAAAACCCATAACGATGAACTTGGCCTTGGAAACTTCCAAGGCGCCAACTGGCACGCTGATACGCATACTCACAAACTCCGATACAAACTAACTGAGTTTAGAAATAC
>JAYTSN010000335.1:0-24205 GCA_043745625.1 Aestuariivirga sp. | reverse complement strand
TAACGCCTATGATGGCGCAATATTTGGGCATTAAGGCCAAGCATCAAGACGCTTTATTGCTGTACCGGATGGGTGATTTTTACGAACTGTTCTTTGAGGACGCCGAAAAAGCCTCGGCAACGCTTGGGATAGCGCTCACCAAACGTGGCAAGCACAAGGGTGCCGATATTCCTATGTGTGGTGTGCCTGTGCATGCCATTGATCAATATTTGCAGAAACTTATCCGTTTTGGCCACCGCGCGGCCATTTGCGAACAAATTGAAGATCCGGCTGAAGCTAAAAAACGTGGTTCTAAATCCGTGGTGGCGCGCGACGTGGTGAGGCTGATCACGCCAGGCACCTTGACTGAAGATTCGCTACTTGATTCAAAAGCCAGAAACTATTTGGCAGCCTTAACCGCCTTCCGAGGCAGTGACGAGATGGCGCTGGCCTATGTTGATATTTCAACGGGTGAGTTGGCTGTTGTTGTGACCGATGCGGCAAGACTGGGTGCTGATCTTGCGCGGCTGAACCCAAGCGAAGTGTTGTTGAATGATGGCTTGCTTGATGATGAAATCATCAAGACAAATTTTGGTGTGACGAGAGCTGCAATTACGCCAATTGCATCGAGTCGTTTTGAGAGTGTGGCCGCAGAACATCGTCTCAAGAGCCATTTCAAAGTTGAAACCTTGGATGCATTTGGTGATTTTCGGCGTGTGGATCTGGCGGCCCTTGGCGCGCTGATTGATTATGTTTCCATCACCCAAGTAGGCCACATGCCTTATCTGCGGCCGCCACGGCGCGAGACGCCAGATGCGGGCCTTTTGATTGATGCGGCAACGCGGGCGAACCTTGAGCTTACGCGCAGTTTGAGTGGTGAGCGCAAGGGCAGCTTGCTTGCATGTTTGACCGAGACTGTGACTGCTGCTGGAACACGGCTGCTTGCAGATATTGTGGCAGCCCCGCTGGCTGATGCACTGGTCATAAACTCCAGGCTTGATGTGGTTTCATTTTTTTATGACGATGAAAAGCTGCTGCAACAGTTGCAAACCGCATTCAAGGCGATGCCTGATCTGGAGCGCGCTTTGGCGCGAATTACCGCAGGTCGTGGCGGGCCTCGCGATATTGGTGCAGTGAAAGACAGCATCTTTGCGTGCAAAAATTTGCTTGGTGTTTTACATTCTAATACGGGGCTTGCATTTCAACCGGGGCAACTATCTGCGCTGATCAAACAGCTGGGGATGGTGCCTGTTAAGCTTGCGGAAAAATTGCAGCAGGCTTTAGCCGAAGAATTGCCATATCTGGCGCGTGATGGCGGGTTTATTGCGAGCGGTTTTTCTTTTGATCTCGATGAGAACCGGAAATTACGCGATGCTACGCGCCAAGTTATTGCAACACTGCAAACGCAATATGCAGAAGCCAGCGGTGTTAAAAGTCTCAAAATAAAATTTAACAATATGCTCGGATATTTCATTGAGGTTACGGCACAACAGGCAGAAATTTTAAAGCTTTCCGATATTGAGCAACGCTTTATCCACCGTCAAACCATTGCCAGTGCTGTGCGTTTTACGACGCGGGAGCTGGGGGAGCTTGAGCAAAAAATTGCGCTTGCTGCATCGCGTGCGCTGGCTCTTGAAATTGAGATGTTCAAACATTTCTGCGACGAGATTGTGATGTGCCGCGCGATCCTTTCTTCTGCTGCTATGGCATTGGCGCAGCTGGATGTGTTTGTCGGGTTTGCGCATCTGGCAAGGCAGCGGCGTTATGTGCGACCTGTCATTGATCAAGGCTTGGCTTTTGAAATTGAGGCGGGGCGGCACCCTATTGTTGAAGAGGCTTTGCGGGGTAAGACTGAGCGGGCCTTTGCGGCCAATGATTGCAATTTGAGTGATGACCATAAAAGACTGTGGTTGCTGACTGGGCCCAATATGGCGGGTAAATCCACCTTCCTGCGGCAGAACGCTTTAATTGCAATTATGGCGCAGATGGGAAGTTTTGTGCCTGCTGCCAAGGCTCATATCGGTGTTGTTGACCGCCTCTATAGCCGGGTCGGTGCCGCCGATGATCTGGCGCGCGGGCGTTCTACATTTATGGTTGAGATGATTGAAACGGCCGCTATTTTAAACCAATCAACATCACGCTCGCTGGTGATCCTTGATGAAATTGGACGCGGTACGGCCACGTATGATGGACTTTCGATTGCTTGGGCTACGTTGGAACATCTTCATGATGTGAATTGTTGCCGTGGGCTTTTTGCCACGCATTATCATGAGCTGACTGCCCTCACTGCAAGGCTCAATCAACTTCATTGCGCCACTATGAAAGTTAAAGAGTGGAAAGGTGATCTCATCTTCTTGCACGAAGTGGCAGCGGGTTCTGCCGAGCGATCTTACGGCATCCAGGCAGCAAAACTGGCGGGCATGCCTGGCCCTGTTATTTTGCGCGCTAGTGAGGTTTTGAAGCGCCTAGAGCAGGGCCGCAATCAAAGCCCGAAGATCAATATGATTGAAGACTTGCCTTTGTTTTCAACCGCCCAACGCGCTGAAGCAGCACCAATCCAAAAAGACGCATTGCGCGAGCGTTTGGCTAAAATTTCACCCGACGAAGTTTCAGCGCGGGAAGCCCATGCTTTAATCTATGAACTCAAACAGCTTTTGGATAAACCCGAATCGCAATGACGCCTGAACAGAACTTTGCCGATGCACTCCTAAACTTGGCCAAACAAGATGTTTTGGCAACGCGAAATGCTGTCTCTACCCTGATCAAAACGTGCCTTTCAGAGTCGCGCGAGGCTGCCGAACAGCAATTGGTGAAAGACGGTCAGGGCACACTTTGCGCCGAGCATCTTTCAAGAACTGAAGACTCGATTATTCGCAGCGTAATTGCCTTTGCATCCACAAGTGTTTTTCCGGGTGACGAAGACGTTGGCCTTTCAACCATCGCCGTGGGCGGTTATGGCCGTGGCACATTAGCGCCAGGTTCGGATATTGATCTTTTATTTTTAATGTCTGGCAATGGCCGCGAGCGCGCATCACGTGTGGTCGAATTTTTACTCTACGCATTATGGGATGCACGGCAAAAGGTAGGCTATGCGACGCGCAGCATTGATGAATGCATTAAACTTGCCAAGGGTGATAATACTATTTTGACTTCCATTCTCGAAGCGCGGTTTATTTGCGGTGAGAAAAATCTATTTGATGATTTGATCGTGCGGTTCCGGCGCGAAATTGTTCAGACCAGTGCCAAGAAATTTGTTGCTGATAAACTTGCTGAACGCGACCTACGCCACTCGAAATCCGGTCAGAGCCGTTATGCAGTTGAGCCCGATTTGAAGGATGGCAAGGGCGGTCTTCGTGATCTTCATACTTTGTTTTGGATTGCGAAATTTTTGTTTGATGCCAACTCAACAGAAGAATTAGCGGAGAAAGGTGCATTTTCACGCGCGGAACTTGCGCTGTTTAAAAAGTGCGAAGACTTTCTCTGGGCAGTGCGTTGTCATTTACATTTTCTCGCCAAACGCGGCGAAGACCGTCTGAGTTTTGACCGACAAGTCGAAATGGCTGAGCGTCTTGGTTATAAATCGCATCAAGGTTTGCGCGACGTTGAGCGGTTTATGAAGCACTATTTTCTGATCGCCAAAGATGTGGGCGATCTCACGCGGATTTTTTGCGCTAGCTTAGAAGCAAAACAGTTCAAAGAAGCGCCATCGCTTTCACGGATGATTGAAAAACTGATCCCGCGCAAAAATGCTGGCTTGAAGGGCGATAAAGATTTCAAAATTGAAAGTGGCCGCATCAGCGTTGCGCATGATGATGTATTCAAAAACAACCCCGTCAATATATTACGAATATTCAAATTGGCAGGCCACACAGGTTTTGAAATTCATCCTGATGCACTGAAAGACATCCGCAAGTCACTCCGCTTAATTGATGAACCTCTGCGCATGAATGCTGAGGCCAATGCGATTTTTCTTGATATTCTAACTTCGAGCGCAACGCCTGAGACCTTGCTTCGGATGATGAATGAAGCAGGTGTGCTTGGTCGGTTCATTCCAGAATTTGGCAAGATCGTCGCAATGATGCAATTTAGCATGTATCATCATTATACTGTCGATGAACATCTGATCCGTACGGTTGGAGTTTTATCTCGGTTGGAGCGCGGGCTTTTAACAGACGACCACCCGCTTTCTGCTTCATTATTTCCAACGCTGAAATCCCGGCGGGTGCTTTATGTGGCCACTCTACTGCATGATATCGCCAAGGGCCGTAAAGAAGATCATTCCATCGTCGGCGAGCGTGTAGCCCGCGAGATTTGTCCGAAGCTGGGCTTGAGCGAAGCTGAGACCGAGACAGTTGCTTGGCTCATTCGTTATCATTTGTTGATGAGTGAAACCTCACAAATGAGAGATTTAAATGACTTCAAAACAATCCTTGATTTTACAGCGATTGTACAAAGCCCGGAGCGATTAAAGCTTCTTCTTATTTTGACTGTGGCCGATATTCGCGCCGTTGGGCCGGGTGTGTGGAATGGTTGGAAAGGCCAATTGCTGCGCACACTTTATGCTGAAGCTGAGCCGGTTTTGAATGGCGGCCACACGGCTGTTTCGCGGAAAGAACGTGTGGGCGAAGCGCAATCTGTCTTCTTGAACAATTTCACCAGTTGGACGGAAAGTCAGAAGAAGGCAGCGGCGGCACGGCACTATGATGCTTATTGGCTGAATGTATCTGTTGACCGTCAGCTACGCCATCAGGCTTTGATTGACTGTGCAGCAATACGCGAAGCTGTGACCGATGTTCATACCGATGCTTTTGCGGCTGTCACTGAAATTACAATCTATACGCCAGATCATCCGCGGTTGTTGGCACTCATCACAGGCGCTTGTGCGGCGGCTGGTGCAAATATTATTGGTGCGCAGATTTTCACGACGAATGACGGCATGGCGCTTGATACGATTTTGTTGCAACGTGAATTTGTGGGTGAAGAAGATGAACGGCGGCGGGCGGCCAGAGTTTGCGAGTCGATTGTTAAAACACTTCACGGGCAGTTGCGGTTGCGCGATGCGTTGGCTGGTGCACAAGAAGTGCAGGGCCGCGCCAAGGCCTTCACTGTTGCGCCTCGGGTCATCATCGATAATGCACCATCGAACAAATACACTGTGGTTGAAATCAACGGGCTTGACCGTGTGGGATTATTGCATGGTCTAACCGAAGCGCTGTTTCATCTCAATTTAAACATCGCGTCTGCGCATATCGTGACTTATGGCGAAAAGGCGATTGACGTGTTTTATGTGACAGATTTGACGGGAGCAAAAATTGAAAGCCCAACGCGTCAAGAGACGATTGAAAAGTCTTTGATGAATGTTCTAGTACCTCCTGTTGCGCAGTTGAAGGCGGCGGGTTGAGGCCATGTCACTTTTTAAATCAGCAGCCACAGTTGGCGGATATACAACGATAAGCCGCGTACTCGGATTTGTGCGTGACCAGTTGGTGGCTTTTACACTTGGAACAGGCGGCGTTGCAGAAGCATTTTTTATTGCTCAGCGCATTCCCAATTTATTTCGCACCTTGTTTGCTGAGGGTGCATTTAATTCTGCTTTCGTGCCGTTGTTTGCCAAACGCGTGGAAGGCGAGGGGATTGAGGCTGCGCATTCATTTGCGCGTGATGTTTTTGCGGCTTTGCTCGCGTGGATGGTGGTTTTCACGTCGCTTGCGATGATTGCCATGCCTTGGTTGATTTATATCATTGCGCCGGGCTTTAGAGGCGCACCCGATAAAATAGCGCTCGCCACCAATCTTACAATTATTTGTTTTCCGTATTTGTTATTCATGTCGCTGACAGCTCTGCAAGGTGGGGTGTTGAATAGCTTGCATAAGTTTACGGCCGCCGCTGCTGCTCCCATTCTATTGAACTTGGTAATGATCGCGTCAAATATTGTTGCTTGGTATTTTGGTACGGGCAACTCGGCAACGACAGGATATATTTTCGCCTATGGGGTTTCGCTTTCCGGCGTTGCACAATTTATATTATTGGCCATCGCATGCAGGCGCGCTGGGTTAAGTTTCTGGCCGCGCTGGCCAAAGCTCACGCCGGATGTGAAGCAAGTTGCAGCGCGCAGTGTGCCTGGCATTATTTCAGGCGGCATTATGCAGATTAATTTATTGATTGCGACGATGATCGCAACCGGCCTCGACCGCGCGGTGGCCAATCTTTATTATGCCGAGCGACTTTACCAATTGCCGCTTGGAATTATTGGCGTTGCAATTGGGGTTGTGTTGCTGCCCACGCTTTCGCGCAAACTGAGAGCGGGCGATGAACAAGGTGCTTTGGATGCGAGTAATCGCGGGCTTGAGCTTTCGTTGTTTTTAACGTTGCCAGCTGCTGCTGCACTTATGACGATTGCTGCTCCAATTCTGCACACGGTTTTTGAGCATGGCGCATTTGGCTATGCAGATACTCTCGCAGTTGCGCCTGCTGTTGCCGCTTTCGCTTCGGGCCTGCCTGCTTTTGCTTTGACCAAAGTTTTTCAACCTGGCTTTTATGCCCGTGAAGATACTGCTACGCCGATGCGCTTCTCAATCATATCAGTCGTTGTGAACATTGTAGCGAGCCTCGTCTTGTCGCGCATTTTTGGTTACGTTGGTATTGCCATGGCGACGAGTATTGCAGCGTGGACTAATGCAATACTTCTTGGGCTCAAACTTCACCAATTGAATCATTTCCATTTTGATGCGCGAAGCAGAAAGCGGCTGCCTCTTATCGTTCTTTCAAGCCTGTTCATGGCTGGCGTGTTGCTTTCGACCACTTGGGTGTTGCGCGGAAACTTCACCGAGGATTCGCATTTTGGCCATTCAATCTGGGGTTTGGTGCTTGTGGTAGGGGCCGGAATTTTGAGTTACTTCTCAATTGCACAAGCAATCGGTGCCTTCAAAATCTCAGAACTGAAAGCAGCCATGAGGCGCTAATTGAGGCTTTTCAAACCAGGCTAATCGGGGCATAAGCGCCGCTTCTGTTTGAAAGTTTAAGATGATGACCAATTTCACCCCGCGCGTTTTTTCAGGCATGCAGCCAACCGGCAATTTGCATCTCGGCAATTATTTGGGCGCCATGATCAATTGGGTGAAAATGCAGGAAACCAATGAGTGCATTTATTGCGTGGTTGATATGCATGCCATCACCATGTGGCAGGAGCCCAAAACACTGGCCAAGGCCACGCGCGATGTGACAGCAGCATACATTGCCTGTGGTCTTGACCCCAAGCGCTCGATTATTTTCAATCAAAGCCAAGTTCAGGAACATGCGGAACTTGCTTGGATTTTCAACTGTGTGGCACGTCTGGGTTGGTTGAACCGCATGACGCAATTCAAAGACAAGGCTGGCAAAGATAAGGAGCAGGCTTCAGTTGGGCTTTATGCTTATCCCAATCTGATGGCGGCTGATATTTTGGCCTATAAGGGAACGCATGTTCCAGTGGGCGAAGATCAAAAACAACATTTGGAATTGGCGCGTGATATTGCTCAGAAGTTCAATGTCGATTTTGCGGAGTCTATTGCAGCACATGGTTTCAATGGCGAGTTTTTTCCGCAGCCTGCGCCCATGATCACTGGGCCTGCCACCCGCGTGATGAGCTTGCGCGATGGCACCAAGAAAATGTCGAAGTCTGATCCGTCTGATCTATCGCGCATCAATCTAATGGATTCAGCTGATGATATTGCCAAGAAAATTCGCAAAGCTAAGACTGACATGGATGCTCTGCCTTCAGAGGTGGCGGGTCTTAAAGGTCGTCCCGAAGCCGAAAATCTGGTTAATATTTTTGCGGCCCTGAATAACGAGACGAAAGAGCAGGTTCTGGGTCAATTCGGTGGCGGGCAATTTTCCGGGTTGAAGAACGCTCTGGCAGATTTGGCCGTGGCCAAGCTTTCACCAATTGTCGGCGAAATCATACGCTTGCAGGCAGATCCCGTTCATGTCGATGCGATCTTGGCTGATGGTTCAAACCGGGCGCGTGCCATTGCAGCGCCTATTTTACGCGATGTGCGGAAAATTGTTGGGTTTATTGGGTCATAACTTGCTCTTTAAAACCATTCCCATAACGCCTATATGAAATCCTGAGAGGATTACTCATGTTTATACAAACCGAAGCCACGCCGAACCCAGCGACCTTAAAATTTATTCCGGGCAAGCCGGTTTTGCCGGGCTCAACGCGCGAATATAAAAAAGCATCGGATGCTATAGAATCGCCGTTAGCCGAAAAGCTGTTTAGCGTTGCTGGCGTTGCTGGCGTGTTTTTGGGCCATGATTTTATTACCGTCAGCAAAGGCCAGGGCGAGTGGCAGCATTTGAAGCCTGCTATCTTGGGCTTGATCATGGATCATTATGTTTCGGGCGCACCCATTCTGTCAGACGCAGGGCAAGTAGAAATGTCAGGCGAAGAATTTTTTGCTGAAGAGCATGCTGAGATTGTAACCACCATCAAAGATTTGTTGGATACCCGTGTGCGCCCTGCTGTGGCGCAAGATGGTGGTGACATTACCTTTAAGGGTTTCAAAGACGGCATTGTTTATCTGAATATGAAAGGTTCATGCGCAGGCTGCCCTTCATCGACAGCCACGTTGAAACATGGCATCGAAAACCTACTTCGGCATTTTGTACCGGAAGTCACAGGCGTTAGTCCGGTTTAAAATTTCAACCGGTTTTATCAGTCGGTTCTAAAGTTCCGACATCATTCTTCTTTAAAAGGATGCGAACCTTCTTTACGCGGCGAGGGTCGGATTCGAGAATTTCAAATTCGAGGCCAGATGGGTGCTTAATAATTTCTCCGCGTGATGGAACGCGACCCGCCATTTCAAACACAAGTCCGCCGAGTGTATCGACCTCGTCTTCATCATCATCGGGCAATAAATCAATTTTGAACATTTCGTCCAATGTTGAGATACTGATCAAAGCATTGGCGATGTATTTTAAATCATCTTCACGGCTCAGCATGCCTTGTTCGGCATCAGTATCGTGCTCGTCAGCAATGTCACCGATAATTTCTTCGACCAAATCCTCAAGCGACACAATTCCATCAGTTCCACCATATTCATCCACAACGATAGCAAGATGGATATGCGAAGCTTTCATTTTAATCAAAAGATCGGGCGCAGGCATTGAAGGCGGCACAAACAGAACTTCGCGGATCATACTGGGATGTTGCTTGATTGTGGACGAGAGTTCAGAGGCTGCCAACGCAATTCCGGCCTCTGCCGCCGATTTTGATTTTTTCTTGCCGCCCTTGGTTTTCATCCAACGCAGATAATCTTTTACGTGAATCATACCGGTAATTTCGTCAAGCGATTCACGATAAATTGGCATGCGCGAGTGATTGGCTTCGATGAATTGCTCAAGCAGTTCGCGCATTGTCGAAGTCTCATCTGCCGCCACAATATTGGCTCTCGGCACCATCAAATCATCAACGCGCATATCGGCAAAACCAAGCAGATTAAGCATCATCGATCTGGCATCAGAATCCAGCGCCGTAGCGCCAGTTTTTTCGGCATGACTGTCAATCACACCTCCAAGGCTTTCACGCAGTGCGGAATTACCGCCTACAAATCTACGCCTGATTTTTGATAGAAAACTTGGTCTCTTCGGGGGTAACATTTTTGAACTCATGACAGATATGGATTTTCAATGCGCAGAGTGGACAGGATTTTGATTTCAGCTGCTTCCATCACTTCTGCGTCTTTATCATTTTCATGATCATACCCTAAAAGATGCAAAACACCATGCACGATCAAATGGCAGGTGTGATCGGCCAAGGTTTTGCCTGCTTCTTGGGCCTCACGCGCGCAGGTTCCAAAGCCCAAGACAATATCGCCGAGCAGGGGCAATTCACCTGGCGGCACGGGCTGATCTTTGGGTGCCGGGAAAGACAAAACATTGGTGGGTTTATCGAGCCCCCGCCAATCTTTATTCAAATCCTGCATCGTTTCATCATCGGCAAATAACAGCGTAATGATTTTGCCTTGCTCAGCCTTGGGCAAAGCAGAGGCAGCGGCTTGTTCAGCCATCATTTCTAAATTGGGCAAAGCCGCCCAGCCATCATCTTCAATAGCAATATCAAGCGGCATCAAAAATCAAATGCCGCGCGGCTTGCGCTGAGCAGAAATAGCAATGCCCTTTTTGTCATAAGCCGCAACAATGCGCCCTACGAGAGCGTGGCGGACAATGTCTGTCGTGGTAAAACGGGTCACGCCAATTCCAGAAACGCCATCAAGAACTGAAAGCGCGTCGTCAAGGCCTGATGTCATTCCGTAAGCCAAATCTATCTGTGATGGATCGCCGGTGATCACCATGCGGCTGCCTTCACCAAGACGCGTTAAAAACATTTTCATTTGCATCGGTGTGGTGTTCTGGGCTTCATCGAGAATGATAAAGGAAGATGCCAGCGTGCGTCCGCGCATAAATGCCAATGGCGCAATTTCAATCTGGTTTTCAGCAAGTGCCTTAGCCACATTGCTTTGTGGCATCATGTCATAAAGAGCATCGTAAAGCGGGCGCAAATAAGGATCGACTTTTTCTTTCATGTCGCCTGGTAAAAAGCCCAAGCGTTCGCCCGCTTCCACGGCTGGGCGAGACAAAATAATCCGGTCAACTTCACCATTCATCAATGCTTCAGCAGCGCAAGCAACCGCCAGATAGGTTTTGCCCGTGCCCGCTGGCCCCACGCCAAACACCAGCTCGTTTTTGCGGATCATCTCGATGTAAGAACCTTGGTTGGCGGTGCGCGCCGAAACAGTTTTACGGCGCGTTCGAACGCCGCCTTCAGTGGTGTCTTTCTCGTCGGCCACTTTGACCATGCGGATGGCGCCTTCAATCTCGCCCTTGGTGATATCGCCGCCACGTGCTGCCTTGGTGTAAAGTTGCACGAGTACCGCGCGGGCTAGTTCCGAATTGCCACGGTCGCCACGAATGGAGAGGCGGTTGCCGCGCGGCGTGATAGCAACGGAAAGCTTTTGTTCGATCAGAGCAAGATGGGAATCATGTTCCCCCATCAATAAAGCCAGCACGCGGTTATCATCAAAAGCCAAGGACAGTGTGCCATCTTCGTGATGGCTGGTTTTTTCGGCGGATTTTAAAGCGTTTGAAATATGGCTCAAATCAATGCAACTCCTTCTTGGGTTTCAGGCACATACTGCCCCGAAAGTGAGTTCGGGCCAACAGCTAATATTTTGGCGTTAACAATGCGGCCCAAGGCCTCTGTTTCAATATTCAAATGAACTGATTGCAAATAAGGCGAGCGCCCAATCATCTGGCCTGGTTGGCGGCCAGGCTTTTCAATCAGCACGGGCACGGTGAGGCCCACGCAGGTCTGGTTAAATGCGGATTGTTGAGCGCTGAGCAAATTTTGTAAACGTAACAACCGCTCTGACTTTACATCTTCGGGAATTTGCTTGTTGTTCTCGGCTGCTGGCGTTCCGGGCCGAGGCGAATATTTAAAGGAAAACGCCGACGCATAATTTACGGCGCGAATGATATCTAACGTCTCGTCGAATTCAGCGTCTGTTTCACCAGGAAACCCCACGATAAAATCGCTGGTTAAAGCAATGCTGGGGCAAGAGATGCGCAAACGATCAATGACCTTCATATACTCTTGTGTGTCATGCCCACGGTTCATAGCTTTTAATACGCGGTTTGAACCTGATTGGATGGGCAAATGCAGATAAGGCATCAGCTTGGGATTGGAGCCATGGGCTTCAATTAAATCATCACTCATATCGCGTGGATGGCTGGTCATGTATCTGATACGTTGGATACCGTTAATATGTGACAGTTCATTGATCAACGTACCCAGCCGCGATTGGGTTCCGTTTACAGCAGGGCCACGGTAAGCATTCACATTCTGGCCTAGCAAAGTAAGTTCCTTTACACCTTGATCCGCAAGCTGTTGCGCTTCTTCGATGATTTGAGAAACCGGTCGCGAAAATTCGGCGCCGCGGGTATAGGGCACCACGCAGAATGTGCAAAATTTATCACAGCCTTCTTGGATTGTCAGAAATGCCGTGACACTGCGCGATGTGGGGTGGCGCACTTGGCTTTGGGCCAAGCCTTTAAATTTATCATCGACCGAAAATTCGGTTTCGATAACGGCTTTGCCGCTGGATTCATTCTGCTTTAAAAGTTCCGGCAAGCGGTGATAAGTTTGCGGCCCAAAAACCAGATCAACCGATTTCATGCGCCTGGTAATTTCCTCGCCTTCAGCTTGGCCAACACAGCCTGCAACGGCAATTTTCATTTCATGACCTAGCCCAGCGCGTTCAGATTTTAAATCGCGGTAACGCCCCAGTTCTGAGTAAACTTTTTCAACTGCCTTTTCGCGAATATGACAGGTATTGAGGATCACGAGATCTGCGTTGTCTGGAGTATCTGTTGGCACATAGCCCAAGGGTGCCAGCACATCTTGCATGCGCTGGCTGTCATAGACATTCATCTGACAACCATAGGTTTTGACATAAACGGATTTAGACATGGTGTTCTGCTAGCGGATTTATGCTCTCGCGTGAAGCGTTTCGGTTAAACTCTTGGCAATTGTGGCTTGGGCGAGCTTTGCCATTTCTTTCCGGGGGATTTGAGGCAAAGCCTCATGAAACCGAACTGAAACTTCAATCGGCCCAGCCTTTAATGCCTCCCATAAATGGGGGGCTAAATCCATATCACCATACCATGCAAAGCGGGGACGCTGGCGTTTGGTGAGGGCTAGATTATAGTTGCTGCGGTAAGCCAAGGTGAGGGGCACCACTGCAACATCCAAATTTTCTGCTGCACCAAAATAGGATGATTTGAAAGGCATGACGCTGTTGCCATCATTGGACGTGCCTTCGGGAAATAGGACCAGCGTATCACCCGCATGCAAGCGCTTGGCAATTTCTGCTGATGATTTTCCAGTGCTGTAGCGACTCTCTCGGTTTATAAAAACGCAGCGCTGCAATTTTGCCATCCACCCAAACATCGGCCATCCACCGACTTCGCGTTTAGCAATGAAAGAGAGCGGCATCACCGAACTTAAAATCGCGATGTCGAGCCATGAAACGTGATTGCTGACCAGCAATGTGGGTGTTTTTAAAACTGGGCCTTTAAGGTTTATTGTAACGCCAAGCAGCCGACAAAGCATGCGGTGATAATACCACGGCAATAAACGCGCCGTCGGAATACGCAAAATAACCAAAATGAACTGAACCGGCATGAGCGCCAGGGTGAGGCATAAAAAGCCGAGCAGAATGAAACTTGCGCGCAGCTGCCGCATCAAGTCAGTTTTACCCGCATGACAATGGCGTCTTCAGTTGCGCCATTCTTGCGGACGTAATAGGCTTTGCGCTTGCCTGCTTCCTCAAAACCGGCGCGGGTATAAAGCGAGATGGCTTCTTTGTTAGCAGCCGCCACTTCTAAAAATAGATTGCGGATATTGAATGACTTCAGCAAGTGTTGCGTCGTTGAAACAATATGTAAACCAGCGCCGCGCTTTTGATAGGCAGGGTCTACACATATTGTAATGATTTCGCCTTCGTCAGCCACGGCGCGGTAGATTAAAAAACCCACAGGCCCATCATCCGACGTGGCCAATAATGCAACGCAGCCCGGGCTGGCCAAAACCTCAGCCAAATCCATCTCGCTCCACGCGGTTTCAAAACTGGCGGCATGAAGCTTTGCTAAAAGCGTTAAGTCTTGAGAGGGCGATATTTCCAAACCGGCCAATCCGCGCAATGGATCCTTCTGCGGTTTGGCATCAGCTTCGCGCAGATAAACCGGATCAGGCATATGTGTGGGCTGGGGCTGGCTTGCAGCATAGGCCGCAAAGCCGGACGCAGATGGTAAGTCATGTTGTGGGTTTCGTTTGAGGTCATGGCGACTTGAAAGTGTGACAATTGTTTCAGCGCCCGTACCCAATACCAGTTGATCACTGCGCAGGCGCGAAACGATTTCTTCAGGTGCAACCAATTGAACTTCTGCACCGTCATAAAAATAGAATAGCCCGCTCATGCCTGCTTGATGAACGACGATGGTATTTGTTTCACTAACAGCCACTGCCGTTGCAATCATCGTGTTGATGCCAAGCACCTTAATGTTGCGCGCCAAGCCCATCGCCCGCGCGAAGCTGAGGCCCACGCGAATACCCGTAAATGTTCCTGGTCCTGTCGTCACGGCGATTCGTCCCAAATCAACATAGCCAATTCCAGCCTGCGCCATCACGCGCGCCACCATTGGCGGCAAAGCTTCGGCGTGGCCGCGCGCCATCAGCTGTTGTTCGGATGCAAGCATGATTCTGTTGGTCGCATCATAAACGCAAACCGAACACGAGGCCAAAGCCGTATCGATGCAGAGCAGTTTCACCTTACGCTTGAGCCTTTTTGATAACAAAGTGTTGACGCGCCACATCGACCACGCCGCGCAGATTTTTCACTTCGTAAAATCGCTCAGTGGCCACTGGAACCTCGCCATGCTCATGGTCCCACAACATTTCAAAAGGTACGTAAACACCGATGCCGCCAGCGCTGATCATGGGCAGCACATCGGATTTAACAGAGTTGCCAGCCATGAGCATTTGCTCCGGCTTACTAGCATGGCGCTTGGCGATCCGGGCATAGGTTTCGGGGGTTTTGTCGGAGACAATATCCACTCCCTCGAAGAAGTGGGCAAGGCCTGAGGCCAATACTTTTCGCTCTTGGTGTTTTAAATCACCCTTGGTGATGAGCAGCAGTTTATAATCCCCATGCAGGGCCTTTAACGTGTCTTCAACATGGGGCAGAAGTTCGACATCATGATCCAACATATCGCGGCCCATGGCGATGAGTTTTGCTGTCGTGGCGGCATCGACGGCACCGTTTGAAATAAGTATCGCGGTTTCGATCATCGACAAAGTGAAGCTTTTCACGCCGAAACCATAAAGCGCAATGTTGCGGCTTTCAGTTTTCATCAGTTGAGCAGCGGCATCGTTTGCGGGTAGATAGTTTGCAAACATCTCACCAAAACGCTTTTCGGCAGCGTTGAAGTGGATGAGATTGTGCCACAACGTGTCGTCGGCATCGAATGCTACAATATTAAGCATCAGCCGCGCCGCGCCTCAATTGCATCCATGATCAATGCCGCAATATCAGCGCCACCAAAGCGTTTCACCTGCCTGATTCCTGTGGGAGAGGTAACGTTAATCTCGGTCATATAATCGCCTATCACGTCAATGCCCGTGAAGATAAGTCCGCGCTTTTTGAGTTCCGGCCCGATGTCTTCACAGATTTCATGCTCGCGCTTGGTCAACTCCGTTGGCGCTGCCACGCCGCCTGCATGCATGTTAGAGCGATTATCATGCTCGGCAGGGATGCGGTTAATTGCACCGGCCACTTTGCCATCAACTAATATAATCCGCTTATCGCCTTTGCGCACATCGGGCAAATATTTTTGTGCAATGTAGGGTTCATTATAGAGCTCACTGAACATTTCAAGAATTGACGAAAAGTTCTGATCATTATTGCTGGTACGGTACACGCCTGAACCGCCATTGCCGTAAAGCGGTTTGAGAATTATATCACTATGTTCACGGCGGAAGGCATCAATCTCGCTTATGTCACGCGTAATCAAAGTGGGTGGCATAAGGTTTGGGAATTTCAGAATGAAAAGTTTTTCGGGTGCATTTCGCACTTCCGTGGGATCATTCACCACCAACACTTTTGGATGGATCATATCGAGCAAATGTGTGGCAGTGATATAGCCCATATCAAAGGGCGGGTCCTGGCGCATGAGGATTGAATCTTGCGAGGCAAGGTCAATGCGTTTCTTTGGGCCTAATTCAAAATGACCGCCTTTTTTATCTTGCACTTTCACGTCATAACCTTCGGCCGACAGTGTTCCGCCTATATAGGCCAACGTTTTCACATGATAATAAAACAGTGCGTGGCCGCGCGCTTGGGCTTCCAGCATCATGGCAAAAGTAGAGTCACCTTCGATTTGAAATAGTTCGATGGGGTCGCATTGCACTGCGATCTTGAGGCTCATTATATCTCTCCTGAAAAGGCGTTCTGGATATGTGTTGGCCAAAGATAGGCATTCACGGCAACAATATCAAACCGGCAAAATCCCGCTGCCGCCTTGGCGTCGCGCAGCATCCATAATCCGGCGGCAGCGCTGATGCGTTTGGATTGATAGGTGGTGACGGAAGTTATGGCAGCGTCCGTCGTGCTGCGGGCTTTGACTTCGATGAAGGCTGTGGTTTGGCCTTTGCGCATGATGAGATCAATCTCGCCGTGATAAGATTTAAACCGCCGCGCGAGGAGCTTATAGCCTTTCAGGCGCAGAAATGAGAGGGCGATTGTTTCCGCTTTGTGTCCGCGCTTTTCATTTTTGATTCTATTTGCGTTTGAGGATGCGGGCATACATATCCTCTTTTTTTAAATCATACTTTTTGGCCACGATGTTTGCAGCTTTTGATGAAGCATTATCTTTTAAAGCCTCAGTGATTGCGTTTTCGATTTCGTCATCTGTTGTGATGGTGGGTTCATCTTGCGGTGGCGCTATGACGATGCAGATTTCGCCTTTTACGGATTCGCGGCCTGATAATATCGCGTGAATTTCATGCGCCGTGCCACGCAACACTTCTTCATGCAGTTTAGTGAGTTCGCGAGCCATCGCCATCTGGCGCGTACCCAATGCTTCGGTGATGTCGAGCAGCGCATCCACAATCCGGTGCGGGCTTTCAAAGGCGATCAAAGTTGAGGGCACAGATTTGAATTTGGTGAGGAGATCGACACGGGCTTTATGTTTTTGTGGGAGGAATCCTAAGAATGTAAATGTGTCGGTGGGCAATCCTGAAAGTGCCAGCGCTGTAAGCACCGCCGATGCGCCAGGCAGGCCCGTGACCATAATGTTCTCGGCGATGCAAGCCTGCACCAACCTGTAGCCTGGGTCTGACACCAATGGCACGCCTGCATCAGACACTAATACAAAAGATTTGCCTTCTTGCAGCGCCGCAATAATTGCTGGGCGCACTTTTTCGGCGTTGTGTTCGTGATAGGGCTTCATAGTGTTGCGAATGCCAAAACGTTCGAGCAGCCGTGACGTGACGCGCGTGTCTTCGCAGAGAATATAATCTGCGGCAGCCAGCGAGGCCAATGCACGGATCGTGACATCGCCGAGATTGCCGATGGGTGTTGCCGTCACATAAAGACCTGCCTCTAAACTGGGGGCATCAAAGCGATTGGGGCCAATGAAATATTCAGCCATTGAGCTCTCGGATAATGGCATTGAGAATTGGCCGCCCGCGATGGGTGGCCATCAGGCGTGTACCATGGCGCTCAACAAGGTCTAGATTTTCAAGTGCTTCGATTTTTGCAACGTCAATTGCTTTGCCTGAAAGTTTTGCATGACGATCCAAATCAATACCTTCTTTAATACGCAGTCCCATCAGCAGATACTCAGCCGCTTGTTCTTGCGGAGTCAACTCGCCGTTTTCTGTGACCGAATGTCCATGCGCCTGCACATTCTGTCGCCATGTTTCGGGGTGCTTTTCGCTCATCAGAGCAAGGCGGTTTGAGCCTGATGCAAGGCGGCTATGTGCGCCGGGGCCAGCGCCTGCATATTCGCCGTAGCGCCAGTAAGTAAGGTTGTGTCGGCTTTCATGGCCAGCGCTCGCATGATTGGAAATTTCGTAAGCGGGAAGGTTATATTTTTCAGTCAGTTCTTGCGTCAGCTCATAGAGCGAAGCGGCATCATCATCATCGGGAATTTGCAATTTGCCTGCATCGAACAAATCTTGATAACGTGTCTCTGGCTCTATGGTGAGCTGATACAGCGACATGTGGCCTTGTTGTTCATTCAGCGCTATCGATAATTCCTCGCGCCATGCAGAAAGCGATTGTTGCGGGCGGGCATAGATTAAATCGAATGACACACGTGGAAATATTTTGGCTGCTAAGCGAAAGGCAGCCAGTGCTTCATCTGGCGTATGCTGGCGGCCCAAAGCTTTGAGGTCGGCTTCGTTCAGCGATTGCACGCCGACAGAAACCCGGTTTACACCTGCGGTTCTATATCCACGAAAGTTTTCGGCTTCCACACTGGTGGGATTGGCTTCAAGTGTTATTTCAGCTTCGGGCAACACAGTCCATAGTGTAGCGATGTGATCAAGCACATGTGCCACAGCTTCAGGCGGCATGAGGCTTGGCGTGCCGCCGCCGAAAAATATGCTCGTGACGAGCTTCTGCCCTGTGCGTTCTTTCAGCCAACTGAGCTCACGCGTTAACCCCCGCGCATAAGACATATGATCAACGGCTTCATGGCGGACATGGCTGTTGAAATCGCAATAGGGGCATTTGGCCTTGCAGAAAGGCCAATGAATATAAACGCCGAAATCTTGATCAGAAAAGGTCACGAAGCAATTGTTCCAGCGCGAGGCCGCGATGCGAAAGAGAGTTCTTTTTCGCATGCGTCATCTCGGCGAATGTCTGATCTTGGCCACCCGGCACAAATACAGGATCATAGCCATGGCCCAATGCGCCGCGTGGGGGCCACACCAATTGACCATGGGCCACACCTTCAAAAAAACGCTCATGCCCATCAGGCCACATCACGCAGAGTGTGCATTTAAATTGTGCCTTGCGCTGCGCAGGTGCTGTTGCACCCGCAGCTTGCAGTTTTTCTTCCACATTGCGCATGGCCAAATTCCAATCGCGCGTGGGGCCTGCCCAATCGGCGGTGTAAACGCCGGGGTCGCCATTTAAAGCATCAATGCACAAGCCTGAGTCATCCGAAATGGCGATATGGCCTGAATGCGTCATCGCAAACAAGGCTTTGATGCGGGCATTGCCACGAAAATTATCTTCGGTTTCTTCTGGTTCAGTAAGGCCCAAACCACCGGCCGAAAACGTCGTCACGCCATGCGGTTTAAATAACTCGGCAAACTCTTCAAGCTTGCCTTTGTTATGCGTGGCGATGACGATTTTTGCGTTGTTTAATTTGCGGATCACTTCAATGCTTCTTTCTGCATCGCCACCAAAGTTTTAATGCCGCCATTGGCGAGGCCTAAGAGTTGCAGCAACATATCTTGGGAGAATGCTTCGCCTTCTGCTGTACCTTGCACTTCAATGATGCCGCCAGAGCCAGTCATCACAAAATTTGCATCGGTTTCTGCGGTCGAGTCTTCAGCGTAATCAAGATCAAGCACTGCCTGTCCGCCGTGGATGCCGCAAGATATAGCAGCCACATGATCTTTGATCGGCGAGGTTTTGAACATTTCACGCGCCACCATCCAATTGATGCAATCGTGCAAAGCCACAAAGCTACCGGTGATTGCTGCCGTGCGTGTGCCACCATCGGCTTGGATCACGTCGCAATCTAGTGTGATCTGGCGTTCGCCCAAGGCTCTCAGATCAACGACGGCGCGAAGGCTGCGGCCGATGAGGCGTTGAATTTCTTGGGTGCGACCAGATTGTTTACCTGCGGTTGCTTCACGGCGCATGCGGTCACCTGTAGCTCTCGGCAACATACCATATTCTGCTGTCACCCAGCCTTTGCCGCCGCCCTTCAACCAAGGTGGCACGCGCTCTTCGAGCGAGGCTGTGCAGAGCACATGGGTGTCACCAAACTTGATCAGGCATGAGCCTTCAGCATGTTTGGAAACATTGCGCTCAAACGAAACGGCGCGAAGTTGATCGAGGTTACGGCCAGAAGGGCGCATGGAGAATTCCTTGTTGAAAAAGGATTCCTTAGCGCAGCTTTTGAACGGGGGGAATGATTAAGTGTCCCATACCGGGCACCACGCCCCATTCACCAAACGCCGACCTTCATCGAGCTTGCGGATGATGGTCATATCTTCAATGGTTAACACCACGTCCCTTGAATCAAAGTTTTCTTTGATGCGGGCTTTGTTGCTGGACGACGGGATGACGACATAGCCTTCAGCCAACAGAAATGCCAAGGCCACTTGATTGGCTGAACAATTGTGTTTTTTGCCGATGCCCATGAGTGTTGGGTTATGCGTCAACGCACCTCGCGCCAGAGGCGAATAGCCGGTCATCGGAATATTCTTGGATTTGCAGTAATCGACAATGATGTGGTTTTGATTGAGCACATGAATTTCGCATTGATTGGAGCTGATCGGACGATCACCCAGAATGCGAATGGCAGCATCGAGATATTTCTTGGTAAAGTTGGAAACACCAATATGTTTGGTTAAACCTGCATCATAGACTTCGGCAAATTGTTGCACGTAATCATTCACATCATATTGGTCTTTGACCGACGGCCAATGCAGCAGCAACAGATCAACCCTATCCACGCGCAATTTTTCGAGCGAGGTGTTGACATGGCCCATGATCTTGCCCGGCGCATAACTTTCAGGTGCCACTTTTGTTGTGATGAAAATTTGCGCGCGGTCAATGCCTGATTCAGCAATGGCACGGCCAACAAATTCTTCGTTGTTGTAACCTTCTGCTGTGTCGATATGGCGGAAGCCTGTTTCCAAAGCCCAACGTGTTACGTTATAGGCTTCTTCACCATTATGGTTCCACGTTCCAAATCCAAGTTGCGGAATGGGGTCGATATTTTTGATTGTGCCCATCTTTAAACGCCTTCAACAATCACGATGTCCGCTTCGCCAGCACCGAGGCGCTTGGCCTTGGCCGATTGATATTCTTCAGAATTATAGCAATCAATTGCTGCCTGGAGCGAAGGAAATTCAATCACCACATTGCGCGGCCGGCCTTGCCCTTCCATTATTTCATGCGTTCCACCCCGCGCGAGAATTGTCGCGTTGTATTTCTTAAACGCAACACCAGTATCAGCGGCATAGAATTTATATTGGTCAGGGTCTGACACGGTGACATGGGCAATCCAATAGGCTTTGGGCATAGGCGAAACTCCGATTGATAACTATTATTGGAATTGTTATATTGCAATCAAAGGAGAATTCAAATGGCTATGAGTGCTGATCTTGGGTCAACATTGGAAAACTACGTTAGCAAGCTCGTGGAAGAAGGCCGCTACAACTCAAAGAGTGAAGTTTTGCGTGAAGGTGTGCGGCTGGTGCAGGAGCGTGAGGCGAAGTTAGCGGCACTTGATGCAGCCATTACCCGGGGTTTGGCGGATGCAGACGCAGGCAGACTTATTCCAGCAGAAGAAGTTTTTGATCGGCTTGAAGCCAAATATCGCGCAATGATATGAGACTATACTTTACGCCGGAAGCACTGCGCGACTTGGAGACGATTAGCGATTGGATTGCCGCGGACAATCCGCAGCGTGCTATTAAATTTGTGCAAGAACTTAAGTCATCATGCTCAGAAATCTTGAGTTATCCAGAAAAATATCCTTTGGCTCCAAAATACGAAGACAAAGGACTGCGCAAGAAAGCCTATCGCAATTATCTGATATTCTATCGCATTAAGCTCGATCAGATTGAAATCATTCACGTTCTGCACGGCGCGCAAGATTATTTGCGGCTTTTCGATTGAATCAGCGTTTTTGAAACAGGAAAAGAAAGTGACTTCAAATATTGTTCCTTACGAAGATATTGCAGAATTCCTTGCACTTTAATGCATATAAATATCTCCGTTCGGAGTCCGACGGCAAAGTTCCTATCTTTGATGACATTTGTATGGGCGCTTATGAACGTGTTTCAAACGCGCTCTATAAATTAGAAATTTTAACGCCCGCCACCCCAAGCATACCTTTTCGTCGCTGGAGGTTCATTTCAGGCCCAGAAGATTTCAAAAAAATTGCTGCGGACAATTTTTCCAAAGGTGAAAAATTGGATTACTTGATCAACGCAGTCGTAAGGCTTGCGGCTCAAGATGGGACAGACAGTTTTAGTTGGCGGGAAACTTCAGGTTCAACAGGCATTTCTGTTGAGATTGCTAATGCTTTAATAAGACTAGGTTTATGCTACCCATCGGAATTTGAAACAACTGCCGCGAACTGTCTAACTTTCATCGAAGGGAACCCACCCAAATGGGGCCGCGTCGAATATCAAAAGATTATCAATAGGCTTCAGTGGACTGAAGCCGCGCGGATGTATTTCTAACCCCCAAACCCATCCCAAAACGCCTTAGCCTTCGCAAAAAACCCTTCGGACTCCGGCGAGTTATTGCGGGCTTCTTTGTCGAATTCTTGCATCAGTTCGCGCTGGCGGCGCGATAGGTTGACGGGGGTTTCGACACTCACCTGAATATACATATCGCCATGTTGGGCCGAGCGCAGCACCGGCATGCCTTTGGATTTCAGCCGGAACTGTTTGCCGTTTTGAGCACCATCAGGAATGGTCACGCGGGCTTTTTTGCCGTCTATGGTTGGCACTTCAATTTCGCCGCCCAATGCAGCAGTCGACATGGAAATAGGCACTTTGCAATAAAGATCCGCACCATCGCGTTGGAAAAATTCATGGGCGCGCATGGAGATGAAAATATAAAGATCACCTGCGGGTCCACCGCGGAGGCCTGCTTCGCCCTCACCCGTCATGCGGATGCGCGTGCCATCTTCAACGCCTGCTGGAATGGCGACATTCAAATTGCGTTCCTTGGTTACCCGCCCTTGGCCACCACAGGCCATGCACGGATCAGCGATCACCTGGCCGCGGCCCGCACACGTGGGGCAAGCGCGTTCAACTGTAAAGAAGCCTGATTGCGATCGTACCGCACCGGCACCGCCGCATGTGCCACAAGTTTTAGGTTGTGTGCCCGGTTTGGCGCCAGAACCTTTACAAACATCGCAAGACACAGATGAAGGGACACGCACCGTGGCAGATTTACCGAAATAGCCTTCTGTGAGACTGATTTCGAGATTATAGCGCAAGTCAGAACCACGCGTTGCGCCGTTGCCGCGCGCCCCCGCACGGCCGCGCTGGCCTTGGCCGCCACCGCGCTGGCCGCCCATAAAGTCGCCAAACAGGTCTTCAAAAATATCAGACATGGAGGAATTGAATTCAGGCCCGAAACCTGGCCCTCCGCTGCCAGCGCGCGCACCGCCGCCGTTTTCGAAACCTTGATGGCCGAAGCGATCATAAGCAGCTTTTTTCTGGGGGTCTTTGAGGACGTCATAGGCCTCGTTCAATTCTTTAAATTTAGCGTCGGTTTCCTTTGTCCCGTGATTTGCATCAGGGTGGAGTTTCTTTGCTAGATTGCGATAGGCGGTTTTCAGTGCCTTTTCATCGGCACCTTTGGCAACACCTAGTACTTCGTAAAAATCGCGCTTGGCCATTAAAGAGTCATACTCAAATTTGTCGTCGGAAGAAATCTACTAAGCTGAAATTAAAAACCCATCAATCTGTCATGCCAGCGAAGGCTGGCATCCCGCTTGCTTTAAAGTCTTGAATTACATTAAAGCGGGACCCCAGCTTGCGCTGGGGTAACGGTAAGACGGGAGCTTACAAACTTAAGCAAACTTACTTCTTATTCTTCTCATCGACTTCGGTGAACTCGGCATCGAGGATGTCGTCCATCTCGTCGCGTTCGACTTTGTCATCAGCCTCGTCATGATCATTATCAGCAGCACCTGACGGCGAAGCTGGGCTACCAGCCTTATACAAAGCTTCACCCATCTTCATGGAAAGCTGCATGAGTGCTGTTTGCTTGGCTTGGATATCATCGGCATCACCAGCTTCAATTGAAGCCTTGAGGTCAACAATAGCCGCTTCAATGGCTGATTTATCAACTTCAGGCACTTTGCCTTCAGCATCTTTCAGCGTTTTCTGCGTAGAGTGAATCAAGCTTTCAGCTTGGTTTTTGGCTTCAACGGCATCTTTGCGCTTCTTATCGTCAGCGGCGTTGGCTTCAGCATCCTTCACCATCTTTTCGATTTCAGCATCGCTCAAACCGCCTGAGGCTTGAATGCGGATTTGCTGTTCTTTGTTGGTGGCTTTGTCCTTGGCCGACACATTCACAATGCCGTTGGCGTCAATATCAAACGTCACTTCAATTTGTGGAATGCCGCGTGGTGCCGACGGGATGCCCATCAAATCGAATTGCCCGAGCGACTTGTTATCTGCCGCCATTTCGCGTTCGCCTTGGAACACGCGGATGGTCACAGCTGTCTGATTATCGTCAGCAGTTGAGAACACTTGGCTCTTCTTGGTTGGGATCGTTGTATTGCGGTCAATCAACCGTGTGAACACGCCGCCTAGTGTTTCAATGCCGAGTGACAAAGGTGTGACATCCAGCAGCAACACATCCTTCACTTCGCCTTTGAGAACGCCGCCTTGAATTGCCGCACCAATGGC
>JAYTSN010000334.1:0-3329 GCA_043745625.1 Aestuariivirga sp. | reverse complement strand
CTGGTGACTGTCGTCATTTGGCGACGCTGCACTTGGGACACGAGGCCGTGCGGATGCAGAATAAAGATGCTGGCGTTTTTGGAATGTTGGAAGGCGTCAATGGCCGCACCACCTGTATCGCCCGATGTTGCGCCGATAATCACAGCTCTGCGGTTTTGTTTGGCGAGAGACCAATCCATCATGCGTGACAATAATTGCATGGCCACATCTTTGAAGGCGATGGTGGGGCCGTGGAAAAGTTCGAGCAGATATTGATTGGGGGCCAGCTGTTTTATTGGCGTGGTGGCGGGGTGATGGAATGTGGCATAGGCCGCGTCGATCATTTTTCTCAGATCAGCATCGGGGATCGAACCATCGGTAAATTTGCTGACAATGGCAAAGGCTACATCGGCATAAGGCTTGCCGCGCAAGGCTAGCAGTTCACCACGCGAGATTTGAGGAAATTGCTCTGGCACATAAAGCCCGCCGTCGCGTGCAAGGCCAGAAAGCATGGCGCCTTCGAAATCAAGAATCGGGGCCAGGCCTCGCGTGGAGATATATTTCATTATTCGTTTTCCAGTTTCGTCAGGGCTTTAGCGCGAGCGACACCACGCATCAAGCGTCAGACTTTTTCAACGAAAACAGGTAAAACCCAGTCACTCCTGCCAGTGCGGCCGCGAGGCCAAACCATGTTATGGCGTAGCCCAGATGGTTGTTGGCGAGTTCGACTTTGGGAAGCTCGGCCAGTGGCACTTCGTTTTCAATGTTGCTTGGTAGTTTCTGTAAAATAAACGGTGCGGCGTGAACGGCTGCAATGTGCTTTAACATGGCCAGCATTGCGGGCACATCCCACCAATACCAAATGTTTTTTGCCGCATCATTGTCGTTATCGAAATAGCCGCGTCCCTTGTTATGAAAGCGTGCAACGCCCACGATGGTTTGTGGGGTGTCGGCCAAACTGAGGGGTTGGTTTTCAGCTATTGCGCCTAAGTCGACCAGAACCAAACTGCCATCGTCAGTTCTAAATGGTGCTATGATCTCCCAGCCGGGATCACCATTAATGCTGGTTACTTTGCGGAATGTGTTTTTTGGGTCTGGCTGTCCGGTGAGGATGACCTTCAGGTATTCAATATCTTCGCCCTGCCCCAGTTTTACCAAGACTTCAGCGAGGGAAATGGGCGGGATCTTTAACCGGTTTTCAAGTGATGATATCAACGCCTCTTTTTGGCCCAGCCGTTTAATCTGCCAAACGCCTAAACCGAGCAGGATGGCGATGCCAATGGTACTTGCTAGTAATATGGGCCAGAGGCGGGTTTTCATTCGACTTTGCGGCCTTCCTGTGCGCCAGTTTTCCATTGTTGGGCAAGGAACATGCCTTTGACGGGGCGCAGCAACAATATGGGAATGATGATCAATGTGGGGATGGCGATCAAGGTGTGCACCCAGTAAGGCGGGCTGTAGGCCACTTCAACGCCGAGGATTGAACCAACGCCAAAAATGCATGCAAAGAGCATAACAAACCACGCTGCGCCATCACCTGAATCGGCGAAGGCATATGACAGGCCGCAATTGCTGCAGGATTTTGCAACTGTCAAATACCCCGCGAACAATGTGCCCCTGCCACAGCGCGGGCATTTCCCGGCAAGGCCCGTTTTGAGGGGTGAGAGGTCGGGGTAGTTGGTTTCGGTCATAAATTCTCCTCCTTCCTCACAAAGGAAGGGTTATCGCATACAACTAATCTTTGCCCTTCTCCTATCGGGAGAAGGTGCCCGCAGGGCGGATGAGGGCCGAAGCGAGGACAACAAGCATTCAGAATTCTACTTGAAAAGCCATGACCCCGATTACTGCGGCCAAGTGGCCGCAGCCCTCATCCGTCGCTTCGCGCCACCTTCCCCCGACGGGGGAAGAGTGATGTATTCCATTTGTGAAAGCCCTCACCAAAGAGGCGAAGAAATAAGACCTCACTCAATCGGCATGACGCCGCCATGTGAGCCCCAGATGTAGATTGCGGCAAACAGGAACAGCCAGACCACGTCCACGAAGTGCCAATACCAAGCGGCAGCTTCGAAGCCGAAATGTTGTTGCGGCGTAAAATCGCCTTTCCATGCACGGTACAAACACACCATCAGGAAGATTGTACCGATGATCACGTGGAAGCCGTGGAAACCTGTGGCCATGAAGAAGGTGGAGCCATAGATATTGCCGCTAAAGGTGAACAGTGCATGGCCATATTCCCAGGCTTGCACGCATGTGAACACCAAGCCCAATAACACAGTGATGATCAAACCATTGATCAGGCCTTTGCGATCATTGTTCAGCAATGCGTGGTGCGCCCAAGTGACCGTGGTGCCGGAGGTTAGAAGAATGAGGGTGTTGACCAGTGGCAAGTGGAAGGGGTCAAAAACAATGGTGCCCTTTGGTGGCCAGATGCCGCCTGTGACAGCCACGCGGGCTGCCATCTTGGCCTCGCCTGCAAACAAGCTGGCATCGAAGAATGCCCAGAACCATGCCACGAAGAACATGACTTCAGAGGCAATGAACATCAACATGCCGTAACGCAAATGCAAACCAACCACAGGTGTGTGATCACCTGCACGTGCTTCAGCAATCACATCACGCCACCACATAAACATGGTGTAGAGCACAAGGGCAAAGCCCAATGACATGATCATAACTGCGGGCATGTGCATTGGATCAGCTGGAAGGTTTAGTTTTGCACGGGTCGCGGCTGAATCTTGGTGATGCATAAAATTGACAGCACCAATTGCTAATATGAAAGCAGATACTGCACCAACAAAGGGCCATGGGCTTGGGGCTACCAAGTGATAATCGTGGTGTTTGCCATGTGCGTCGGCCATCGTCGTCTCCTTAAATCAATTCGTGTTCGCCGCCGACTTGCTTTGCAGAGCAGGATCGGAGCTCGGGTAAAATGTATATGATAACGTTATTTCTTTAATACTTTTGGCATCAGCATCATCAAGCAAGGCTGGATCGACAAAGAACGAAACTGGCAATTCTTCGGCTTGGCCTGCTTTCAAAGTTTGCTTGGTAAAGCAGAAACACTGGATCTTGTCGAAGTAAGCACCCGCACTGGCTGGCGATACGTTGAACACGGCTGTGCCGGTGTTGGTGTTAGAACCGAAGTTGCGCGCATCATAATAGGCCATGTTTTGCTCGCCGATTTTCACCTTCATTGCGGTTTGGCGTGGGTGAAAATCCCATGGCAAGCCCGAGGAGGTGTTGGCATCAAAGCGCACCATGATGAATTGATCAGTGGCTTTGTCTGGTGCTTTTTCGGCGCGCTGTGTGGTGCCGCCAAAGCCAGTTGTTCTGCAAAAGGCTTTGTAGAG
>JAYTSN010000333.1:0-3333 GCA_043745625.1 Aestuariivirga sp. | reverse complement strand
TCAGCCACCATTTTGCCGATTGAGGCATCCGTGTGCTTGATGGCTTCAGCGAGATCAGGCGTTGGTGTGCCCTTTGCATCGGTATAGCCAACAGTCTTTTGGCCAACGCTGACAGCTTGGAAGTTCATCCCGAATATGACTGGAACGCCTGCACCTTCTTTACCGAGCGATGATTTGCCGTCGATCTGATTGATGATGGCGGCTACTTTGGTGTCATCATAAGCTGCGGTCTTGGCGGCGGTGCTGGTGATTTCGCCAGCTGAATTAATTTCAGGAACAAACAGGTCGTCAACGCCTTTACCTGATGGGCCGTTGACGATTTCGTAAGCTGGGTGTTTGTCTGACCATGCTGTACGCATGCCTGCGGCTTTGGCCACTTCGAACACTGTGTTGGTGCGCAGGAATTCATGTGGGTAAACCACTTTGCAACCATTGGCACCATCACGTGGCAGTTTGGCTTCATCAATGCCGCCACCGCCATCAATGGCGTCTGGGTTCTTGTCGATGGATTCGTCGTAAACAACTTCGGTGCCTTTGATTTTACAATCAGAACCGGGGGCAGACAGGGCGCGGTCATAGGAGTCATCATAGTAGACGCCAGTTGATTTTGGTGAGCCACCAGTCAGCATTGAGAGCAGGCCCGGGAATGAATCGGATGGCTTGGCTGAGCTTGCCATAGAATAATGCGTGCCGTGGCCTGCGAGGGAGGCGAGCGCTGATGTTGGGTTAGCGGCGATGAAATTGGTCAGATCCGTTTCATGCATGCCGTCAATGCTGATGAGTAAAACATGCTTCATTGTGCCAGCGGCGATTGCGTTTGTGGCGATGAGGCCAGAGGCCAAAGCGGCGGCCAAGAATGAGGAGCGCAGTTTCATGGTGAGAATCCCTGTTTGGTTTTGAAAACCCAAACAGGGCTAGAAGTGTGATGTGACAGTTGGACGAATTTGAAATTACAAATTCGTCATCATGTTACGAACCCGTGCGAACTTGGCGTTGGCCGCCACCTTCTGGGCGCTTGGCCCAATTGGGTTTGCTGCCTGTGCGCTTTGGAGCGCTTGAGCCGGGTGGGCGCGCACTGCCGAATTTGCGCTCAGCGTTAGAGCGACCGCCTTCGCTGCGGCCTTCACCTGCAACGGGGCTCCATTCTTTCTTTTTTGCAAACCCAGGCTGGCCACGGTGGTTTTTGCCGCCTTGTGGCTTGGTTGAGCGACCATTAGGGCGCGTGGCTCCGGTGATTTCGGTTGGCACAGTCGCTTTACCCAAAGCATGAACCATCACAGGGACGGGCTTGCGAATAACCTTTTCAATATCGCGCAGCAACGAACGCTCATCACCAGCGCAGAATGCAATGGCAATACCTTCAGCGCCCGCCCGCGCGGTGCGGCCGATGCGGTGAACATATGATTCAGGAACATGTGGCAGATCGTAATTGATGACGTGGGACACGCCGTCAACGTCGATGCCGCGGGCTGCGATGTCAGTTGCCACCAACACCATGATCTTGCCGTTCTTAAATCCGGCCAGTGCTTTTTCGCGGTTCACTTGTGATTTGTTGCCGTGAATGGCAGACGCTGTGTAGTTGGCTTGGGCCAAACCCTTCACCACTTTATCAGCACCATGCTTGGTGCGGGTAAACACCAAAGTGCGCGTCATATTATTATCTTTGAGCAGCTCATTGAGCAGTGCGAGCTTTGCACCTTGATCAACATGGATGACGGATTGGTTGACACGCTCAGCCGTTGTGGCCACGGGAGCCACTTCAACGCGTACGGGATCAGTGAGCAAGCCAGAAGCAAGGTTTGAAATTTCCTTTGGCATTGTAGCTGAGAAAAACAGGTTCTGACGTTGCTTCGGCAACATGGCCGTCAATTTGCGGATAGCGTGGATAAAGCCCAGATCAAGCATTTGATCAACTTCATCAAGCACGAAAATTTCGACCTTACTCAAGGTCACTGCTTTGCGGTCGAGAAGATCAACCAAGCGGCCCGGTGTAGCCACGAGGATATCAACACCGCCACGCAGAATTTCCATCTGCTTGCCGAGTGAGGTTCCGCCGAATACACAGGCGCGCGAGAGCTTCATATATTTGCCGTAAGTCTTGAAGCTTTCGGTGATTTGCGCTGCAAGTTCGCGCGTTGGCGAAAGGATTAGCGCGCGGCAGGTGCCTTTGGCCGGCCGTTCGGCGTGCTTTGAAAGACGCTCTAAGATGGGGAGTGCAAAAGCAGCGGTTTTGCCAGTACCTGTTTGCGCGATGCCGAGCAGATCTTTGCCTTCTAGAAGTGAAGGAATAGCGCGGGCTTGAATAGGGGTTGGCGTGTCATAGCCTTCTGCGGCAAGGGCCTTCAGAAGTGGTTCAGACAGGCGGAGGTCGCTAAATGATGTCAAAATAATAGTCTCGTTCGGAACAATTGGGGAAGCGCCAAGCCATGTCCGAGTGAATGCATGCGGGAATCGCAGGCTGTTCAAGCGAGGCGCTTAAACCACCCCATGTGAAAGGATAATTCGGGAAATTCGCATATTCAGCTAGAACGGCTGCCAATCTGGCGCCTCACATATTCTGTTTTGCTGATTGCGATAGGTTCCATATGCTCGCTGCAGTGCAATATGTCAAGGCTTGTGTTTTTGGCATGGCTTGAAAAACAAAAAGGCCAGTCTTTACAACTGGCCTTTTCAATTCAATATCTAAACCCTTACGCCTTAGCGGCCTCAGCAGCCTTTTGATCAGTCTTCGCACGTGGGGCCTTACCGGCAACCAATTCCTTGGCTTGAGTAACCCATTCTTCGCGCTTGGATTTGCCTTTAAGGCCGAGCTTTTCGTCAAGGGCGAAAATTTGCTCGTCGTTCATTTCAGCGATCTGGTTCAAAGATGTGATGCCTTCGGCGATCAATTGATCCTTGATCTTTGGGCCCACGCCCGCGATCAACGATACATCATCGGCCGCCACTGGCGCTAAATCTTTAACTTCAGCTGGCGATGTCTTTGGCAAAACGGCTGCTGCAAACTTGGTGAGCTTTTCAGTGATACGTGCGCGCTTGCCTGTGAGACCCTTGAGGTAATACAGCTTAGCACGACGCACCTTACCACGGCGGATCACCTTAATCGAATCGATCATCGGTGAATAAACCGGGAAAATACGCTCCACACCTTCGCCATAAGACATTTTGCGAACGGTGAAATTTTCGTTGATGCCGCCGCCAGAGCGACCAATCACCAAACCTTCATAGGCCTGGATACGGCTGCGTTCGCCTTCCACAACCTTAACATTTACAATCACCGTGTCGCCGGGGGCGAAATCGGGAACCTGGCGCTTGGCAGAAACGATGGCCATTTGC
>JAYTSN010000332.1:0-9643 GCA_043745625.1 Aestuariivirga sp. | reverse complement strand
ATTTGGATTTAAGACGGTTGGCGATATCGTCGATGGTCATGAGAATACTTGATGTTTATCAGTTTAAGCAGCGCTCTGATTATACAAAGAATATACT
Organism: Aestuariivirga sp.; assembly: GCA_043745625.1. Taxonomy (GTDB): domain Bacteria; phylum Pseudomonadota; class Alphaproteobacteria; order Rhizobiales; family Aestuariivirgaceae; genus Aestuariivirga. The sequence goes on along the minus strand of JAYTSN010000332.1, from coordinate 9,546 downwards.
TGCTACAACCCAACCCTAAAACCGATTGACCACATTAATGCCAAGACCACCAAAGCTGTCCATATTCGCCAGCGCCGCCGGAGCTTCATCCAGCGAAATCAAATTGCCAATCAACGTCTCCGGCTTCAACACGCCTTTTTCAATCATCGCCATCATATCACCATAGCGAAACGCCTGCATGCCGTGGCTGCCGCGAATTTCGAGTTCATAAGAAATCACACGGTCCATCGGCACTTTCGCATGGGCGTGTTCCTCGAGCATCAACCCCACCTGCACATGCCGTCCGCGTTTGCGCAAACAGGAGATGGAATTGAAACTTGTAACTTGATGGCCCAAAGCATCAATTGAAAGATTGGCTCCACCGTCTGTCGCATCGCGCACGGCTTGCGCCACATCGCCTGTGCCCTTGATCAAAACCTCAGCACCGAGTTCTTTCGCAAACGCCAATTTCTCATCCGTCAAATCAATGGCCACCACGCGAGCTCCCATCGCGGCAGCAATCATGATGGCAGATAGGCCCACACCACCACAGCCATGCACCGCCACCCATTCGCCAGGCTTGCACCGACCCTGATCAATAACGGCGCGAAACGAAGTCACAAATCTGCAACCCAAGCTCGCCGCCGTCTCGAACTTCATCAACTCTGGCAGCCGCACCAAATTCGCATCCGCATATTCCAGTGCCACATATTCAGCGAACGATCCCCAAGCGGAAAACCCCGGTTGAAACTGATTGTCGCAAATATGCTGGTGCCCCGTGTGGCATTCAAAACAATGGCCACAGCCCGCCACGAACGGCACGGTGACACGGTCTCCAATTTTCCAATTCTTTACATCGCGCCCAATGGCGGCAATCACGCCCGCCATTTCGTGGCCTGGCACATGCGGCAGTTTCGTATCCGCATCATGCCCCATCCAAGCATGCCAATCACTGCGGCACAGGCCCGTGGCTTCGACCTTTAAAACAATGCCACTACTGGTCGGCGTTGGATCTGGCAGGTTGGCGATGACTGGCATCTGCTGGAAGGCTTCGAAATAAACCGCTTTCATTTTAATTTCCCCAAGTTATTGCCCCCAAGTTATTGCCCCCAAGTTACTGTCCCCAAGTCTTGCCTAAAACCCGCAACCAATTCTCCGATGTGATTTTACGGATCAAGGCCTCACCATAGCCAGCATTCTCCATTGCTTCCACAAGCCGCGGCACGCCTGCCACATCGCGGATGAAATTTGGAACGCCCGCACCATCAAAGTCCGAGCCTAACCCCACGCAATCTTCGCCGGCCACACGGAGCATATAATCGATATGGCGGATCATGACCGATGGCGAAACGTCATGGCGATAACTGCCATCCTCATTCAAAAAGATGACAGCAAAATTCAATCCAACGATGCCGCCGCTCTGGCCAATCGCCTGCAACTGATCGTAAAATAGATTGCGCGGTGAAGCGCAGATGGCATGAACATTGGAATGGCTGGCAACCAGTGGCGCATCGCTTATTTTTGCTAGATCCCAGAACCCTTTGAGGTTGAGATGCGAGCAATCGAGCATAATCCTTATGTGGTTACATTCCCGCACCAGCGCTTTGCCTGCTTCAGTCAAGCCATCGCCAATATCAGGTGAGCCCGGAAAATTAAACGGCACACCTTGGCCAAAAACATTATCGCGGCTCCACAAAGGGCCAATCGAGCGCAGCCCCATCGCATGCAATTCTTGCAAGCCCTCAAGCGACGGGCCAATCGCCTCTGCCCCTTCGATATGCATCACAGCGGCAATAGCGCCCACAGCCATCGCAGCACGAATATCGGCAACACTGCGGCAAACCTGAAACCCATTATTAGGAGTGTCGCGCTCCAATTCAAAAAGCAATGTGGCCATTTCGAAAGTTGTTTGCGCAGCAATTGCGTGGGACACAGGCGCGTAAGGCGCTGGCTTTAAATTTTCGCGGTCAACGCCATCATCGAAAGACGGTGTGTAAATCGCAAACAACCCACCCGCAAACCCACCATCATGCATGCGTGGCAGATCAAGATGACCAGTCGCCTCGCCATCAATAAAATCGGAAACGGCTTTGGTTGATTTCTTCAACCAAAGCCGCAACAGCACATCATTGTGCCCATCAAAGACCGGATGTCGCGTCATGCCTTACAGCGTGAAGCGCAAAAGTTGTTAGACTTTTGCCAAACAGTCACGCGCCCGCCTTAGAGTGCATTTCCTCAACATGTTCCCAGTTCACCAAATGATCGACGAACGCTTCCAAATATTTTTGGCGGGCATTGCGGTAATCAATGTAATAGCTGTGCTCCCAAACATCGCAGCCCAGAATAGGCGATGCGCCATGCATCAATGGGTTTTCGCCATTTGGTGTTTTCATAATGACAAGCTTGCCACCCTTAACGGCAATCCAACACCAGCCCGACCCAAATTGAGTGAGACCAGCCTGAACAAAATCTGCGCGCATTTTGTCAAAGCCACCGAGATCAGCATCTACAGCTTTCGCCAATTGAGCAGGCAGCTTGTTGCCGCCGCCATTTGGCTTCATCCATTGCCAGAAATGATTATGGTTATAATGTTGGCCTATATTGTTGATCAGGCCTTGGGCCTTATCAGCAAATGCAACCTTGCAAATATCTTCAATCGAAGCGCTAGCCAAAGGCGAATCCTTCAGCAAATTATTGCCATTGGTCACATAGGCCATGTGATGCTTATCGTGGTGAAACTCCAAAGTTTCCTTCGACATATAAGGGCCAAGTGCATCATAAGCATAAGGCAGTGCAGGAAGTTCGAGGGCCATTTTTCTTCTCCGTTGTTTGAAGGTACTGTTCTAGTCGTTTCAGTCTGACACTGCAAGGAATCGCAATTATGAAAATTCGCTGCACTGATATGCAGCATTATCCAACCACTCCGGATTGATCTCCACCCCCCCGCCCATTGCATCCGTCACCTCCGCTTTGCCGTCCACAATTTTATAGGGCTTGCCAAGAAACTGTCCGTCTTGCCGTGGGTTATAATCCAAACCCTCTATCTAAAGTTCCAAATACTTTTTCGCATTTGGAATGGCGCGCAGCAAATGCATCGCGCACATCGTCACCAACAATAAATTCGCAGCATGCGGTTTGACTTTAAAGCCTGCTTTTGCGCCCTGATTGTCCAGTTCAATTGCACGCTTTGGCCAACAACAGGAATTGCCGGCAACACGTTTTGCAATCCACCAACAAACGCGCTACGACTGACTATTCAGGTATTTAACCTACATCAATCTCTGCAAATTCAAAAAATTATCGATTAAGTATCTATAATATGTATCTTTTTAAATTATTAAAAAAAGTTAATGGAACTTTTTGACCAGTTGTTTGGTTCTGAAGTCACCACGCCGCATTAAAAATGATGATCACGAGCGGCGTATCAACTGTCCCGTTAGGAGGATCAATAATGAACAAGCTAATTATTTTGTTGATGTCAGTATCTGCATTGTCGCTAGCAGCGTGTGGAGATCAAACTGCACAAAATACCGCGCCAGCAACGCCCCCTGCCAGCGCTGATGCTACAAAAACAACAACGACTGATCCAGCCAAGCCCGCTGAAACAGTGGCACCCGCAACCGATCCAGCCAAGCCTGCCGTAGTTGATGCAACAAAACCTGCGACAACTCCTGCTGCTGGTTCCTTGACGGCACTCGATCCTCAAATTCAGACAATGATTGACGGATTGAAAGCAAAAGCGGCCACAATGTCAGCAGAAGAAAAAACCAAATCAGTTGCTGATGTTCGCACCGCCGCTGAAGGCATGGCCAAGACCGCGGGCAAATCCGATGCCGACGTGAAATCGATGGGCGATGCTGCTGAAGCAGCAGCCAAAATGGCCCTAGGTGTATAAGAAAGACGCATGCAAATTTAAAAGCCGATCAGCATCATCTGATCGGCTTTTAAGAGTGTTATGGGATGAAGAGCGGAATGCCACTGCCAGATGTCACGAGTAAAATTCCGGTCAGTATAGCTGATCCAATGCATGTCAGATAAACCACATTCCTGCTGCGAGTTAAAGCTGACAGCGCGATAAATTGTGCTGCGTGCAATCCTACAAAATGCGCAACACGTAAGTCGCCACCCGTTGTCGACCAGTTAAAGAATGTTAAACTATTGGCGTCGCTTTGAACGCCGCCGACCCAATGCCCACTGTGAGCTGACATATATGAACCAGCGATAGTACCTAAAACTGCGCCGACCATCAGTCCTAGTCCAGCCGCCGCTTGCCAAATTGTTTTGTTAGAGCGCCTGAAAATGCGCCATCCAACAAAAGCAGCGGTTACAGTCAGTGAAACTGCCCCAACCCCCATCACGCTGTAAGCAATTGAAGAAAACAATGTGCCGGTATTGAAGTGCGAAGCTTCCCCGCGCATTGCGCGAAAGACGATATAAGCCATTTCAGCCCACCCCGAAAACAGCATCAAGAAAACCGCTCGCTTGATGCCTTTGTTCAGTCGGTCTGCATCCGGCAATAAATTTAAAGCCCAGCTCACTGTGCCATATTGCACGGCGAGTGAAAGAAAAAATTTGGCAGGCTTGTCCCAAACACTAACGCCGTTGATCAAGCGCTGATCGAAAAGCTGCAATGCAAATAATAAAACCGATCCGATCAGCATCGCAATCACCGTCCGCCATAACCAGGGGTTTCCATGGCGAACGCTGTGAATGAGGCCAGCAATTCTTGTATCTTGAAATTGAGTGACCGAAGTTGCGCTGTTCATGCTGAAATCTCCTTCTTTGCTAGAGCGCTGCGCAATACGACAAAGCCGAAATATCCAACTGGGCCAAACATGAATGTAAGTGGCAAGAGTACGATGAGAAAGTATCGTGAAATACCAAGCTTCATGATGTCTCGTGAAATAACCGCACCAATAAACAAATCAAACGCTAGATAATGCACCCACCCCGCCAACGCTGCCCAAGGGAACGTAAAAAGCTTTTGGACATTAGCCAGCGTATCAAATCCGCCTTCAGCTTTGAAAAAGAATGCATCAATTAAAATTGTGTAGAGAAGGGACAACCCAAAGGGAAAAGCCTGCCCCGCCACTCTATCCCGCAGCATGGGTTTGTTCCAAATGATCCCTATGCCCAAAATAATCCAACCCACGAAGGCAATGGGGTTTGCCAAACTGAATAAAAAATCTGCTGTCATTTATGTGCATCCTCTAACGACAAAATTATCCCCGTAATCTGTATCTTTACGATGTAAACATACGAACCATTTAAAATTTACATTGTCAAGTTATAATTTTACGTTGTAAAGATTGGGGTATTGGTTTAATTTTACGGGCATGTCCGAATTGCAACAAAAACCCTATCACCACGGTGACTTGCGCGAACAGTTGCTTCTGGCAGGTGAGCAAGCTTTGTTGGAAATGCCAATTGATAATGTGTCGTTGCGTGAAATCGCCAGGCGGGCAGGTGTCTCTCACGCCGCGCCTAAACACCATTTTGCATCGATGGCGGATTTGTTGGGCGAGATTGCCGCGCGCGGTTTTGAAAAATTTGTTTCGGCCCTCGGATCGGCCGCACAACACTCTAAAAGCCAAACTGCCGAGGACAGGCTCTACGCCATGGGCCGCGCTTATCTGCGCTTTGCTGATGATAATTCCGCAGTCTATAGTCTGATGTTTGGCCACTTCTTTAAAATGTCGATGACACCGGCGCTCACCAAAGCGTCGTATGATGCTTGGTCTCAGCTCGAAAACGCTGTGGCCCAAGTCACAGGTGCTTTGCGCGCGCCCGTCGCCGCCACGCATGTATGGTCGTCCGTACACGGACTATCGATGCTTAAATCCGCGCGCCGCTTGCCACCCCATGTTTCACTTCATGCTGTTGAAGAGGATAATCTGCGCATGATGATTGCAGGTATAAAAGAAGCATAATGCCGTTCACAACGCTCTGTCTCCTCGCAATCGTCGCTCTTGTGGCTGGCTTTATTGATGCCATTGCAGGCGGCGGAGGTCTGCTTGCACTGCCATCGCTTTTGCTGGCAGGCCTCGATCCCGTCTCGGCGCTCGCCACCAACAAATTGCAAGGCAGCTTTGGAACAGGCTCGGCGGTCATTGCCTTCTGGCGCAAAGGCCATATCGACATCAAACAAAACATTCCGACAATGATCGCAACTTTTATTGCCGCATGTTGCGGCGTTTTAACGATCAACTATGCACCCAAGAATCTCTTAGTTATCGTGTTACCAATATTACTGATCTTGATTGCGATCTATTTTGCGTTCTCCCCAAACCTCACCAATCAATCCAAAAAACAGCGCATTTCCTCAGCTGCATTCGCTTTTGGTGTGGCTCCTGCCCTTGGATTTTATGACGGCATCTTTGGCCCCGGCACGGGCTCGTTTTATATGCTCGCACTCGTGACACTGATAGGCCTCGGCCTCATGCAAGCCACAGCAAAAACTAAACTGCTGAACTTCACATCCAACATGGCGGCCCTGTTGGTCTTCGCTTTTTCAGGAAAAATCTACATCATGGTTGGATTGGTGATGGGCATCTGCCAATTCATCGGCGCCCAACTGGGAAGCCGCTTTGCCATGAAGCACGGCGCAAAAATCATCAGGCCACTTTTGGTCGTCGTCTGTTGCGCCATGGCCGTGAAACTCTTGCTCGATCCCAGCAATCCACTCAGAGCATTTTTAAATCATTAGCGAACTTGCGTCGGGCGCAAATGGATTTTTGATCGGATCCATCAGTAAAGTATAACGATATTAGGGATGTTATCGAGTTTATAAAAGTTATACTTGTACGGCATAAGATTGCTATAAGAGCTTTTCCATAAACACACTCAGCGGATCCAACTTATAATCCCCAAACGGCTCGCGGTCCACATAACCAAGCGCGCGGTAAAGACCCAACGCTTCCGGCTGCAAAATCCCAGTCTCAAGCCGCGCAATTTTGAATCCAAGCCCTCGCGCCTCATCTTCCAAGACAGTCATCAATTTTCGTGAAAGCCCAAGCCCACGCGCTGATGGATCAATCCATAAACGTTTGATCTCAACATGATCTTCATGCGCCCAAAATCCACCACAGCCTTTGCTAACGCCGTCTACAGAAGCGCCGAAGAAATGCATTTGTGGTTGCCGCAGAGTTCCAACATCCAGCATATGGTTGCTCTCTGCGGGATAGAGTGAAGCGGCATAATCATCACTTGCCCGCAGGAACGAAATAAAATCCATCGGATCAGCGCGTCTGATCTCAAATATCATATTGGCTCAATCGCAGGAGCCGTTGAATCGCCATCGCCTAAAGGCAACTGCATATAAACGGTATCCAACCATTTGCCCATCTTGCGTCCGACGGATTTCATGCGCCCGGCATGGGTGAATCCCAAACTTGTATGAACCGCAATAGAGGCTGGTTCACCGCCGCCGATCACAGCAATCATTTGTCTGAAACCCAAAATTTCGGATTGCATTAGCAACTCCGCAAGTAAAATTTTTCCGAAACCAGAGCCGCGTTTATCAAAGCGAATGTAGATTGAATTTTCACACGCCGATGCATACGCAGACCGATCACGAAATTGAGTGACATAAGCATAACCCACGACTTCACCCGAAACCTCAGCCACAAGAAACGGCCATCCACGAGAATTAATCGTAGCAATGCGTTCTTGTGTCTCAATGAGTGTCCGCGGCTTCGTGTCAAAGCTGGCGGTTCCATTCAAAACGTGATGCGCGTAAATTTCCTGGATCGCTGCTGCGTCTTCATGAGCTGCCTTGCGAACAAGTGCCATCATTATTGAAACGCCTGTATCCCCGTCTGCGCCCGACCTAAAATCAGCGCATGCACATCATGCGTGCCTTCATAGGTGTTCACCGTTTCAAGATTCACCATATGGCGGATCACATGATATTCATCTGAGATACCATTGCCGCCATGCATGTCGCGCGCCATGCGGGCCACATCCAATGCCTTGCCACAATTGTTGCGTTTCATCAGCGAGATGGCCGGTGGCGCACACGTGCCACGCTCCAGCCCACGCCCAAGCGCCAAGCAACCCTGTAAGCCCAGCGAAATCTCAGTCTGCATATTCGCCAGCTTCAACTGCACAAGTTGATTGGCGGCCAGCGGTTTGCCAAATTGCTTGCGGTCCAAAACATATTGGCGTGCGCGGTGCCAGCAATCCTCCGCGGCCCCCATAACACCCCAGGCAATGCCAAAGCGCGCCTTATTCAAGCACGAAAATGGCCCGCCAAGTCCCTTGGCCAGCGGCAACAATGCATCCTCAGGCACTTCAACATTTTCAAGAACAATCTCACCCGTGATCGAAGCACGCAAAGAAACTTTTCCCTTAATCTCCGGCGTGGAAAATCCCTTCAAACCACGCTCAACCACAAAGCCACGAATATCTCCGTCCAGCTTCGCCCAGATAACAGCAATATCGGCAATCGGTGAATTTGAAATCCACATCTTCGATCCATTCAGAACATAACCACCCTGAGTTTTCTCTGCCCGTGTTTTCATGCCGCCAGGGTCAGATCCCGCATCAGGCTCAGTCAAACCAAAGCATCCAATCATTTCGCCGGTCGCCAGCTTCGGCAAATATTTCATCTTCTGCGCTTCAGTGCCAAAGGCTTCAATCGGATGCATGACGAGAGAATTCTGCACACTCATCGCTGACCGATACCCAGAATCGACGCGCTCAACCTCGCGCGCCACTAAACCATAAGCCACGTAGCCAAGCCCGCTGCCGCCATATTTTTCATCGGTCATCACCCCGAGAAACCCCATCTCTCCCAGCTCAGTCATAATCTCAACATCAAACCGCTCTTCCCGAAACGCTGATTTCACACGAGGCTGCAATTTATCCTGCGCAAAAGCCCGCGCGGAATCGCGGATCATCCGCTCCTCTTGCGTCAGCCAGCTCTCAAGATCGAGCGGGTCTTCCCAGTTGAAATCAGTTTGTTTTGCCATGTGAACTCCAGATTTTTATGCAGCATAAGCCGCTATGTTATTTGATCAATGCCGAAAGCGCCTTGAACATCGGCGTTCCCGCCTTTTCCATTAGCTCAAATATGGCCATTTCGGTGTTGATCACTTGAATGCCTGCCCCGCGCAAACGTTCATACGCCAACTCAGCAGATTTCGGATCACGCGAACCCATCGCATCGGCCACCGCAAAAACCCCAAACCCCGCATTATAGATATCGATGCAAGATTGCAGCACACAAACATGCGCCTCAATTCCAGCCACAATAATCAAGGGCCGTTCATGCTCATGTAGTTCAATAAAAGCATTGCGCATCTCAACATCGCGCCAACATGAAAACGAAAGCTTCTCAAAAACCGTTGCAGAAGGGAAAAGCAGCTCCGGCACTGTATGCCCCAAACCTTTGGGATACTGCTCCGAAATCATAACTGGAATCTCCAAAGCCTCCGCCGCCTTCAACAAAATTTGACAGCGAGAAACGATAAGCTCAGACTCTGCCATCGCTGGCAGCAATCGTGTTTGCACGTCAACAATAAGTAGCGAAGTTTTTTTGGCATCAAGCAGCATTACTATTGTTCC
>JAYTSN010000331.1:0-9652 GCA_043745625.1 Aestuariivirga sp. | reverse complement strand
TTGCGCCAACTTTAATCAAATAAAACAATAGTTTACAGGAGTATTATCATGAAATTCCGTCCTTTGCACGACCGTGTTGTCGTGAAGCGGGTTGAGGAAGACACCAAGACCAAGGGTGGCATCATCATTCCGGAAACCGCTCAAGAAAAGCCAATGCAGGGCAAAATTATCGCTGTGGGCCCTGGTGGCCGCGATGAAGCTGGCAAATTGATCCCTATCGATTTGAAGAAGGGCGATCTCGTGCTCTTTGGCAAATGGTCGGGCACCGAAGTGAAGATCGACGGCGAAGAGCTTTTGATCATGAAGGAATCTGACGTCATGGGCGTTATGGAGCAATAATCTCTCCGTCTTTTCTTTCTAACAACTCAAATTAAGGAAATAAATTATGGCTGCTAAAGAAGTAAAATTTGGTGCCGAAGCGCGTGAGAAAATGCTCCGCGGTGTCGACATTCTTGCCAATGCTGTGAAAGTGACTTTGGGTCCTAAGGGCCGCAACGTTGTGATCGACAAGTCATTTGGCGCACCACGCACAACCAAGGACGGTGTGACCGTTGCCAAGGAAATCGAACTGGAAGACAAGTTCGAAAACATGGGCGCACAAATGGTGCGTGAAGTTGCCTCCAAGACCAACGACATCGCTGGTGACGGCACAACCACTGCAACAGTTTTGACCCAAGCGATTGTTCGCGAAGGTGCAAAGAATGTTGCTGCTGGCATGAACCCAATGGATTTGAAGCGCGGCATTGATTTGGCTGTGGCTTGCGCCATTGAAGACCTCAAGAAGCGTTCAAAGAAGATCAAGTCCACAGAAGAAATCGGCCAGGTTGGCACGATTTCTGCCAATGGCGAAAAGTCCATCGGCGACATGATTGCCAAAGCGATGCAAAAAGTTGGCAATGAAGGCGTTATCACCGTTGAAGAAGCCAAGACTGCCGAGACTGAACTTGAAGTTGTTGAAGGCATGCAGTTTGACCGTGGTTATCTGTCACCTTATTTCATCACCAATGCTGATAAGATGGTTGCAGAACTCGAAGATGTTTACATCTTGTTGCATGAGAAGAAGCTTTCTTCTTTGCAAGCGATGCTGCCCATTCTCGAAGCTGTGGTTCAAACATCAAAGCCATTGTTGATCATTGCTGAAGACATTGAAGGCGAAGCTTTGGCCACACTCGTTGTGAACAAGCTGCGCGGTGGATTGAAGATTGCTGCTGTTAAGGCACCAGGCTTTGGCGATCGCAGGAAGGCGATGTTGGAAGATATCGCGACTTTGACCGGTGGTCAGGTGATTTCTGAAGACCTTGGCATTAAGTTGGAAAATGTAACCCTTGATATGCTTGGCCGTGCAAAGCGCTGCCGCATTGAAAAGGAAAACACCACCATCGTTGATGGTGCTGGCAAGAAGGCCGACATCACGGGCCGTTGCGCACAGATCAAGGCGCAGATTGAAGAAACAACCTCTGACTATGATAAAGAAAAGCTGCAAGAACGTTTGGCCAAATTGGCTGGCGGTGTTGCGGTGATCAAGGTTGGTGGTTCAACTGAAATCGAAGTGAAGGAACGCAAAGACCGCGTTGACGATGCTCTCAATGCCACACGCGCTGCTGTTGAAGAAGGCGTGGTTCCTGGTGGTGGTGTGGCTTTGCTGCGCGCCAAGAAAGCTGTGGATGCGCTGCACTCTGACAATCCAGAGATAATGGCCGGCATCAAGATCGTATCGAAGGCTTTGGAATCTCCAATCCGTCAGATCGTTGAAAATGCTGGTGTTGAAGGCTCTATCGTTGTGGGCAAGTTGCTTGAGAAGACAGGCAACTTTTGCTTCAACGCACAAACCGAAGAATATGTGGATATGATCGCCGCTGGCATCATCGATCCGACCAAGGTTGTGCGCGTGGCCCTGCAAGATGCGGCATCAGTTGCTTCACTCTTGATCACCACCGAAGCGATGATCGCCGAAAAACCAAAGAACTCCCCACCATCAATGCCAGGCGGCATGGGCGGCGGCATGGGCGGCATGGATTTTTAAGTTCGGTTGCTTTTGCGAGATATGGAACCCCGGTGGAAACGCCGGGGTTTTTTTGTTGGGTCATCACGTTGACGCAGCGCAGACACTCTTAAACTGCCTATCGATTCAGGATAGGAGACAGAAATGAGCAAGCGACTGGAAGCCATGCGGCGCAATCCACAAAGCGATTGGAAAATCGCTGATGTGGAATCCCTTTGCCGAGAATTTGAAATGTATTGCATGCCCATCACAGGCGGAGGGTCGCATTACAAAGTCGGTCACGCTAAAATACCGACGAAACTGACCATCCCTTTCAAACGCCCCATAAAAGCTGTATATATCAAAAATCTGGTAAGATTTGCGGATGCATTGAGCAAATTAACATGAACATAAGTGGCTATGCGATTATCGTTGAACCATTATCTGCCGAAGACGGCGGCGGCTTTGTTGCAACTGTGCCAGACTTGCCAGGCTGCATGAGTGATGGCGAAACGCCACAAGAAGCGTTTGCCAATGTGGAAGATGCAATCAAAGCTTGGATTGAAGCCGCAAAAGACCTCGGCCATAACGTGCCGCAACCTACGCGCCGCTTTGCGATGACGGCATAGTTTAAAATTATTTCGTTCGAGAATTTCACAGATGCGTTTCGTCTCCCTCTTCCAAAAAGACTCAGACAGTTGCTATGGCGTCAGCTTCCCTGACGTGCCTGGCTGCACCCCGGCTGGTGACACGCTGGATGAAGCGCTGACCAATGCGGTTGACGCTCTCTCTGGCCATATACGCTTGATGGAGGCTGATGGCGAAGCAACGCCCACGCCGCCGCACCCTCGAAGCCATCAACGCCGATCCTGATCTTGTGGAAGCCATGAAAGGCGCCATTATCTCCGCCATGCCACTGGTGCGTGACCGTGGCTCCACGACGAGGATTAATGTGTCGCTGGATTTAGGTTTGCTTGAGGCGATAGATGGATTGGCCAAACAGAGAAGCCAGACAAGATCAGCATTTTTAGCGTCGGCGGCGCGGCGGGAGTTGTTGGATTCTTGAGGCGAAGCGGCGGCATGTGCGGTATGGATTTCTAAATCCAACGCACTCAGGTGAAATTATGGAACCTCGGTGGAAACGCCGGGGTTTTTTTGTTGATCACTTCGCCCGCATCCTGTTGTTACGCGGATTATGCTCCACTTCCGCAAGCCCGAGTAGTTCCAGCACGGGCGGCACATAATTGGCGAAGCGACCGCGATAACCTTTGCGCAGACCGTAATAGCCTTTCACCGGATTTTTGGCATCGCGGCCCCAGGCCTCCACGCTTCCTTCTGCGGCGGGCTTTCCTTCATCAGCATTTCCGAGCAAAATCCAATCACCGTTTTTCTTTAACATGGATTGTAAATCTTCGATGCAACGCAGCTGATAGGACAGTTGTGTGCTGCCAACCTGCACCACCAAGGCCTTCTTTTCATCATCACGCCAAGCTTGGTATTCCGACGACAACGAAGGCGTTTTTAAAATCCATGGGTCGTCCTTCGTTCCAGTGCCATAAGTAACCTTTGCCATCATGTTCTTCCTTCAGCTTGCCGCTTCAATTCATCTGCATATTTTTCGAATGACGGCGCAAGATCAGGAATGGATTTTCCGATCAAACCCGCCAGCGGCCCAGTATAATCCTCGCGCATGTGAAAGCTGCACCCTTGCGCTGACTTTTCGACCGCATAGCGCCTAACCCCTTTGAACAAGCCAAATGGCATGCCGCCCTCCCAAACCATGAAAGAGGGTGGCGCAAAACTGCTGACACGCAAGGGAAATGCCCGCCCCGGATTTGTCTCTGACCACAGTTTAATCTTTGCACCGAGGCGGATATCGCCTTCAATCTTTAAAACACCAAAACCGCCGGAAACCAAGCGGCCTTTGTCTGTAATGATAGACCACACCGTTTCCGGGCTGGCATTTATGTGGCGTTTGACTTCAAAATGCATGGTTACCTCGCTTTGAACCAGCACACTAAAGCACCATACATGACATCTTGTGTCATATATGAAAGATGATTAATAATGCACTATGCGTGCTTCTCGCCTCCTTCACATTCTTTTATTGTTGCAAAATCGCGGGCGTTTAACTTCTTCAGCTCTCGCCAAAGAACTCGAAGTAACCCAACGAACTGTTCTGAGAGATGTCGACGCACTTTCAGAAGCGGGCTTGCCGATTGTCGTCCACCGCGGACAGCAGGGCGGCATCGAGCTTGGCTTCAACTATCGCACCAGGCTTACAGGTTTTGCAGCTGAAGAAATTGAAGCGTTGGCAGTTATTCTTTCACAATCTACACCAGCGGTCGACGAATTGGGCATACGCACAGCAGGTGCACGCGCCGTTGCCAAATTGGTTGAATCTTTCACCGACACCATCCGCGAGAAAATAGAAATTGCTCGTAAGCGATTTCAATTTGAGTACACTCACGCGCAAGAAACTGATATCAGAGTTGAGGCGCTGGCGGATGCAATTCGCGAACGGAAAGTCGTTTACATCAATGCCAATAGTTCAACCCAAGACATGATCCACCCCATTGCTTTAGGCTGGGGCGGCGATGGCTGGTCGGTCGTGGACGGACGCAACGCAAACAGACCAACACCACTATCCGCCTGCGGAGACATCAGCATTTCCGCCAAACGATTTTAAGAAGTGAAAACAGAATGAATATGCGATACTAAGCTTGGTGGTCTACTGGAGCTGAAGTGACGGAATGCACGATTCATAAAAGGCTTTAGTTTGCCCCACTTCCCTTCCTCCCCCGCCTCCCCTAAACCCCGCCATCATGATCCGCATTGACTCCATTTCCAAACAGAACGGCCATCAAATTTTATTTGTGGAGGCTTCGGCGGCGCTGAACCAGGGCGAGAAAATTGGGCTTGTTGGGCCTAATGGCGCTGGCAAGACGACTTTGTTTCGGATGATCACCGGCCAAGAAGAAACCGATGAGGGCCAAGTTTCGACGGATCGCGGCATTTCCATCGGGTATTTCAGTCAGGATGTAGGCGAGATGCAGGGGCGCTCTGCTGTGGCTGAGGTGATGGAGGGGGCTGGGCCTGTGAGTGCTGTGGCTGCTGAAATGGCTGAGCTTGAAGCGGCCATGGGCGACCCCACACGCATGGATGAGATGGATGATATTATCGCACGTTATGGCGAAGTTCAGGCGCAGTTTGAAAAGCTCGACGGCTATGCACAGGATGCGCGGGCGCGCGAAGTGTTGGCGGGGCTTAGCTTTAGCCAAGAGATGATGGACGGCGATGTGGACAAGCTTTCCGGTGGCTGGAAAATGCGCGTGGCGCTGGCGCGGATTTTGTTGATGCGGCCAGATGCCATGTTGCTGGACGAGCCTTCGAACCATCTTGATCTTGAAAGCTTGATCTGGCTTGAAAAGTTTTTGCGTAACTATGAAGGCCTGTTGCTGATGACCAGCCACGACCGCGAATTTATGAACCGGATCGTGACCAAGATTGTCGAAATTGATGGTGGCGAACTGACCAGCTATTCGGGTGACTATGAGTTTTATGAAGCCCAGCGCGCGCTTGCCGAAAAGCAGCAGCAAGCTTCGTTTGAACGGCAGCAAGCCATGCTGGCCAAGGAACTGAATTTCATTGCGCGTTTCAAAGCGCGTGCTTCTCATGCGGCACAAGTGCAAAGCCGTGTGAAGAAATTGGAAAAAATTGATCGCGTAGAACCACCCAAGCGCCGCGTGTCTGTGGCCTTTGATTTTGCGCCAGCACCACGATCGGGCGAAGATGTGGTGAGCCTTTCCAAAGTGCATAAATCATATGGCGCGCGCCGCATTTATGCCGACTTAGATTTCCAAATTCGGCGCAAGGAACGCTGGTGCCTGATGGGGGTGAACGGTGCCGGAAAATCCACGTTACTGAAATTGATTGCAGGAACAGCCGAGGCCGACCAAGGCCATGTCACCGTGGGGGCAAGTGTGAAAATGGGCTACTTTGCGCAACACGCTATGGAATTATTGGATGGCGAGCATAGCGTTTTTGAATCACTGGAACATGCCTTCCCGCAAGCCACCCAAGGCAGCTTAAGAAATCTTGCTGGAGCATTTGGATTTTCAGGTGATGATGTCGAAAAGAAGTGCCGCGTGCTTTCGGGTGGTGAAAAAGCGCGACTGGTGATGGCGCAGATGTTGTTTGATCCACCCAATTTTCTGGTGTTGGATGAGCCCACAAACCATCTTGATCTATTGACCAAAGAAATGCTGATCAAAGCGCTTTCAGAGTATGAAGGCACCATGTTGTTTGTATCGCATGATAGGCATTTTCTGGCCGCCCTTTCAAACCGCGTGTTGGAACTGACGCCTGAAGGCATGCAACAATATGGCGGTGGTTATACCGAATATGTGGAGCGCACGGGATATGAGGCGCCGGGGTTGATCTGAGAGACGCCTTTTTATTTTTCACATTACGCCGATTCAATTTTCGCGCCATGACGGTGCGAGGTTTGGGTGGGAATTTGGGTTGTTCATTTTGAAAGGATGACCCAAATGAATTTTCATAAATTATGTGTTGCCATTCTATTGATTTCTGCAAGTTTGATGACGCCCGTGAAAGCTGCCACGCAGGCCCAGAAGGATGTTATGGAGGCCGCAGCATCGGCTTGCGAAGATATGGTGGATGTGGTGGCGGCAGACGGCATGGCCGCGGCGCAGCCTAAGCTTGTTGACCTAAAGGTCGCATTGAAAAAGGCGCATGGGTTTTTGAAAGCTGATGTGGCGGCACAGTTAGATCTGCGTGCTGAAGCCATGGCAGCATTGGCCAAGGGCCCTTCAAAGACGGCGCTTTCCCTGGCCGCGATTGAAACGTTCAAAGACATTGTGAATGTTTCGGATTGGCATAATGCGAAAATTCCGAAAGATGTTGCGATGCTGGATTATACAGGTTTTAAATTGAGTATTTTGGCTTCAGATGCAAACCCCGATTGGGCCGCAGCCGCCAAAACGGCGGAAGAGGCGCATGTGGTTTGGGATAGACTTGTGCCAAAATTTAAAGATGAGGATCTGGTTGATCTGGCACATGTTCTTGACGCGGGCACTGTGGATGCGGTGAAACGGCATGATGCTGCTGGTGTGCTGTTTGCATCCAAGCTGCAACTGGTTAGTATTGATCTTGTTGAAACGAGTTTCTTAAACGCCAAATGAAAATCTTGCTGATTGAAGATGATGGCCAAGCTTCGCGCTATGTGGCGCGGGGTTTGACTGAGGAGGGGCATGTGGTTGACGTGGCGGGCCATGCTGCTGCGGCATCTGATATGATTAGCGTATCGCCTTATGATATTCTAATTGTTGACCGGATGTTGCCGGGGCTTGATGGGCTTTCATTTGTCAAGCAAATCAGGCGCGAAGGGTGCAAAGCGCGGGTGTTGTTTTTAACAGCACTCGGTGGGCTTGATGACCGGGTGGAAGGGCTTGAGGCGGGTGGCGATGATTATTTGCAAAAGCCATTTGCGTTTTCAGAATTGCGCGCGCGCGTGGCAGCTCTTTCCAGGCGGACATTAGATGAGGGTGCGCAGACCACAACCCAGCTTGATGATCTGGTGATCAATCATTTGGAACGATCAGTGACACGCGCCGGGCAGTCGATTGATTTAGTGGCGAAGGAATATCAGTTGCTGGATTACCTGGTGCGCCAACGCGGGCGCATTGTGACGCGCACCATGTTGCTCGAGCGGGTGTGGGAGCTTGATTTTGATCCGGGAACCAATGTTGTTGAGTCCCATATGAGCAGATTGCGGGCAAAGATTGATAAACCGTTTGCAAAAGCCTTGATTAAAACGATTCGCGGCAGTGGATACCGGTTCGATGTGGCCTAGGCTTTTCAAAAGCACGGCGTTTCGCACAGCTGCACTTGCTGCATGTCTGTTTGCATTGGCGGGCACGCTGTTGTTGGCCCTGCTCTATTACGCGTTGACGCAGGAAATATTGCGGCCGGTGCGGGTGGAAATTGAACAGCAATCTGCCGATTTGTTGAAAGAGTGGAAGCGCACGGGAGGGCTAAATTACGATGCCGCGTTTGAAGCCGTTTTGTCTGAGAGTGTGGACGGCAACGAGACATTGCGCAGCGAGATTGTCTATGGGGTGATTGATAAAGACGGACGTGTGATGAGCGGTGACCCGCAAATTAAGCAAGCTTTTATCGGATGGAGAGAGTGGACGCCGGGTGTTGCCGAACCGGGCGCGGATGCAGACCAGGCGGATGCGTTTCCGATTTTAGCTTATGGTACCAAAATTGATAATGTGACGATCATCACCGGACGAAAACTTTTTGGACTGGCCGAAGCACAGGAAGTATTCATCCGTGTACTGAGCATCGGTCTTGGTGTTATTTGTCTTTTGTCGTTGGGGCTGGGTTGGTTGATGAGTCGCACATCATTGCGCCGATTGGATGATATGGTTTTGGCGACAAGGCGGTTTGCCGACGGCGATCTTTCAACCAGACTTCCGATCAAAGGCAAAGGCGATGATATTGAACAGCTTGCGGAAAATGTGAACCGTATGCTGGGGCAAACGACTGACCTGATGAGCGCAATGAAGCGCATGAGCGGAAGCTTGGCCCACGAGATGAAATCTCCGCTGACACGGTTACGGCAAAAGCTTGAGGTGATGACCGACAACGCCAAGCCAACGCGCGAAGGTGTTATCGATGCTGTGGGCGAGATGGACCAAGCTATTGCACTTTTTAATGGGTTATTGCGCATCACGCAAATTGAAGCTGGAGAGCGGCGCGGGAAATTTGAGGCTGTCGATCTCGGCTTGTTGTTGCAAGACGTTGTTGGGTTGCACCAACCTGCGGCCGAAGAACGAGAGCAAAATCTTTCTTTTCAAATAGAACCCGATACAAATATTATGGGCGACCCTATGCTGTTGAAGCAGTTAATTTCCAATCTTACAGACAATGCAATCAAACATGCACCGCGCGGAAGTTTGATTGAGGTCAAAGCGTTTAAACAATTGGACGGCGTGCATTTGGTTGTTGCCGACAACGGACTTGGCCTGAGCAAGGGCGAGCGCATCGATGTGTTGAAACCCTTTCACCGCCCTCAGCGCAGCCATGACGTGCCGGGGACTGGACTTGGGCTTGCGACGGTTAAGGCGATCAGCGATGTTCATAGCGCTCGTATCTCGCTCAATGACAATGCGCCTGGACTGTTGGTGAGTTTGGTGTTTTCGCCTTTTGTTGTGCCTTGACGAGTCAGATTGGGTTAGGCACTAATTGTTTAGTCCCGGCATTTGATGGTGTAATATTATCTATTGAATGGAGGGATGCACTATGGGCCAAATTTTACACGGCAGCACCACATAGCCTGCCCTCGCGAAGGCGGGGGACAGAGGCAATCCGTCGCGCAATACAAAATAGTCAAGAAAGCCTGATATGGTTGGCCAAGCGCTACGGCATAAATCCAAAGACCGTCGCCAAATGGCGAAAGCGCACGACAGTCTCGGATACGAGGACGGGGCCAACCGATCCCAAATCTACGGTTTTGACAATCGAAGAAGAAGCCATCATCGTTGCCTTCAGGAAGCATACGTTGTTGCCTCTCGACGATTGCCTCTACACGCTTCAACCGACAATTCCGCATCTGACGCGCGAACAGTTGGTGAAACTGGT
>JAYTSN010000330.1:0-3340 GCA_043745625.1 Aestuariivirga sp. | reverse complement strand
TGCCCACTTCATAAATTGTATCAACTGCCGGGTCATCATCACCAGCGTTTTTTTGCGCCACAAGCATAATGCGTTTATCTTCGCGCATCACTTCTTCGAGCGCCTTGATAGACTTTTCGCGGCCCACAAATAGTGGCACGATCATATGAGGAAAAACAACTATATCGCGAAGAGGCAGGACTGGAAGAACTTCAGTTGTCCCTGAAACATCAGCAGGTTTTTTAGCCATTTACTTGTCCTTTTCAGCGCAACCCCCTTGATAAGGCAAGCAGCGCATCTTTACTATTATGACGATAATGTGGCGTCGCACAGGGGCTGTTTCAAGCCCCTGCTTTATCATGCCGAGGCTGGCAGTTTCTTTTCAGCTTTCTCAGAAGAGCGGTCAGCATAAATCAAAAGCGGCTTGGCTTCACCGTCCACAACTTCTTTAGAGATCACTACTTCTTCTACGCCGTCCATGCCGGGCAGATCATACATGGTATCCAGCAAAATCGTTTCCATGATCGAACGCAAACCACGCGCACCGGTTTTGCGGTCAATTGCTTTGCGGGCGATGGATTTGAGCGCTTCATCAGCAAGCGTTAGCTTCACGCCTTCCATTTCGAACAAGCGTTGATATTGCTTCACGATAGCGTTCTTTGGCCCTGTGAGAATTTCGACCAGCGCTGCTTCATCCAAATCTTCAAGCGTGGCCACAACTGGCAAACGACCTACAAACTCTGGGATCAAACCAAATTTCAACAGATCTTCTGGCTCAAGTTCACGCAGCACCGCACCCATGCGCCGATCGTCAGGCCCGCGCACTGTGGCTGCAAAGCCCATGCCTGTGCCCTTGGAGCGCATCGAAATAATCCGCTCAAGGCCAGCGAAAGCACCGCCGCAGATGAACAGGATGTTTGATGTATCAACCTGCAAGAATTCCTGCTGTGGATGTTTGCGCCCGCCCTGTGGCGGAACCGAAGCAACCGTGCCTTCCATAATTTTCAGCAAAGCCTGTTGCACACCCTCGCCCGACACGTCGCGGGTGATGGATGGGTTATCAGATTTGCGGCTGATCTTGTCGATTTCGTCGATGTAGACAATACCGCGTTGCGCGCGCTCTACGTTATAGTCAGCAGCTTGCAACAATTTCAGAATGATGTTTTCAACATCTTCACCCACATAACCCGCTTCGGTCAGCGTGGTGGCGTCAGACATAGTGAAGGGCACATCTAAAATACGCGCCAGTGTTTGCGCCAGAAGCGTCTTGCCTGTACCTGTTGGGCCAACCAGCAAGATGTTTGATTTTGACAATTCCACATCGCCGTTCTTGGTGCCGTGGTTCAAGCGCTTATAATGGTTATGAACGGCAACCGAGAGAACGCGCTTGGCGTGTTCTTGGCCGATGACATAATCGTCCAACACTTTGCGAATTTCTTTTGGCGTTGGCACACCGTCTTTGGACTTTGTAAGCGATGTCTTATTCTCTTCACGGATAATATCCATGCAGAGTTCAACACATTCATCGCAGATGAAAACCGTTGGGCCAGCAATAAGCTTACGCACTTCATGTTGGCTCTTGCCACAAAAAGAGCAATACAGCGTATTCTTGCTATCTGTTGCTGGTGCTTTGCTCATTATATCTCCTCTATCCGCAACGCGGACTCAACATCAACTAATCGCGCCCAATATAGCGCGATTTCACGACTCAAAGCCAGCTTGCGCCTGTGTGTATTAATCATTCCTTGCGATAAATTGCGCAAGTTACTTATGTAAATTATGAACGAACCGACCCAACTATTTGGAATCGCTTGGTTCTGGGCGTTTGTCTAGGATCTTATCGACGAGACCAAAGGCCACAGCCTGTTCTGCCGTCATGAAATTATCACGCTCTAAAGCGTCCTCAACCTCGTTGATTGTGCGTCCAGTGTGTTTAACATAGATTTCATTGAGGCGGCGCTTCATGGCTTCCACATTGCGCGCGTGGATCATGATGTCAGTCACCTGGCCTTGATATCCACCTGATGGCTGATGCACCATTACGGAAGCATGTGGCAGTGTAAAGCGCAAATCTTTATGACCAGCACACAGTAAAAGCGAGCCCATCGAAGCCGCTTGCCCCATCACAGTTGTGGAAATGATTGGCCTGATAAACTGCATCGTATCATAGATTGCCATGCCAGCTGTCACCGAACCGCCGGGTGAATTGATGTACATTGAAATTTCTTTCTTGGGGTTTTCAGCCTCCAAAAACAACAGCTGCATACAAATCGAAGCGGCCACCTGGTCATCCACCTGGCTGTTCAAAAAGATAATCCGCTCGCGCAGAAGCCTGGACGGCAAATCATAAACCCGCTCACCGCGGCTCTCTTGTTGAATAACAGATGGCCAGAAGGATGCGTGCGGAGCGTTGTGGATAGGATCAAACATTAAGGAACCTCGGGTGGTGTGAATCAGATTGCAAATATCTAGCATAGATAGGGAGGGCAAAGGTTAATGGGAAGGGGGTGGTTTTCTATAACGAATATAGACCTGTTGATCCCGCCCCTTAAAACAACCGCCAGACTTAATCGACATCGACACCTCATAATCTCCGTCATCCTTGCGAAGGCAAGGATCCAGCTTTTGGTTCAACGAGTGTCGCAGTTGCGTCGATTGACTCGTGTAAGTCTACCAATCTGGATTCATTCCTTCAATCTGCCGAAACTTCCAATCGCGTTTCCATACTTTCAACTGCTTCTCCCGCTTGATTGCATCGGTCATGAAGTGGTGGTGTTCGTACCAGACTAAAAGACTAAGTTTGTATCGTGACATGAAGCCCGGAGTGGTTCCATTTTTGTGATCCCACACGCGACTCCACAATGCACTGGTGACACCGATATAGGTTGTCCTCCGATAGCGGTTTGCCATGATTTAGACTGCGGGGTGTTTTTCTTGGTGCATAATTAAAGTCTATTGCCACTGTGATTGCGGTTCAAGCGGAAGCTGGATCCTTGCTTTCGCAAGGGTGACGGTAATGCGCGATGATACACCCCCACTCCGTCATTCCTGCGAAGGCAGGAATCCAGCTTTTTTAAGGCCATTCCTATGCGCCAGAGCGGGACTCTTGCCTTCGCAAGCGTGGGCATTTGGTTGAGGACGGCGTTTGTAAAAAACGATAGTCTCCATGAAAATTAAATATTTTTCCCTTTTATATGATTTTATGCTTGACTTATAGGAATAGTCGTTCTATCTACGTTTCATCTTCTCCAGAAGGGGTTAGCGCTCATGACGGTGGCTTTAACGGGGATAGATGTGGTGCTTGCGGGTTTGGGATAACGTATTCCAAATTCTCGAGAGCTGAAGATTGAAAAAGGCAGGG
>JAYTSN010000329.1:0-1051 GCA_043745625.1 Aestuariivirga sp. | reverse complement strand
GGCCAGAGCAAACGCCAATCCTCAAGCGCCATTATAAAACCGATGTGCTGGTCACAGGGTTCGACATCATCTTCTTCTGGGTTGCTCGCATGATGATGATGGGTATGCATTTCATGGATGGCGAAGTGCCGTTTGAAACGGTTTATATTCATGCCCTGGTTCGAGACGAGAAGGGCCAGAAAATGTCGAAGTCCAAGGGCAATGTGATTGACCCATTGGAACTCATTGATGAGTTCGGCGCTGATGCGTTGCGCTTCACCATGGCGGCCATGGCGGCTCAGGGGCGTGATCTCAAGCTCGCCAAATCGCGTGTTGAAGGTTACCGCAACTTTGCGACCAAGCTGTGGAACGCCGCGCGTTTTGCGGAAATGAATGGTGTGGCCAAAGATGAAAATTTCGATCCCGTCGCCGCCCGCGTTACTGTCAATCGCTGGATCGCAGGTGAAGCCGCGCGGTGCCGTGATCTCGTCACCAAAGCCATTGAAGACCACAAATATAATGAAGCCGCCGCCAGCCTCTATCAATTTGCATGGAATGTGTATTGCGATTGGTATGTGGAATTAATCAAGCCGATCCTGACCGGAACCGACGAGACCGCCAAAGCCGAAACCCGCGCCAGTGCCGCCTGGGCGTTTGAGCAAATCCTCGTGCTGCTGCACCCCTTCATGCCCTTCATCACCGAAGAGCTGTGGAGCAAAACCGCCACGCGCTCAGGCATGTTGATCGACGCCGCTTGGCCCAGTTACGTTGGCCTCGGCGATGCCGCAGCTGATGCCGAAATAAACTGGGTGATCCGCCTCATCTCCGAAGTGCGCTCGGTGCGCGCCGAAATGAATGTGAATGCCGGTGCTAAAATTCCCTGCGTGATTGTGGGTGCAGGCCAAGAAGCACGCATGCGCACCGCCAATTGGGAAGCCGAAATCATGCGGCTGGCGCGTCTGTCATCACTCATGTTCGAAGACATAGTTCCGCCAGCCTCCGCCCAAATCGCCCTCGACGAAGCCACAGTAGCCCTTCCCCTGGAAGGCATGATCGACTTTGCCGCCGAACG
>JAYTSN010000328.1:0-9680 GCA_043745625.1 Aestuariivirga sp. | reverse complement strand
CCCAATTTGCGTGCGGCTTTGGGATTGGCGATGCGCAAAGTTTCGCCATTCCAAACAATCTCGCCTTGGTCGGGCTGCATGATGCCGTAAATCATTTTGACCAGCGTGGATTTGCCAGCACCATTCTCGCCAAGCAAAGCGTGAATCTCTCCCGCACCAACCTGAACACTCACATGATCATTGGCCAAGACACCGGGGAATTGTTTTGAAATCCCCTTCAATTCAAGCCGCAAGGCCGTCATCCGTTTATCCACATCCCCGACGCTGGCTTTTCACCAGATTTTAAAGCACTATGCGCAGAATGGAAATGACAGGCAAGTGAACCCTGTCAAAAACTTGAGCAAAAATTGAGAATTCAAGGTTTCTGCACAATTATTAGCTTGCTGTCCCAAATTTCGCCAAGGAATTGCATATGAAAAAGCCACGCCGAACCGACGATGAAAAGCTGTTGCGGCTGAGTTTTGACGTCGCAAAGCGCGCCCGTGAATCAGGAGATCATCCCTTTGGTTCGGTTTTGGCGGATGCAGACGGCAATGTGCTGATGGAACAGGGTAATGGGTACACATCCGAAGGCGGAGACCGCACCGCCCATGCCGAGCGCATTTTGGCATCTCGCGCGGCAAAGAAATTTAGCGTTGAGTTTTTGGCGGGCTGCACACTTTATACCTCAGCTGAACCCTGCGCGATGTGTTCAGGCGCAATTTATTGGGCTGGCATTGGCCGCGTTGTGTTTGGGCAAACCGAAAAGGCGCTGAAACAACAGACTGGCGACCACGAAGAAAACCCGACTTTAGATCTGCCCTGCCATATCATTTTCGATGCAGGCCAAAGACCCACAGAAATTGTGGGGCCAATGCTTGAACTTGAGGCGGCAAAATTGCAGGATGACTTTTGGAACGCACGCAAGAAATAGGATACACCATGCTCACCGCCACCGATAAAAAATTCCTCCGCATTGCTTATGATGAAGCCAAGGCTGGCTTTGATGAAGGTGGCTGCCCGATTGGTTCAGTTTTGGCGCGTGGCGAAACCCTCGTTTCGCAAGGCCGCAATCAACGTGTGCAAGGCGGCGACCCGATTGCCCATGGTGAAATGGATGCGTTGCGCAAAGCTGGCCGCCAAAAAACCTATCGCGACACAACACTCTATACCAGCTTGAGCCCTTGCATGATGTGCACGGGTACGATTATTCAATTCGGAATTCCACGCGTTGTCATCGGCGAAAACCAAACCTTTGGCGGCAACGAAGAGTTTTTGCGTTCCAAGGGCGTTGAAGTGATTGTTGCAGATGATGCCGACTGCACCGCTTTGATGACAAGGTTCATTAAAGAAAAGCCAGCGCTTTGGGCTGAAGATATTGCTGAGTGATATCTACTCTCACCAACAAACAAACCCAGCATCGGCAACCACTGTTGTACCCGTCATGATGCTCGACGCATCAGACGCTAGAAAATGTACAACCGACGCAATCTCATCCGGCTGGCCCAAACGGCCCATTGGCGTATCACGCAACCAATCTTTCATCGCTTCCTTCACAAATTCGAGCGAATGAACCATTGGTGTTTCAATGTAGGTGGGTGCCACGGCATTCACGCGCACGCCACGCGCCGCCCATTCAGCACCGAGTGATGCTGTAAGATGATGCACAGCGGCCTTTGACGCGTTGTAATAGGACTGGTTCTGCGGGCGGTTAACGATGATGCCCGACATCGAACCAATATTCACAATGCTGCCTTTGCCCTTCTCCAACATCTGTTTGCCAAAGGCACGGCAACACCAGAATGTGCCATTATAATTGACATTATTCACATCCAACCAAAGCTCGTCAGACACATCCTCAGCACCCACGCCAGAGCGCGCAATGCCAGCGCAATTTACAAGAACATCCATGGCACCATGTTGCTTGAACAGCGCGTCAGCAACAGCGTTGACCTGCTCAGTCGAGGTCACATCCATCAGCACGCTCTGCGCCTTAAAACCTTTTGATTGCAAATGCGCCAAACCGCTGGCTGCCACTTCCGGGTCACGATCCGCGATAATGACAAACGCGCCAGCTTCAGCCAACGCCTCGGAGCAACAAAGTCCAATGCCGCGTCCACCACCTGTTACAATTGCATTGCGACCATTGAGTTTGAACTTTTCGAGATACATGTTTCCACCTCTTTTTTAGAACCTATCAAACAAAGTTTCACTCTTGCAAGTTTCCTTGTGGAGCTAGATAGTTATGCCATGAATGCGACTTATGATTACATTATTGTAGGCGGTGGCTCGGCGGCGTGTGTTGCAGCTTGGCGGCTGACGCGTGATACCAAGGCTTCAGTGTTGCTGCTTGAGCGCGGCGCCGCAAGTCCAGATTTTCTGACGTCGAAATTGCTATCGATGCCAGCCGGTTGGATGAAAGGCATTAGCGGCAGCCCGGTTGTTGAAATGCATCAGCCTATTCCACAAAAACATTTAAACGGCCGCGCACCTGCGGTTGGCCAAGCCAATATTTTGGGCGGCGGAACGTCTGTGAACGCCATGGTTTATACGCGTGGCCATGCTGAAGATTATGATCATTGGGATCAATTTTTAGGTGCTGGTTCCGGCTGGGCTTACACAGATGTTTTGCCGCATTTCAAAGCGCTGGAAAATAACCAGCATGTGCGCGATGAGTGGCACGGAAACAACGGACCGCTTTATGTTTCCAATACTGCAAGGCAATGCCGGATTACCAAGGATTATGTGAAAGCTGTTGCAGCTCTAGGTATTCCACACAATGCAGATTTCAATGGCGCCACGCAGCGCGGCGTTGGCACAATGCAATACACCACATTTCACAAGCGCCGTTATGACGGCATTGAAGCGTTTTTGAAACCCGCTTTAGAAACAGGCCGTCTGACGATTCGAACGGGATGCACCGTTTCGAAATTGATGATCGAAAACGGAATCTGTAAAGGCGTAGATTTTGTAAAAGGCAGCGAAGACTTTTCAGCCTTTGCTGATGCCGAAGTTTTAGTTGCTGCAGGATGTTACAACACACCCAAAATTCTCATGTTGTCGGGCATTGGGCCTGCAAGCCATTTGCGAGAAATTGGGATCACTGCGAAACATGATCTGCCGGGTGTTGGTGAAAATTTGCAGGATCATCATGAAGTGCCAGTGGTGGCGGCAACCAACGGGCATTATGGATATTACGGCAAAGACAAAGGCTTTCGCGCGCTTTGGAATGGCTTGCAATATCTGCTCACCAAAACCGGGCCAGTGACCAGCACGGGCGTTGAGGCGGCAGCTTATTTTGATCCCAGTGGCGGCCAACGTCCGACGATTAAAATGTATTGTGTGCCTTCAGTTTATCTTGATGGCGATATTAAAAATGTGCAGTCGCAAGATGGCGTAACTTTAAACGCATGTTTGCTACGCCCCAAATCGCGAGGCACGGTTCGGCTGCGTTCAATGAGCCCATTCGACAAGCCAATGATCGATAATAATTATTTGGCCGAAGCTGATGACTTACGCATGGAAATTGCGGGCCTCCGCTTTGCGCGTGAAATTTTGAAAGCAGCTCCCATTGCACCTCGCATCTCTCATGAAATTCTACCGGGTAAAGATGTAACGAGCGATGCTGACTTAGCTGCGCATTGCAGGCGCACCGTTAAAACCAACTGGCATCCTGTTGGCACGTGCCGCATGGGGCCAGATGGTGATCCGGACGCTGTGCTCGACAATCAACTCAGAGTGCGGGGTGTTAAAAACCTGCGGGTGATCGATGCCTCGGCTATGCCGTTTATTCCGTCAGGTAATACCAATGCACCAACAATGATGTTGGCTGATCGGGCGATGCGTTTTTTGATGAGCAGTCAAGTGAAGTAGACAAGTGCATTGGGCGGTCATCAAAATTCACTACTCACTCAAATCGTTATCCCGGCGAAGCACTGGCAACACCAGCGGCCCTAGCAATGCTGTTTAAGCCATCAATTGTTCCCTGGTCGCCTTTGAATATTTCAATGGCCCGATTCAGTGCATCTTCTGCACCTTTTTTATCACCCGTAACAGCAAGCGAGCGGATCATCATGGCCCAGCCATCACGGTCCTTTGGGTTTGCTTCAAGCTTCGTAGCCAGCTTTGCAATCATGCCCGCAACCATGGCATTCTTCTCATCCGCAGCCAGCGGCTTTTGCGGCACAGCAGGATCGAGCTTCGGTATAGTAGTGGCCGCCGCAACATCGCGGCCCGTGGCCTTACCCAAGTTAATGACGCGTTGTTTTACATCATTACGCCAGTTTGCATCGGCAGGAGCATCAGCGAGAAGGCCCATCCAACGATCCAGCGCACCATTTTGATCTCCGGCTTGTTCATGTGCCAATGCATCATAAAACCGTGCCCGATATTCTTTTGGGTCTTTCGCCAACACTTCAGCAATTAAGGCTTGCGCCTTTGGAATAACCACTCCTTCTGCCGACTGCACGAGGCTTTCGGCATAAGCTGATTTATAATCAATGTTAGCAGGATCAATTTCCAAGGCTTTGGCATAAGCCTCAGCAGACGCTGCAAAATGCTGTGTGTTAAATTGCGCCCAACCCAGCATACGCCAGCCTTCGGCATCCTTGGGGTTCGTTTGCAAACGCGCTTGCAGCTTGGTGATCATACCTTCGACTTGGCCAGCACCTGCACTTGCATCCGGAGCGGGTTGTGCGGTGGCGGCGGCAGCAGGTGCCTCAGCCCCAGCTTGCCGGGCCGCAGGTGACGGAGCGGAGGCAACTGATGGTAATTCAGGCGAGCCCAAATTGGCGTAGAGATTAACGCCGCCCAAAATAACCAAGCCCGCTGTTGAAGCCAATGCAAGCGTCTTCCAGCCAGATGAAAGCGGCCTGGCGGTGCTGCTCACGGTTTCAGCAGTCGCTAGACGGCGACGGATTTCAACGCGCGCTGCTTCAGCTTCGGTTGTATCTATGGTGCCAGCTGTCTGATCACGGTCAACCTCTTTCAGTTGATCTTGATAGATTGCTTGGTCTTGGTTGTCGGAACCGAAATCTTCATAGCGTCGGATCAAGGGGATCGAAATAACAACCGCAGTCGCACTGCAAAGTATTGTTAAGAGCAACCACAAAGTCATATTCAGTCTTCTTTCGTTTCGGTGTTGAGGGAAAGAACATCAGCATCGATGCCTTCCGATGATTCAATTTCTGGTCTGCGCCTGAGATAAACAAATGCGACTGACAAAGCGGTAACAAGCATAATGAAGGGCGAGGCCCAAAGCAAAAATGTGTCAGCTTGCAATGGTGGTTTCAACAACACGTAATTGCCATAGCGCGATACCACATAGCCAAACACTTGCTCGTTTGTATCACCCGCCGTCAATCGCTCGCGCACAATAACCCGAAGATCTTTGGCCAGTGGCGCATTGGAATCATCAATGGATTGGTTTTGGCAAACCAGACAACGCAAATCCTGGCTGATCAGGCGGGCGCGCGTTTCAAGTGCCGGATCCGGCAAAACTTCTTCAGGCAGAACGGCAAAACTTTGCGTCGCAACCAGCATCAGCAACACTAGCAAGACAGTTGAAAGTCTGATCTTGCTCATATGGCCGGGACTTCGTGCACGGCGCGACCTCGAACAGCGGCTGCGCGTTTCAGCTTCGGCACACCAACGCGCAACCGACGATCCGACAATGAAACAAAGCCACCAAACGCCATGGTAAATCCGCCAATCCACAGCCATGGGGCCAGCGGATGATAATACATCCGCACTGTCCATCCGCCATTATTGTCTGCTTCGCCGAGGGCAATATAGATATTAGAAATCAGATTTGTGCGAATGCCAGTTTGATTGGTTTGCACTTTTTGTAACGGATAAAACCGCCGCTCGGCCGTTATGACAGTGATAGGTTTGCCGCCATATGTAATTTGGAATGTGCCGCGCTCTGCATCATAGTTTGGGCCTGGCAATTGGGCCACATCCTTCAACGTGATGTTATAACCACCCACTTCTGTCGTCTGATTAATTTTCATCGAAAGGATGTTTTCTTGGCTCCAAGAAGAGACGCCCGTGATGGCACCCACAACAAAACCAAGCCCCACATGCGCAAGCAGCAGACCATAATAAGCGCGCGGCGTTGATTTCAACAATGCAATGGTTTGGGCAAACGGAACTTGTCCAAGCTTAACACGCTTGATCATAACGTAAGCTGAACCAACAACAATCCAAGCCGAAAGCCCCATACCAAACGCTGTGCCTAACTGGCTTCCATAAGTTAAAGCAAGCACAGCCACAGCAACAACCAAGGCAGCAGCCATTGGCCAAGCCAATTTGCGCATCACAGGCGAGAGATCATCGCGCTTCCACTTCAGAAAAGGCCCGATCACCATTGTCAGCAACAATGGAATAAACAGCGGCACAAAAGTGCGATTATAAAACGGCGGCCCGATTGAAATTTTATCTGTACCGATCAGATCAATAAACAATGGATAGAACGTGCCGATGAAAACTGTTGCAGTGGCCACCACCAGCAATGCATTGTTCAACAGCAAACTGCTTTCACGGCTGACCGCAGCAAAAGGTGCACCTTGTTTTACGGCCGGAATGCGCAATGCATAAAGAACCAGAGCACCGCCGGTTGCCACGACCAAGATCATAAGAATAAAAAATCCACGTGCCGGATCTTCAGCAAAACTATGCACACTTGTCAGCACGCCAGAGCGCACCACGAATGTGCCAATCAAACTGAGCGAGAAAGTCAGAATGGCTAACAGGATTGTCCATCCCACCAACGCATGACGGCGTTCCACCACTAAAGCGGAATGAAGCAGTGCTGTGCCCGCAAGCCAAGGCATGAACGATACGTTTTCAACAGGATCCCAAAACCACCAGCCGCCCCAACCCAAAATATAATAAGCCCAGAAACTGCCCAGTGTGATGCCCATGGTCAAGAAGCACCATGCCACCAATACCCATGGCCGAACCCAGCGCGCCCAAGCCGCATCCACCTTGCCCTCGATGAGAGCCGCAACTGCAAACGCAAATGCCACTGAGAAGCCAACATACCCGACATAAAGACATGGCGGATGCACTGCGAGGCCGGGGTCTTGCAACAATGGATTCATGCCATTGCCATCAAGCGGCGGATTGGCCAATCGTGCAAAAGGGTTCGATGTAAAAATTACGAATGCCAAAAACGCAGTGGCGATCATGCCTTGAATGGCCAGCACACGTGCCTTTAAAGTTTCCGGCAAGCTCACGCCAAACACCGAAATTGCCGCGGCAAATAAAACAAGAATTAACACCCACAACATCATCGAGCCTTCATGATTGGCCCACACACCCGTAATTTTATATATCAGCGGCTTGGCAATTTGTGAGTTTGCGGCCACCAACACAACCGAGAAATCTGAAATCACAAAACTGTAGGCCAAACAAGCAAACGCAAAGGCCACTAATAAAAATGAGGTAACGCCCGCATAACTTGCAAGTGCCATCAACCCACGATCGCCCCGGTGCGCACCAAAAAGCGGCAAAGTCGATTGCACAATGCTGGTCATCAAGGCCAGCAACAATGCAAAATGTCCAAGCTCAGCAATCATTTAATTAAACTTTCCCATCATCAAAAAACGCAATCCGACTCGTCTTTAAATATGTCACTACATTAAGTCGCAATCTTTTTCAGGCAAGCTTTGGAATGTAACCTTGTCAGACAACTGTCCCTAATTTGCCCTTCGTTCTACGCTTTGTTCTACGCTTTTTAGCGCTTTATATCAGTCCGTAAATGAGTAGTGCGACGTTACAGCGTGCTGAGAGAGTTGAAGTTGCGGTTGCGCCGGCAATTGCTGCCATGGGCTATCGGTTTGAGTTTTAAAACGAAGTCTTATTCAGCAGCTTTGAGATGTTCGATTTCCAAAACCTTATTATCTTGATGAGTTTCAGGTTCAACAACAGGCTCAGGTTTTTGTTTACGGCTAAATAATCCGCGAACAAACTGCGAAAGCCGCTCGAACTCGACGAATATCACGGGAGTGATAAACAGCGTCAAAACCTGGCTGATGATGAGGCCCCCGACAACAGCCACACCGAGCGGTTGCCGGAGCTCTGAACTGGCACCTGTCCCTAAGGCAATTGGCAAAGTGCCGAGCAACGCACAAAACGTCGTCATCATGATCGGCCGGAAGCGCCGCACGGCAGCTTCTTGCATTGCTGAAACTGCATCATGCGTTCCGTCTCGCGTTAGTTGAAGCGCCACGTCAATCATCATAATCGCGTTTTTCTTGACGATACCGATCAGCATCAAAAGACCAATGAGAGCGATCATCGAAAGGTCCATACCCATCAGCTGCAAAGCCAACAGCGCACCCAAAACCGCAGATGGCAGACCCGAAAGAATAGTCAGAGGGTGGATGAAACTTTCATAGAGCACGCCCAGCAAGATATAGATCGTCAAAATAGCGGCACCAATCAGCAACCCGGTATTGCCCGTCGATTGCTGAAAAATCAGTGCGGCGCCTGCGTAATTCGTCAGAACCGCTGAGGGCAAATTGATTTCTTTCTTAACCGCATCAATGCGAGCAGTAGCTGTCCCCAATGAAACACCTTGCGGCAAATTGAATGACAGCGTGACGGCAGTAAGTTGGCCCGCCTGATTAACTGAAACCGGGGCTGCCACACGTGTGACCGAAGCAAAGCTGCTAAGCGGAACCAATCCGCCCGAACTGTTGGGAATTTTAATTGTCGCTAATCTATTTTCATCCCAAGGGAGTGACTGATCATATTCTACAATCACATTGTAACTATTACCCGTGGTTTGAATTTGAGTGGCATTAAATGTCCCAAAGCCATTTTGCAAAGTGGCGCGCAATAAGCCCGGCGTAATTCCCAATGCACTGGCACGGTCAAAGTCGATGTTAACTTGAACCTGCAAAGCGCTATTTTGGAAATCGCTTGCAACGTCGATGAAATTTGTGCGGTCCGCACGCATGGCCTCAACTAATGTTCCAGACCACTGCCGCGTAACTTTAGCATCGAGAGATTGCATCACCAATTGATACTGGCTTTGCGAACTTCGCCCACCAAAACTCAAAGACTGGCGCGAGTTGATGAATGAACGAAGGCCAGGGACGGTGCTTAAGCGTTTGCGCAAACTCGCCAAGGTTTGATCAAGCGGGGGACGATCTGCTTTGGGTTTAAGCTGCACCGTCATCGAAGCCGAATTGCCACCTGCCCCTGGCCCACCGCCAACAAATGATAGCACATGGTCTACCGCCGGGTCAGCTTGCACTGCAGCAGCAGCGGCCTGTTGCAAATCGAGCAAGATTGGATATGCAATGTCTTGGCGCCCTTGTGTTGAAATGCTGAGCAACCCAATATCTTCGGTGGGAAACAGGCTGCGTGAGATATTGGTGAACAAGGTATAAGATAAAAAGGCTGAGCCTAAAAATACCATCACAATTGTAAAACGATGGCGCAAACACCAAGCAACACACCACCCATAGCCATCCGTTACATAGTCAAAGATGGTTTTTTTCTTGGGGCCACTCTTGTGATCGTGCAGCAACCGAGCGGCCAGCATCGGAGTTACAGTGAGCGATATCAACGCTGATGATAAAATCGCCAGAGTAACAACAATGCCGAATTCACTAAACACGCGGCCAATGATCCCACCCATCAACAAGATCGGAAGGAAGACCGCGACCAACGAAAGCGACATTGAGACA
>JAYTSN010000327.1:0-24497 GCA_043745625.1 Aestuariivirga sp. | reverse complement strand
CTCGCTGCGTAAGCAGTGCGAAATGCCGAAATTAAGCCCTAGCGCTTTGCAGCGTTAGGCGGGGTTCGCTGGCACCTGGCAACAGAAGCCAGCACTTTATCTTCTTTCCAAATTTTCAAAATAGCGCTAGATTAAAATTGCTGCCTCGACGCCACGCCGCTGGTTCACGCGGTTTTTCAGTCTGGGCCGAACGACTATGTTGGGAGGCAGCTCGGGGGCTGGCCCCGATTGGAGAAGGAGGAAACATCATGTCCTACTATCTCTATCAAATTACCTATTCCAAAGAGGCCATCAAAGCGATGGTCACCAACCCCACCGACCGCGAAGCTGCCGCACGCAAACTCATTGAAGCCCTCGGCGGAAAACTGCATCACCTGTTTTTTGCCTTTGGCCAATATGACGTCATCTGCCTCGCCGAAGCGCCAGATGATAAAGTGATGATGGCTTGTGCGGCGGCTGTTGCATCTGCTGGGACAGTGTCTGGTTCATCGACCATAAAGCTCATGACCTCATCAGACGCCATGGCCGCTATGGCCATGGCAGGCAAAGCCACGGGTTCCTACAAAGCCCCGCAAGCTTGAAACGATGCTGCGCGGCGGGAAAGTTTTCCGCCGCGAAGCCACGCCAAGGAACCAGAGATGATCACCATCACGAAAGCCGAAACGCCAGAAGACCTTAATGGGGTGCGCGAACTTATCCGGGCTTTCTCCCGTTGGGCGATGGGGCGTCGCCGCTGCCTTTTGTGGAGCCACCATAGCATGCACACCGCCCACGCAGTCTACGCACATGCCGGTTTCCGGAAGGTGCCGTTTTCGAGCGATTTTCAGGGTGCTACTGGAGGGATCGACATCTGCATGGAGATGACCCTCGAAGAGAAGACCGCAACATGTCCAATCCCATGCGCCTCACACGTGCTCTCGTGGACCGCTTGCCGCCCCGCACCGCCACACAAATCCTTTTGGAGCTTGACCAGCCAGCAACGCTTTGGGTTTTTGCAGTTGGATCATTGATCTGGAGCCCGCGCTTTGAGGTAGCAGAGCGCCGCGCCGCACGCGTCATCGGTTGGCGGCGGTCATTCTGCTTAGGACCAGACCGCCGTTTCCGTGGCAGCCCCTCTGCCCCCGGCATAATGCTATCGCTTGATCGCGGCGGCGAATGCCAAGGCGTCGTATTGCTGATGCAACCTAGCGATCTGCACACAGCCGTTGTCGCGCTGATGAAGGCCGAGCCACCAGTACCACCACAATGGGTCCACGCCGAAACGGACGCAGGCCCTGTGAATGCCATTGCCTTCACCGCTGACCCAACTTCGATCCTGCACTGCCCCGAACCGCCCCTAGAAGAGTTAGCCGATTTACTGGCATCGTCCGTCGGCTTCGTCGGCACCATGGCCGAGTATCTGCTCAACACGATAACCGAATTAGAAAAGGCAGGCATCCACGATCCGCATCTGTGGCAACTTCAGACCATGGTTGCCGAACGGCTGGAACGATTGCGCGAACGCGTAATAGAAAGCAAAACATGACCTTAAGTGAAACCGCACAAATCCTCGGCGGCATCGGCGGCATCGCCTCCATCACGTATGCAGCCATCCAACTCCGTAACAATGCGCGGGCCGTGCGGGAGGCGAGTATGCAACAGTTGAACTTGTCCGTCATGTCACAGTGGGATGAAGGGGCCCGCAACCGTGAATTTCTCAAGATGCTATTGAAAGGTGGCGATGATTTTGAACAGTTGGACCGCTGGGACAAGGCCCGTTACCGCTTTTTTCTGCTCGCCCGCACGCGCCGTTATGAAGTCGCCTATTTTCAGTACCGGATTGGTAACATAAATGATGAAGACTGGGATAACATGTTTGCCGGGGACAATAATTCTGCGTTTACATTGCCCGGCGCGAGGGTGGCGTGGGGGGCTGATCAGAATGCGCATCGGCCCGAAGTTCCGCGCCGTTGTTGATGAAGTTGTCGAAGCCGAAAACCTGAAGGCCAATGCAGCACCGGTGCCTGCTCCGCCCGCACCACCCGCAAACTTAGCAAAACGAAAGTCGAAAAAATGACCACCACCAGAACATCAAAAACCAATGGCCGCTTGTGGGGTGCAAGAGCCCGCGATTGGGCCGAAGTGCAAGAAGGCCAATGTGCCGCCGCTTATCATGCTGTGCTCAAACATGCTGAAGTCAGCACCGGCACCAGCCACTTGGATGTGGGCTGTGGCTCCGGCATGGCCGCACAACTGTCGGCATCGCTGGGTGCCAAGGTCGCAGGGATTGACACTGCCGAGACACTGTTGGAAATTGCCCGCGAACGAACCCCTGCTGGCGATTTCAAGCAAGGCGACCTCGAGGCCCTGCCCTTCACAGACGCGAGCTTCGATCTCGTTACCGGATTCAATGCGTTTCAGTTTGCAGGTGATCCGGGCCAAGCCCTGCGCGAAGCCGGTCGCGTGACCAAGCCCGGCGGCATGATTGTGGTGATGACGTGGGGTGAACCCGCTGGCATGTGGGGTGAACCCGCTGGCATGGAGGCAGCATCCGTCGTTGCCGCATTGAAGCCACTTCTGCCCGCACCGCCACAAGGCGCACCTGCGGCCCCTTCGCCCTTTCAGACGAAACCGCTTTGCGTGCCTTCGTTGCCTCTGGTGGACTGAAACCAGTTGAGGTTTTCGACGTGAACACTCATTGGTCTTATGTAAATGAAGCGCAGGCTTTGCGCGGCATCAACTCATCCGGTGTTGCCTTTCGCGCAATCGAGCATTCCGGCGAGCAGGCTGTGATCGACGCTCATCGTGCAGCACTTGCCAAATTCCGCCAACCCGATGGCAGCTTCCGCATCGGCGCCCGCTTCCGTTGTCTGGTGGCAGCACCATGACCTTACAAGGAAAGGTCGAAATTGATTGACCACAGTACAAAATGTGTAAGAATACACACCATTGGGAACGTTGCGTTCGATTGAAAAACAGGCCAAGTTGAAAATAAGGTAACGCACATGTCCGAATATATTGCTTCCATTCACAAAGAAGCCTCGACTGGCTTCGGTGCCAGCTTTCCAGATTTTCGCGGTGCTATTACAGTGTCAGAAACGCTTGAGGAGTTGCGGGCCAGCGCCGAAGAAGTCTTGGCATTTCATATTGAAGGCATGATTGAAGACGGCGATGATATTCCGATGCCAACGGCGTTCGATGTGATTGCGCAAGAACCGGATTTTCAAGATGCAGTTGCCGTGTTGGTCATCAAAGCGCCAGATGTTGCTGCACCTGCCGTGCGTATCAATGTCGCCATCCCCGACCATATGTTAAAACGCATCGACAATTATGCCGCTCGACACAGCCTCACAAGGTCTGGATTTCTTGTTCAAGCCGCCAAAAAAGAAATCGACATGCAGTCAAGGTTAGCGCCATGACCCTGCAAGAAACCTTACAAATCCTCGGCGGCATCGGTGTCATCGCCTCGCTCATCTATGTTGCCATTCAAATCCGCAACAACGCCCGAGCGGTGCGGGCCGCCACCTATCACCAAGTGTCCACAACTTTCATCAGCCATTGGGAAGGTTTGGCCCATAATCCAGAAACTTTAGCTGTGATGTTGCGCGGCAGCAGAGATTTCGCAAGCCTTGACGCTAATGTTGAACTGCCACGTTTCTATTTAGTTTTAATGGCGGCAATGCGCCGATTTGAAAATGCGTGGTTCCAATACAATGTCGGCGTACTGAAGGAAACCGACTGGCAAGCCATCGCCTATGATATGGACTCGCTTTTTGCCTACCCCGGCGTGCCCATAGCGTGGGACAGCATCAAGAACCGCTCAAGCGTGGAATTTCGCAAATATGTCGACGAGGTTTCCAAACGCCAAGCAGCCCTTGCCCCGCCGCCTGTCACTCCTGTAAAACCAAAAAGAAAAAAACCATGACCCTGCAAGAGACTCTACAAATCCTCGGCGGCATCGGCGTTATCGCGTCGATGATCTACATCGGCATTCAAATCCGCAACAACGCCCGCGCACTTCGCGCCGCCACCTACCAACAGCTGAGTGTCATATCCATGCAAGGTTGGTTGACCATGGGACACAACGGCGAAACCACCGGCATCATGCTACGTGGAATGGATGATTTTTCCGCACTCACCCGTGTTGAAAAAGCCCGCTTCCGGTTCATTCTCATGGGCTACACCAAAGGTTTTGAAAACGCTTGGTTCCAAAACAAGATCGGGACATTCCGCGAGAACGACTGGAAGGCCATGACCGCCGATATGCATTCATTCTTCTCGACACCCGGCACACAAGCGGCTTGGCCACTTGTGAAAAGCCGTTTTAACGAGGAGTTCAGCGCATTCGTAGATTTGGTTTTGGAGAAGCAAAAAGCGGTGGTCGCGGCCTATCTGCCGCCACCACCGCCACCCCTCGCACCAAAACCAAAGCGCAAATCCACCAAAGCGTGACAAGCCCCCGTCCATGCGGCTATGTTGCGGACTTGAGTCGATCCCACCTGTGAGAAGTAAATGCCTGAAGACCTGATGCGTTATGACCAGCTAGCCCAAAACGCCCTGCGAGGCGTGGTGCGCGATGCCATGCGCCGCGTCGAAAAATCAGGCTTGCCCGGCGAGCATCATTTCTACATTCAGTTTAACACCAAATATCCCGGTGTGAACATTGGTCCGAGGTTGGCTGAGCGTTACCCGCGCGAAATGACAGTTGTCCTCCAACATCAGTTTTTCAACTTGCAGGTCACTGAAGAACGCTTTCAAGTTGAGTTGTCGTTTGACAACATTCCTGAAAGATTGATTGTGCCATTCGCCTCCGTGAAAGGATTTCTTGACCCAGCAGTGCAATTTGGTTTGCAGTTTGAGGTCGTAGTAGCTGATTCCGCAGAAGCAGCAGCCGAACTGAAAGCCAAAAAATCGGCCGAACTGAAAGCAATTGATCTGTCCACAGAAAAGCCATCAGCTTCTGGTGCTGATGCTGATGAAAAATCTGACGATGCTCCAAAGGTTGTTTCTCTAGATGCTTTCCGTAAAAAATAGACTTTCGGTATTTGCAGCTCTCGCTGTGTTGCTTTTGGCTGGGCAAAACGTGCAAAGCCAAACCGCACAAGAACCGTCTGATCCTGTAGATATTGCAACAAATTCCACATCACCAATCATCACACCTCAAAACATTAACACCGCACCTGCAAAGAGGGTTTTTGGCGCATTTAAAACACCAGACGTTGCCCCTGCCAGTGCCATTGGCACTTACGCGTTGGGGTGCATGGCAGGTGCTAAAACGTTGCCAATCACAGGGCCCACATGGCAGGTTATGCGGCTTAAACGGCACCGCAACTATGCTTTGCCGCAAACGATAGCGCTGGTCAAAAGATTAGCCAATGATGCAAACGCCAATATCGGCTGGAGCGGATTGCTTGTGGGCGACATGGCACAGCCACGCGGTGGCCCCATGTTGACTGGTCATGCAAGCCACCAAATTGGCTTAGACGCCGACATTTGGTTCACACCAATGCCTGATCATGTCATGACCATGCAAGAGCGCGAAACCAAGGTGCCGCTCGAAATGGTCAAAAACCATTTTCAGCTTAACCGCGATAACTGGTCGACCGAACGCGCAAAACTTCTAAAAATGGCAGCGTCTTACCCAGAAGTTGGCCGTATTTTTGTGCATCCGCCCATTAAAGCTGAATTGTGTGGCTGGGCGGCGAATGATCCAGATAAGTCCTGGCTGGCTAAAATCAGACCACTTAAAGGTCATACCTTCCATTTCCATATTCGCTTAAATTGTCCAAATGGCATGAAAAGCTGCAAAAACCAATGGAAGCCTAACCCTGATGATGGCACGGGTTGTGGCAAGGAATTGGCATATTGGATGAGCGGTAAGGCCTATCAAAAACCAAAACCTAACCCAAATGCGAAGCCCTACATACCGCCGCCCCCCTTGACTCTCACAGGTCTTCCTGCTGAATGCCGCGCCGTTGCTACCGCGCCATAAAGGCAGTGATGTGCAGCGGAGCCTAGCGCTCGACCGGGGGACTATTCATGTCTGCACACGCTGAAGCATCAAATACTTTTGACCGTGCCAAATTAAAGCTCGCTTTCGCCTCAATCGGCGTTGTTTTCGGTGATGTTGGCACTAGTCCAATTTATACAATGCGCGAAGCGCTCCACCCAGTTGTCGCTGCGGGTGGTGATTTGCGTTTGGCTGTGATTGGTGTTGTTTCTCTTCTGCTCTGGGCTATCTTCATCATCGTCACAGTCAAATATGTGATTTTGTTAATGCGGGCAGATAACCGCGGCGAAGGCGGCATTTTGTCTTTGGTCGTACTTGTCGAAACCTTGCTGAAACGCAAAGGCGGGATTGTTTTGGGCCTCGGCATTGTAGGCGCCGCCTTTTTCTTTGGCGATGCGATGATCACACCTGCAATGACAGTGCTTTCTGCCATCGAAGGTTTAAGTCTGATAAACTCTGGCTTTGAACCTTACGTCGTACCGATGACTGTTGCAGTCATCGTTTGCCTATTTACTTTTCAGTATAAAGGAACTGCCGGGGTCGCTTCTATTTTTGCACCAGTCATCATGGTTTGGTTTTTAACACTTGGTATTTTGGGTTTGATTCACATCAGCGATGATCTTGAAATATTCAATGCGCTGAATCCTACTCACGGCATTTTGATGTTGGTGCGCCAGCCTGGTTTAGCACTCCTAGTATTTGGTGGTGTTTTTTTAGCGGTTACTGGCGGAGAAGCACTGTATGCCGACTTAGGTCACTTTGGCAAAAGCCCCATTCGCTTGGCATGGTTAGCTGTTGTTTTGCCAGGGCTTGTGCTGAATTATCTGGGCCAAGGTGCATTTATCATCGCCCATCCAGAGGCAATCAAAGATCCGTTTTTTCTAATGGCACCCGAGTGGGCGCTGCCTGTTTTGGTTGTATTGGCAACGATGGTTGCCATCATCGCCAGCCAGGCCGTCATAACTGGTGCATTTTCCATTGCCCAGCAAGCAATAGCGTTGGGCCTTTTTCCACGCATGAATATTGTCCACACCAGTGAAACTGAAGAAGGCCAAATTTATGTAGGTCAAATCAATTGGCTTATTATGGCAGGCGTGTTGATACTGGTGATGGTCTTTCAAACCTCATCAAACTTGGCCTCCGCTTATGGAATCGCTGTTAACACATCGATGCTGGTTGATACGATTTTGGGTATCGTCTTCTTCTGGACATCACAAAATATCCCGCGCATTATCGCAATTCCAGTTTTGATATTTATCTTTTTTGTTGAAGCAATGTTTTATGCCGCAAATATGCTGAAGCTGTTGCATGGCGGCTATATGCCAGTGCTCATAGGTGCCACCATAATACTCTTGATGTTGACTTGGTTACGCGGCCGCAGGGCCTTGGCCAAAAAACTGAACATGGAGTCAATTGAACTCATTGGATTGCTTGAAAGCCTCGAGCGACGCCAACCTGCCCGCGTGGCCGGCGCTGCGGTGTTCCTCCAAACCGATATAAAGTTTGCCCCCAGCGCATTAATGCACAACTTGAAACACAACCGTGTCCTCCACGATAAGTTGGTATTCATATCAGTGGAAACTGTGAAAGAACCGCGTTGGGAAGGCGAGCGTGTTGAAGTTAAGCAAGGTCCATTGGGCGCTTGGCTTGTAGAAGCAAAGTTTGGTTACATGGAGCAGCCAGATGTACCAGCAGCTTTGCGGGCTTGTGCCGATAAGGGTCTTGAAATTGATCCTCGCCAAGCCTCCTATTTCTTGGGCCGTCGCTTGATAAAAATGTCGGCCAGATCATCAATGCCATTTTGGCAGCAGCGGATATTTATAATGTTGGTCAACCAATCTGCTCGTGCTGTTGAGTTTTTCCGCATTCCGCCCGACCGAGTGGTTGAACTCGGGATGCAAATGAGCATCTAGAAGGCCACTTGATTATCAGTGCGGCGCAGCATATTCATATAATTATGGCCGCTGTCGAGTGCCTGAACTAAGGGCCAATATCATGACCTCCCCAACTGCCACGACTCCAAAAAGTGCCGTCGCCAAACTGGCCTTCGCTTCGATCGGTGTTGTTTTTGGCGATATCGGCACAAGCCCACTTTATACAATGCGCGAAGCTTTGCGCCCCGTGGTTACAGCAGGAGGCGATATACGACTGGCCGTTTTGGGTATTGTCTCACTTCTTATTTGGGGGCTGCTGCTCATAGTAACGCTGAAATACGTCGTGATTATCATGCGTGCAGACAATCACGGCGAAGGTGGCATACTTTCTCAAGTCGCTTTGCTTCAAACGATCTTAAACAAGAAAGGCGGCTATGTTCTTGCTCTTGGCATAATAGGTTCAGCATTTTTCTTTGGCGATGCCATGATAACGCCAGCAATTTCAGTTCTGTCGGCCGTTGAAGGATTAAGACTGATTGATCCCGCTTTCAGTAAATATGTTTTGCCCATAGCTATCACGGTTTTAAGCACGCTATTTTTCTTTCAATATCGCGGAACTGAAAACGTTGCCAAAATTTTTGCACCCGTCACAGCTTTTTGGTTTGTGACAATTGGCATCATGGGGTTGGTCCATATCATCAAAGAACCTGCAATATTTGTGGCAATCAATCCATATTACGGCATTCACATGTTGGTTGAGCGCCCGGGTTTAGCTTTACTGGTTTTTGGTGGTGTGTTTTTAGCGGTAACCGGTGGCGAGGCACTTTATGCTGACATGGGCCACTTTGGCAAAAAGCCAATTCGTCTCGCCTGGCTTCTCGTAGCATTCCCTGGCCTGCTTTTAAACTACTTGGGTCAAGGCGCATTTGTTTTAGCCAACCCTGCAGCCATGGAAAATCCATTCTTCCTCATGGTGCCACCGTGGGCGCTGGTACCCTTGGTCATTCTTGCAACGCTTGTAACGATCATAGCAAGCCAAGCAGTTATCACGGGTGCTTATTCAATTGCGCAACAAGCAATGTCACTTAATCTTATTCCTCGTATGGGCATCTCTCATACCAGCGAGCAAGAGCAAGGTCAGATCTATATTGGAACAATCAACTGGATGTTGTTAATCGGCGTTATCATGTTGGTTCTGGTATTCAAATCTTCAGATGGCCTAGCCTCCGCCTACGGCATCGCCGTGAATGTAGCGATGTTAGTAAACAACGCTCTAGCAATCGTCTATTTTTGGTATTCAAAAGCACTGCCACGCGTTTTGGTAATTCCGGCCTTGGCGGGCATATTCTTTGTGGAGTGCATTTTCTTAATTGCCAATGGACTGAAATTTGCTTCAGGTGGCTATCTCCCCGTTATGATTGGTTTAGCGCTTGTGGTCATAATGGTCACATGGATGCGCGGGCGTAATTTGCTCATTTCGAAATATAACCGCGAGTCGATTGAACTCATCGGCGTGCTCGAAAGCCTTGAACGCCACCCACCTTCGCGTGTGGCGGGTGCTGCAGTGTTTCTGCAAACCGATAAAAAATATGCGCCAAGTGCGCTGATGCACAACTTAAAACATAACCGCGTGCTGCATGATAAAATCATTTTCGTTTCGATTGAAACAGTGGATAAACCGCGAGCCGATGATGAAAATGTAATTGTTAAACAAGGCCCGCTCGGTGCATGGCTCGTCCTTGCCAAGTTTGGTTACATGGAACAACCCGACGTGCCAGCCGTATTGCGGGCATGCGCGCCGTTTGGACTTGAGGTTGATCCGCAGCAAGCATCCTATTTCCTAGGTCGGCGTCTCATCAAAGCATCGGCCAATTCCGCCATGCCGTTTTGGCAACAACGTATCTTTGTAATGTTAGCAGGCCAATCTTCGCGTGCCGTTGAATTCTTCCGTATCCCGCCTGACCGCGTCGTCGAGTTAGGCATGCAAATGAGTGTATGATGAAATCATTGTCCCCCTTCTCTCACTCCGGTCGCTTTTGGCGTGGCAACATCCACACGCACTCCAATCAGTCCGACGGCGTGCTGCCGCCAGAAGCAGTGGTGCAGGCATACAAAGATGCAGGCTACGATTTTTTGCAATTGTCTGAGCATTTCATCGAGCACTTCAATTGGCCCATCAACGATACGCGGCAATTTCGCAGCAACAATTTCACAACCTTAATCGGTGTTGAACTCCATGCGCCAGAAACAAGTGCTGGCGAACTTTGGCACATTGTCGCTGCTGGTTTGCCATTAGATTTCGCACCCTGCCGCCCAAATGAAACCGGAGCACAACTTGCTAAAAGGGCCAGAGATGCAGGCGCATTCATCGGCATCGCACATCCTGCATGGTCGCAACTCACACTTGAAGACGGCCTAGCAATCGAATCCGCTCACGCCGTCGAAATTTACAACCATGGGTGCGCCATTGAAAATGATCGTGGCGACGGCTGGTATTTGCACGATCAACTGATGAATGAAGGAAGGCGTCTTTCCGCATTTGCAACCGATGACGCACATTTTAAAACGCCCGATCATTTCGGTGGCTGGGTTAACGTAAAGGCCCAAAGCCTTGATCCTCAGGAATTGCTGAACGCTTTAAAAGCAGGCCATTACTACTCCAGCCAAGGCCCAGAGCTCCATGATATCAAACTGAACGGCAAAGAAATCGAAATAATCTGTTCACCGGTTGATACGATAACCGTCGTATGCGGTGTCTCCCGAACTTGCGTTAAAACCGGCAAGGCAATAACATCTGCAAGTTTTGATCTTGCCAATCTTGATCAAGGCTGGCTGCTGAAGAAGCCCAGTCCATGGTTTCGCGTAACCGTCATCGACCATGCAGGAAAGCGCGCTTGGAGCAATCCTTACTGGTGGGACGAGTTGCGCTGAAGCGCCAGCAACAACAGCGCAAGAACACTAAAGCCAGCGCCAATCAGAAACACAGGCGCCTCACCTGCCCTATCCCAAACCACGCCAGCCACAACGCTGGCCACTAAAGTCGCAACACCGCTGACCAAAGCAAATACGCCGTAAGCTGTACCGCGCAAATCCGCAGGTGCGGAATCGGCAACCAGCGTCGACAAGATGCCTTGCGTTAATCCCATATGCAGCCCCCAAATCGCCACGCCCACCATCACCATCAATGGTCCCG
Organism: Aestuariivirga sp.; assembly: GCA_043745625.1. GTDB lineage: Bacteria > Pseudomonadota > Alphaproteobacteria > Rhizobiales > Aestuariivirgaceae > Aestuariivirga. Next base: position 13,441 of record JAYTSN010000327.1, on the reverse strand, counting down.
GCGCATAAGCCAAAACGACATCGGCCAAAATCAAACTGATCAAGCCCGCAGCTAATAATCCATTCCGCCCCAATCGGTCTGAAAGCACACCTGCCGGATATGATGACAGCGAATAAACAACACTCATCACCACCATCACCAACGGTACAAAAGCCAGCGTCATACCCGAATTAGAGGCGCGCAAAACCAGAAACGCTTCCGAGAACCGCCCCAACATCACAGCAGCGCCAAGGGCCGCTACAATCCAAAACGGCCGCCCCAAATTCTTGGCCGTGGCCAAATTAAATCCGGCCTTGCGCTTGTTGTCGTTGATCACAGGCGCTGGCTCTTCAACACCAAAAGTCAAAACCAAAACAGCAATCAATGCGGGAACACAGGCAAACCACAACACGCTGCGCAGATCCATCGCCCATAGGCCAATCAAAATGACAGCTATCAGCGGCCCCACAAACGCCCCCACCGTATCAAGTGATTGCCGCAAACCAAAAGCCGCACCCCGAAGTTCGGGAGCCGTCATATCGGCCACCATGGCATCGCGCGGCGCACCGCGAATGCCTTTGCCAATCCGGTCGGCAAACCGTGCGATAAACACCCCAGTCACTGAAGTGGCCAAAGGAAACAGCGGCTTTACAATCGTCGCCATGCCATACCCCAAAAGCGCCAAGCCCTTTCGACTTTTCCATTTGTCACTCAGCACGCCAGAGAACAGCTTTGAAATCTGCGCGGTGGCCTCGGCAATGCCTTCAATCAACCCAAGCAAAGTGGCCGAAGCCCCCAATGTACCCACCACAAACAGCGGCAACACGCCATGGATCATCTCAGAAGAGATATCCATAAACATGGACACAAAACCCAACATCCACACGCCGCGCGGAATATTCTTAAACATGCCCATCCCCTGATTCACTGGCAGTTGCTGCCAGGCCGTGACAATCAGCGCGAAAGTAACAACACGCAAGTTAAACAAATGAAAAAACCAAGCGTGGCATAATTTATTGCCATACGTACAATAATATTGTACAATGGAACCATGGATACGATCACCTATTCAAAACTTCGCGCCAATCTCAAATCAGCACTTGATCGCGCTGTGGACGATCATGAGGTTATCGTAGTCGAACGCGCCAAGGGCGGCGATGCGGTTTTGATTTCGCGCGAGGACTATGACTCGATGGCCGAGACCGCTTATTTGCTGCGCTCGCCCGCCAACGCGAAGCATTTGCAAGAAGCAATTAAGCGGCCCAAGAAAGCTCGCAAATCTTTCAAATCCGTGGCGGCCTTAAAAAATGCGCTTGGTCTTTGACCCCAAGGCGCTAGAGCAGTTACGCTACTGGACCGAAACGGATCGCCGCAAAGCAACAAAAATCCTCGACCTCATCGAAGCCACCCTAAAATCCCCCTTTGAAGGCATCGGCAAACCGGAACCCCTAAAATTCGAACTAGCCGGAGCCTGGTCCCGCCGCATCGATCAGGAACATCGGCTGGTTTATAAGGTTGAGAAGGGTGAGTTGTTGGTGTTGGCGTGTCGGTATCATTATTGACCAGAAACATAGCCGTAACAATTTTGCAATTTAGCAACAAGTGTCCTATATAGATGTCAAGTAACACGAAGCCAAATATGTCAAGCAAAGGTCAACACGTTGTACCGTCCGGAGAAAAATGGAGTGTCCGGAGAACAGGTGCTTCAAGGGCAAGCGGCACTTTTGCTACCCAAAGTGAAGCTGTAGAACGCGCACGCGATGCAGCTCGGCGACAAGGCACGGAACTTTACATCCACGGCAGGGATGGACGCATTCATGAGCGCAGTAGTTACAGCAAAGAGTCATTCCCATCTAAGGGTTAACTCGTGAAATCAGAATATTTCTCCAATTCTATATTTATTAACTGCCCTTTTGACGAGGAATATGCACCGCTATTGGAAGCAACAATCTTTTGCTGTGTATATGCTGGTTTTCATCCTCAACTGGCGAATATCAGATTGGAAAATGGCGAGAATAGATTCGACAAGATTTCCAACCTGATAAAAAATTCTCAGTATTCAGTCCATGACTTATCTCGCTGCAAAGCCGAGAAGAAAGGCGAATTTCTCAGAATGAATATGCCATTTGAATGTGGTCTCGACTTTGGGCTCCGAAAAAGCGGTATTGCACAAATGCAAAGAAAGAAATTTTTGATTTTTGAACGCACTCGATACGACTTAAAGCGCTCACTATCAGATATTGCAGGGCAAGATCCAGAAGCGCACAACGGGGACTATCAAGTTGTTATTCGGAAATTACGTGATTTTTTAGTCGTTGAAACCAAAACCAAAGTGGCTGGACCATCAAAGATCTTATCTGACTATTCCGATTTCCAAGCATGGCTGATTGAAAAGAAGATATCAGAGGGTCACTCTGAAATTGAAGCTATGAGCCTACCAACTCAAGAGCGAATTAATGAAATGAAACTATGGCTATTGGCAGGGAAACCGTTACCAAATTCGCCCTAATACCTTGTTCTTCGAATTTTTCGAAACAGGAAAGCCCTCTAACTTTAAGGTGCTATACCCCTCCCCTCGCACCGCCTTCCATGCTATCCCCCCGCAGCATTCTAGGAACTGTGACCCATGCCCAATCCCACCCGCACCGAAACTGACACCTTTGGCCCCGTTGAAGTCGATAGCACCCGCTATTGGGGCGCGCAGGCGCAGCGGTCTTTGCAGAACTTCAAGATCGGCTGGGAAAAGCAGCCAGCCTCGGTGGTACGAGCACTTGGCATCATCAAGCGTGCCGCTGCTGAAACCAATATGGGCTTGGGCCACCTCGATAAAACCATTGCTGCTGCGATCATCAACGCCGCGCAAGAAGTGATCGAAGGCAAGCTCAACGATCACTTTCCATTGGCTGTTTGGCAAACCGGTTCCGGCACGCAGTCAAACATGAACGCCAATGAAGTGATTTCAAACCGCGCCATTGAAATGCTCGGTGGTTTGATGGGTTCAAAAAAACCTGTCCACCCAAACGACCATGTAAATATGAGCCAATCTTCTAACGACACTTATCCAACCGCCATGCACGTCGCCTGCGCCGAAGAAATCCATCACCGCCTGCTGCCCGCGCTCCAACACCTGCGCAACGCGTTAAACGATAAAGCCAACCAATGGGCAAAGCTCATAAAGATCGGCCGGACTCACACACAAGATGCAACACCTGTCACGCTGGGCCAAGAATTTTCGGGCTACACGCAACAGATCCAAAACGGCATCGCGCGCATCGAACAGACACTGCCGATGCTTATGCAACTCGCCCAAGGCGGAACAGCCGTTGGCACAGGCCTCAACGCGCCCAAAGGTTTTGCTGAAAAAGTGGCTGAACATATTGCAAGCATCACTCACCTGCCCTTCACCACTGCGCCAAATAAGTTCGAAGCCTTGGCCGCCCATGACGCTATGGTGATGACCCACGGCGCCATCAACACCGTGGCCGCAGCATTATTCAAAATCGCCAATGACATTCGCTTCCTCGCCTCAGGCCCGCGTTCAGGGCTTGGCGAATTGCAATTGCCTGAAAACGAACCGGGCTCGTCCATCATGCCAGGCAAAGTAAACCCCACACAATGCGAGGCGCTAACTCAAGTCTGTATCCAAATCTTTGGTAACAACGCAGCCATCACTTTTGCAGGCAGCCAAGGGCATTTTGAACTGAATGTTTTCAACCCCGTCATGGCCTATAACTTCTTGCAATCAGTACAACTCATGGCTGATGCCGCCACCAGCTTCACTGAAAACTGCGTTATTGGCATTGAGGCGCGCGAAGACAATATCAAAGCAGCACTCGATCGCTCCCTTATGCTGGTCACTGCGCTGGCGCCCAAATATGGCTACGACCGCGCCGCAAAAATCGCCAAGACCGCTCACAAGAACGGAACCACATTACGCCAAGAGGCGGTGAAGGACGGCATTGATGAAAAAGATTTCGACGCCATCGTCCGCCCCGAAAATATGCTTGGGCCGTCATGACGGCTGATCTCATTAACCTGCGTCGCGCACGAAAAAGTAAAGCTCGCGACGAGGCGGAAAAATTAGCTGAACAAAACCGCGCAAAATTTGGGCGAAGCAAAAGCGAAAAAATTATCAGCTCATCGAACTTGGCGCTCGAGACCAAAAAACTAGAGGGCCACAAACGAGATGAACCATGGCCAAAGACCTAAAACGTTCGCTCACCATCGCAGGTCATCCAACGTCTCTATCGCTCGAACCCGAGTTTTGGGCCGCACTCAAAAACTACGCCGAACGAGATCATAAAAGCATCGCCACTTTGGTTGGCGAGATTGACGATACCCGAGGAACCCGAAACCTGTCGAGCGCCATCCGCGTGTGGATATTAAACCAGCTTCAAGCTTAGGGCGATTTTGATTTTTCTGTGAAAAATCAGAACGCTTTAAAGCCCGTGCGCCCGGCGCAAGAAATGCGGATATTCCAACTTCTTGATGAGCAATGAATCATTAATAACGCGGTTCATCTCCGCCTTCTTTAGGTCAGCCTCAACCATCCGCTGCCCCGCATGAACTTTCATCTCGCGCAAACGTAAGCGCAACTCCAACCGCTGCGCTTGATAAGCCGCAAATTTCGCCTCATCAGCTTGGGTTTGCTCTAACTCCTCGGCAGCTAGTTTTTCTTGTTCCTTTTTAACACGGTCGAGTTCCTCCATATCCCGCGCGATAAAAGCGTATCCGAGCTTTGCAGAAATATCAGACGTATCACTGCGCCTCCTCAACTCACCCGGTGGCCCCTCATAACTCACTTTAATATCAGGAAGTCCTGCCTGCGTTTTACCTGAAAGTTGAACTAACGCTTTCAGCACAAGGCTAGACAAATCGAAACTTGGTGTGATTTCGATATCAGCAGATTCAAGCGAAGCCTTGAGAGGCTGTGCTTGCATATTGCCCTTATCAATAGCGATATCTTGTTTGTCTGAACTCAGCGCAAAGCCGGGGCCTTTTAGCAGGCCGTCAAAGGCCTGCTGCAAACCATCTGCATTTTTCACGAGATCAAGCTGTTTGTAAAATGGATCAGGCGAGAGCGAAACCATCGAAGCGTCTTCTAGCTCAATTGAGCCCTTTCCGGTTAAGCTGGAAAGAATCGCCTGAGGACTGCGCCCCTGCCCTTGAAATTGTCCGTCTAACAGCACACGCCCATTGGCAATGCCACTGCCATCTTGCGCCTTCAAAAATGGTGCCATGGAAATTGAACCATGGCCTGAGCCTGTCAGAGCAAAACTATTATCACCTTCGCGCAAACTCAGATCGAGCATGAATGGTTCATTGTCGCGCTCTTGCGATGCGATCGACAAGCTGCGGCTATGCTGCTCAAAATTTATCCCAACAACGGATTCTTTAAGTGCAGTTCCTAAATTTTGCAGTTCAGTGGGTCGCAACCAAATTTCACCGTGCAAACGATTTAGCGCAGGTGACGCAAATCCTTCATCTAGCGCAGGCATGCCATTGCGCCACGGCATGAATACTGTTGCTAAAACAGTTGGCAAATCCAAATGTTCAAAACCAATATTGGCGTTGATACCGCCGTCGACACTTAAACTTCCTTCCCCTGTCACAGCCTGACCACCCAGCCGACCAACAAAACCTTTCACCTGCAAATTTTGCTCTACGGTTAAAAGATTGGCTTTGATATCCAGGGGACCATTAAAAAGCGAAGTGTGTTCCAACCCCAATACGCGCCCAAACATTGCGCCCTCTTTGGCCACAACATTGGTGGCACCATTGATCTGTGCCATCTTGGCATCTGGTTTAAAGCTGCCATCAAAAGCCATATCGGCGTCAAACAGGCTGCCGCGAACAGCAGTTTTGTATCCCGTCTGATTTCCACCCGAGGCAACCACTGAAATTTTGCCAGGGCCTGTCGTTGCTATGAGAGGCGCAAATCCAAAAATACGGCTTAAGTCGCCACCTTCGGCAGAACTCAGTTCTGCTGATAATCCAACCGTCGCATCGCGCCCTTTGCCAATATCATTAATATCACCACTCGCAGAAAGCTGGATCGGCCCGCTGTTGCCCGAGGTTCCAAAACTTACAGTTGGTTGATCTATCCCCGGCCGAACTGTAACATCAGCTTTAACATCAGTAGCGCCAAGTATATTTGCCCAAACTGGGTCAGGCCCTCTTGGAAACGCGCCCAGCAAACGCAACAACCCCCGCGGATTTTCAGCTTGCACTGAAAGCTTCATTTCGCCTGAAGGTCCATCTGGCCCTTGTAAAACCAAGCCGGTGCCATTGACACGAGCACCTTCGACCGAGCCGATGCTCAGCGCTTTAATTTCAAACCCACTAAAGCTGGAGGAAAAGTCCAGCGCCACATCTTGTGCTTCAACACCATTCAAGCGCAGTTTTGCCGCGTTCAAATTCAGCCTTTTGTCGAACCCGCTGTCAGACTGCGCCAACGGAGCAGCAACAGCGCCACTCAAAACATTTGCACCTTTCAAGTTAATGTAATTGTCCAAATCCAAAAGTTTTGAATTCATTCGCAAATCAACAGAAGCCAATTTGCCCAGCGACACAGCAAGCTCGGCTGTGCCTGGTTCTCCGTCCAGTTCGAATTTCAAATTCTGAAATCCAAAGCGCTTGCCCGACCAAGTCACGTCGGATTGGGCCTTCAAACGACCCCGTGCCCCCGTCCAATATTGCGCAAGAGTGGCTTTGGCCTCGGGCCACAACCACGAAACAAAGGCCCGCATATCATTGCTTTCCATGGCCAAGCTGCCACCCAGCTCGGCAGCATCAACGCCAGGAAATGCAATGCCATCAAATTTCATCGCCGAACGACCTGGAAGATTGGCCGTAAAATTCTGGATGCGCACAGCACCTTTCTGAGCAGAAGATTTAAGCTTCACATTTTCTAATGTCTCACCTGCCGCCGAAAGCGAGGACACATCTAACGCGGCAGTTAAATCCAACTTCTCAGGAAACTCTGCAATGACACGGTTAAGCAAGGCCATAACCCCGCCCGCCCGCCAAACACGTAATGATTGCCCACCCGCCAAACTATCAAGATCAATGCGCGGAGATGAAAGATTCACATCCACCCTCACACCACCATCCAACTTCACATTGGCAGCACCCTCAATCAGCGTGCCGTTATCTTTTGTATCAGCAGGCACAATATGAATTTTATCGAGTTTCACATTGTTGAACGAAGCGGTAATGTCTGCTGTCATCTGCAGTGGCTTAAAACTTTTATCCAAGCTTTGGCGGCCATCTTCGGTCACAACCGGATCAAGGCTAACTTTGCCTTGAACTTGATCATTGCTTTGCCTGCCATCAAAAACAAAAGCAGGCAGTGCACCATCGAGCGGGGCTATTTTAAAGCTAAACTTAAATGGCTCGTCTTTATTCCAAGCCGAACTTGCAAACGTGAGATCAAGCGGGATATTATTGTTGATCGCCGTGCCACGCACACGCCATGGCCCCTCAAATGCTGTCGCTGAAAGCACGGCATTCAGATGCTGAACACTGGTCTCAAACTTATCTGCATGATCACGAACTGTTATAAGCCCATCATTGATTTTTATCTGTTCAAGCTTCACATTCTCTAAAAGCCGAGATTTGCCAAGTTGGAACACCCAATTGCCAAGCCCATCGGCATTGCGGGTCACATTTATTTTAGGCTGCTCTAATTCAATAGCCTCGACTTGAAATTCACCATTAAATAATCCGGCTAAAGCGAGTTGCACATCAATACGCTTCGCATGCATCAATGACTCTTCGACAAATTCAGTGGGATTGGAAATGCTCACATCTTCTGCCACAAGCCTTGGCCACGGGAAAAGCCTTACGGAGATGGGGCCACTAATCGCCACCTGACGCCCAGTCAGCGTATGGCCCCAACCTTCAAGATTATCCCGGTAGTTATTCCAATTGATAACAAACGGCGCAGCCAATGCAGCCACGACCGCCAGCACGAGAAGAATACCAAAATAGAAAATCGGGGACTTCCAAACACTCATAATCAGCAGAATAGACATTAGCTTGCCAGTAGCAAGCCAGAGATTTTAAGGGCCCGCATTCTTCCCCGGATTCATAATATTCAAAGGATCAAGAGCCGCCTTAATCGCCCTCATCACGTCCAACCCGTTGCCATGTTCCATGGCAAGATATTCCCGCTTGCCCGAACCAATACCATGCTCGCCAGTACATGTGCCACCCATGGCGAGTGCACGCTTAATCAACCGCTCATAAACCGCCTTCACGCGCTTCACTTCACCAGCGTCACTTCGATCGCAGAACAGCACGACATGAAAATTACCGTCGCCCACATGGCCGATAATCGGGCCGTAAATTTCGCTTTCTGCCAAATCCTTTTGTGTCTCAACAACGCACTCAGCCAAGCGTGAAATTGGCACACACACATCAGTCGCAATCGACTCTTCTTTGCCCGGTTTGATCGCCTTGGTTGCCCAGAAAGCATCATGCCGCGCCTGCCAAAGCTTAGCCCTGTCTTCTTCTTGCGTGGCCCACTCTATGGGCCCTGCACCAAATTCACCTGCTATGTCCGCAAACATATCCGCCTGCTCCTGCGTGCCAGCCGGCGTTCCGTGAAACTCAACAAACAATGTCGGTTGAACAGCCATCGATAATTTAGAATATGCGTTAATAGCTTTAATGTGCTCAGCATCCACCAATTCAACCCGCGCAATTGGAATGCCCATCTGAATGACCTGGATTGCGGTATTGCAGCAAGCCTCAATACTGGGAAACCCGCAAACACCAGCCGCAATTGATTCAGGAATGCCGTAAAGCTTTAAAGCTACCTCAGTGATAACCCCAAGTGTGCCTTCCGACCCCACCATTAGCCGCGTAAGATCATAGCCTGCTGAAGATTTGCGCGCGCGCGTTCCCATACGCACAATTTCACCGTTGGCCAAAACCGCCGTCACCCCCATCACATTCTCGCGCATTGTGCCATATCGCACGGCATTCGTGCCCGAAGCCCGCGTCGCCGTCATGCCGCCCAAGCTGGCATCAGCACCAGGATCGATTGGAAAAAACAGCCCTTTATCACGCAGATACGTGTTCAACTGCTTGCGCGTCACTCCCGCCTGCACGCGGCAATCTAAATCCTCAGAATTTACTTCCAAAATCTGATTCATTTGGCTGATATCAATACATATTCCGCCATACGGAGCCGTAAAGTGCCCTTCGAGCGATGTGCCCGTTCCAAACGGAACAACTGGCACTTTCAGCCGTGCGCAAACCCGAACAACACTTTGTACTTCATCGGTATTATGTACATATGCTACGGCATCCGGCGACTGCCCTGGATTCCAAGTTTGATCCTTACCATGGTGATCGCGCACAGCCGCAGCCGTGGACAAGCGCTCTCCCAAAATCTGGCGAATTTCCAATATGGCTTGATTTACGTTATTCATATCCGAACACTAACACAGGCCAAGGAAACGTAAATGCCAAAACCTTTCATCGGAGAGTTGCAAACAGTTGAAAACCAATGGACCGACTATAATGGCCACCTCAACATGGCCTATTACGGCGTGATGTTCGATAAGGCCGCCGAACATCTTTTCTGGGGCTTTGGCTTGGGACCTGATTATGTGAAGCAAACCAACTGCTCATTCTTCACCCTCGAAACTCACACCACTTATGCCCACGAAATCCACGCCGGCGATGTTGTCCGCATTGAAAACCAAATCATCGATGCCGATCATAAGCGCGTGCACTATGTGCAACAAATGTATCACCACGAAAAAAACTTCCTCTCATGTGTGCTGGAAGTCATCATCGCACATGTTGACCTGAACCTAAAAAAAACCGCCGCTTTCCCGCCAGACATTCAAGCGAAAATTGCTGCTATGTTGGAAGCCCACAAGCCATTTACGCTGCCCCCCCAAGTTGGCCACAAAATTTGTATTCCAAGAAAAGGCTAATTTGACATTTCCTTACCTTGCATGCACAATGCATGCATGAACAAGCAAATCCACGTCAGAGATATTGAAGAAGAAACACATAGGCGTTTGGTCGACATGGCCAATGCTGAAGGTTTGTCTTTGGCCGAATTTCTTCGCGGCAAGCTTTCCGAGATCGCAAAACCACCATCAAATGCGAAGCTTTTTGCACGTTTAAGGACAAGAGAACCTGTAAATCTTAAACAAAGTGCGGAGGAAATAGTCCGTGAAGATCGTGACGCAAGGGGATGATCGTTGTTGACGCTTCTTTCTTGATTCACGTTTTTTTGGATTCAGCTGTTGATCCAACCTATCTTGATATTCTGGAAACCAAAGGTGATCTCGTCGCTCCTCATTTGATAGATTTGGAATTTCTAAATGCGATCCGCAAACAATTGCGCTTGAAACTAATTAGTGAAAAACGAGCAGCTCAAGCTTTGTTTGATCTGAATGACCTAGAGCTCGAACGCAAAACAACTTACAATCTCAATAACATCATCTGGGGGCTGAGACACAATTTCACACCTTATGACGCCACCTATGTTGCACTTGCCGCTGATTTGGTAATTCCATTTCTCACCCGCGATCAGAAACTTGCCGCGGCAGTAAAGGCCCACACCAAGGTTGAACTTATCTAAAATCCTCTGCCCCATAACCGTCACACTCCCGTAAAACTTCTGGCCTAGTTTTCAGCATCAATGATACCAATAAGGGTATCAAAGGGAGCTCAAAATGACCAACACCGGATATGCACATTTCGCTGAAGCGCTGGTTTTTGCTCATGGCAAACAGGCTTTGGGAGAAGCAGCCCGCCACGCGTTGCTATGCGAACGCTCGGGCGATACCGAAACCGCTGAAACCTGGCGGAAAATTCAAAGTGAAGTGAAAGCGCAGTTTGCCAACCCGAGTTACGAACAATTGCGTCCTTGCGCCTGATATTTGCCGCGTAACCCTCTATATATGGATCATGAGAATCATGATCCATAATGTCCAATAATCCTATTGACCTAAGCGACTTTGACGACGAGCCGGCGCCCGCACCAAAACTGGGCAGCATTTCGGCGCGCGCCATGGCTGGCCAAGAGCCTGCATACCTCAAAGGCTTGAACCCTGAACAACGCGATGCTGTGTTGCGGGTCGATGGCCCACTGCTGGTTTTAGCAGGCGCAGGCACCGGCAAAACCCGCGTGCTCACGACGAGGCTTTCCCACATTCTCACCACGCAAAAAGCTTGGCCAAACCAAATCTTGGCCGTGACGTTCACCAACAAAGCCGCCCGCGAAATGAAAGAGCGCATCGGCCATCTGATTGGCAGCGTGGTTGAGGGCATGACATGGCTTGGAACTTTCCATGCCATAGGCGTTAAAATTCTGCGCAACCATGCAGAGCTCGCTGGCCTCAAATCTGGCTTCACAATTCTCGATGGTGATGATCAGGTACGCCTTCTCAAGCAGCTGCTGCAGGCCGAGGGCATTGACGAAAAACGCTGGCCTGCCCGCGCGCTTGCTAATGCCATTGATGGCTGGAAAAACCGCGGCCTCACCCCTGATAAAGTACCGCAAGGCGAAGCTTATTCGTTTGCGAATGGTCTGGGAGCAAAGCTCTATGCCGATTATCAGGCACGCCTCAAAACCGTCAACGCCACAGATTTTGGCGATCTGCTGCTTGAAGTGCTGCGCATCTTCCAAAATCATCCTGACGTTTTGAAATCATACCAAACCAAATTCAAATATATGCTGGTCGATGAATATCAAGATACCAACGTGGCGCAATATCTCTGGCTGCGCCTGCTGGCCCAAGGCCACAAAAATATCTGCTGCGTGGGTGATGATGACCAATCAATCTATGGCTGGCGTGGCGCTGAAGTTGATAACATCCTGCGCTTTGAAAAAGATTTCCCTGGCGCAGGTGTGATCAGGCTGGAACGCAACTATCGTTCTACACCCGATATTTTGGGCGCCGCGTCAGGGCTCATTGCGAAAAACGAAACACGGCTCGGCAAAACCTTGCGCACCGATAAAACCGAAACCAGCCCCGTCACCGTGCGCGGCCACTGGGATAGTGTTGAAGAAGCCCGCACCATCAGCGATGATATTGAAGCCTTGCACCGCCAAAAACATCATTTGAATGAAGTTGCCATACTTGTGCGCACCTCGGCGCAAATGCGCAGCTTTGAAGATCGGTTCATCATGGCTGGCATTCCGTACCGCGTGATAGGCGGCCCACGCTTTTATGAACGCGCCGAAATTCGCGATGCCATGGCATATCTCAAAGTAGTTGCTTCTCCGGATAATGATCTGGCATTCGAGCGCATCATCAACACCCCAAAGCGCAGCATAGGCGATGCTTCAGTCAAGAAAATCTATCAAACCGCACGTGCGCGGCAGTCTTCACTCTATGTCGCCGCCAATGACATGTTGATGACCGATGAACTTTCCGCCAAAGCTCGCACAGCTTTGCGACTTCTGCTCGAAAGCTTCGCAAGATGGCGCAAGCAAGTCGATGTTATTCCGCATCACGAACTGGCTGAAATCGTTCTCGATGAATCAGGGTACACCGAAATGTGGCAGCTCGACAAAAGCCCCGAAGCTGATGGCCGTTTGGAAAACTTGAAAGAACTCGTGCGTTCTATGAGCGAATTCGAAAACCTGAACGGGTTCTTGGAACATGTGGCATTGGTGATGGATCGCGACCAGGGCAACGATGAAGACCGCGTTAACATCATGACACTGCATTCGGCCAAGGGACTTGAATTCCAATCGGTATTCCTGCCCGGCTGGGAAGAAGGCCTGTTCCCCTCCAAACGCTCGCTTGATGAAAAAGGCCGCGAGGGCTTGGAAGAAGAACGGCGCTTGGCATATGTCGGCATCACCAGAGCCAAAAACCACGCCACCATCACCTTCGCCCAAAACCGCCAAACTCACGGATTATGGCAAACCGGCCTGCCCTCACGATTCATTGATGAGTTGCCCGAAAAACACGTCGAGGTCGCCGCGATGAGCAACTCTTATGGCGGGCATGATTTGGGCACCTTCGGCACCAGCCGCTTTGACCAAGCTTCGACTTTCGGCCAAGGCAACTATTCAACACCTGGCTGGAAACGCGCCCAACAACGCAAAGACGCCAACGAGTCCCCACGTGCCTCGCAACGCTTCATCGAAGGCGAACTAACCGCCAGCAACGCCAAGCCGTCAGAGTTCGTGACCGGAGACCGCGTTTTCCACCAGAAGTTTGGATACGGCGAGATCACTAATGTTGAAGGTAATAAGCTAACAATAGATTTTGAAAAAGCAGGCGAGAAACGGGTTATCGATAGTTTTGTGGAAAAAGGCTGAGCCAAAGACAAATTTGAGAAAGCGAAGAGTGCCGCCGATAAAATTAGCTGTGGTATCGCCTTTGTAACAGAGGTTTATGAAAGCCAGTGAACTTGATAAAATTTTTGATGCTGGTGAAGAAAATGTTCTTCAGCACTTTGATTTGAGCAAAGCAAA
>JAYTSN010000326.1:0-3354 GCA_043745625.1 Aestuariivirga sp. | reverse complement strand
ACTTCTGCGCCGCTTCGAACATGGTCTTTGCTTCAGCGCCCGTGCGCGCCAATGGCTTTTCACAGATCACATGCTTGCCGGCTTTCAATGCTGCAATGGCGATCTCGGCGTGGCTGTCATTGGGGGTAACAATATCGATGACGTCGACGTCTTTGCGGGCGATTGTTGCTTTCCAGTCGGCGCTTGATTCTTCAAAGCCGTAGCGCGCAGCCCCCTGCTTGGCCATTTCGGCGTTCACATCCACCAAGATTTTGCGGTGAGGAATAGCTGGGGCGGGCCAGAAGAACATTGGCATCGCCGCGTAAGCCATGGCGTGGGCCTTGCCCATGAAGCCGCCGCCAATCATCGCCACATTCAGTGTCTTGGTCACGATTTTATTCCCACCTTCTCAAGCCTGTATTTTATTCGCTTTAAGTATAAAAAATACAAAAGTAAATACTAAAAATACAGAAGAGTGCCATCTTAAGATTTATCAATGGTAATTTTCGCATTTTGGGTCGCCAAACTTAATGAAAAATGCTAAGTAAACCGACAAATCTGCTGATTATGGACTGTAATCCCCGCAATGTGCTTCAATTCCAGCAAGAGATGAAACAGTGTATGAGGCTGCAACGGAACGAATCTGATGACACGAGCCTTGGCCGGAAATTTCGATATGCCTGCTGAAACGAACTTGGCGGCTGGGCCTGCCGGGCGGGCGGGCGAAGAAAACAATTCGGGCCGACCACACCGTGCCGACGCAGAACGGTCCTCGCTCGCACTCATTCTCAATATTGTTCGGGATGGAGATGCCGACACGCGCCCCGAAATTGAACGGCTGACAGGCCTGGGCCGCGCCATTGTGTCAGATCGATTGTCAACGCTTTTCTCGTTGGGGCTCGCCGAAGAAGGTGATCTCGGCCAGACCACAGGCGGTCGGGCACCGCGCACCGTTCAGTTTAATCCTGATGCCGGCGTTATTTTGGTGGCGTCTTTCGATCAATCACGAATTGGCGTCGGCATGGCAAATCTCAAGGGCCGATTGATTGTCGAACACCATGAGGCGACTGGCAATTTTGCCGACCCCGTTCAAATCCAAAAGCGGTTGACAACACTTTTCGACTGGTTGCTGGAACAACACCGCAAGGATTGTCAAGTCTGGGGCATTGGCATATCAGCTCCTGGGCCCGTCGAAGAATCTGAAAATGCCTCACCACGCCTGCGCCTACTGCCAGGTTGGGATGAATACCCTATCGTTGACCACCTGCTCCACCATTTCCGCGCTCCTGTATGGATGCGCGGTGGCGTGCAGATGATGGCGTATGGCGAATACAAGTCTGGAAGCTCGGCTGGCACACGCGACATTATTTATGTTAATCTTGGACGCAGTATCAGTGCTGGCCTGATTTCAGAAGGACATTTGCACCGGGGTGCCCAAGGCGGCGCTGGCCTGCTTGGTCATGTGGCCATAGTCAATGGCCACCAATATCGTTGCAGTTGTGGAAACATTGGCTGTCTTGATACGCAAGCAGGTGCCGACGCAATCGCCAGTGAAGGCTTGGCATTGGCGACTTCGGGAGAGAGTCTTCTGCTGGCTGAAACTCTTGCAAGAGAAGGCTCTATTACTGCAGCGGATGTCAGCAACGCCGCCCAATCTGGAGATACGGCAGCCGCTGAAATTCTTGCGCGCTGTGGCCAACTGGTCGGCGCCGCATTGGCGTCGCTCGTCAATGCCTTCAACCCCACTCTCATATCTTTGGGTGGCGAAGTCGGGCAACTCGACGACATCCTGCTTGCTGCCATTCGTGAGTCTGTCTACCGGAGCGCACATCCGTTGGTTACCCGAGACTTGCGAATTCAGCGTTCAGCACTCGGAAATTCTGCTGGCTTGGCTGGTGCCGCTCTGGTGGTTGCCGACTCAATCTTCGCTCCGGAAGCTGTTGCGAACTGGATAAGTTCTGGGGCACCGCAACGCTCCGATGCCGTTCTGCGCCAGATTGAGAAGACTGACAAGAACATGTTGGGTCAAGCTGCCAGCCTCATTCCTCCGGCCATCGCATGAAAGGAATGCACTGAATGTCAATTTTCGGACTGGGCCCTCATGGTGAAATCGCCCAATCACCCGACAGGCTGCGCATATCAGCAGAAGAAGCAGAGCGAGCCCGTCAAGGCAAGTTCCGCGTGGCTGTGGTTCTTCACACCACAAAAAGCGACTGGGCCAAACAACATCTCGTTGGTATCGCCAAGACTCTCGGTGACCACGGTGCCGCAATCATCGAAGTTGTCGACTGCAATTTTAGCGCCGCAACGCAGAATTCAAGTTTTGAACGCCTCACTCAATCGAGGCCAGATGCCATCATCAGTTTGCCCGTCAGCAATACCATCATTGCAGAAGCTTACCGCAAGGCTTCAAAGGCCGGAATCAAGCTCATTCTGTTGGACAACGTGCCAACCGGGCTGTTGCCAGGCACGGATTATGTAAGCCTCGTCTCCGCAGACAATTTTGGCCTCGGACAAATCGGGGCAGAACTGCTTTCACCACATGTTGCTTCTGATGGTGAAGTCGGCATTCTGACTTATCGCAAGGACTTCTATGTCACCAATGAGCGGGAAATTGCGTTCCGGCGCTGGATTGAAACAAACCGACCAGACATTATTGTCAGGAAAGGCGAATTCGATGAACCCTCGAACGCGGGAGAGACTCTCAATCGGTTGCTCGAATTACATCCCAACATATCCGGCGTTTTTGCAGTGTGGGATGAGGCGGCAATATCTGTCTTAGCAACGATGCAGTCCAACGGTCAGGTATTGCCGATGACAACAATAGACCTTGGTGAAGAGGCCGCGCAGGCCTTGGCTGAAGGAACAGTAATGAAAGGCGTTGGCTCACAGCGTCCCTATGACCAAGGTGTTGCGGCCGCGCGCGCAACCTTGTTGTCACTCATCGACCGTCATCCGCCGCCGTGGCTGGCACTCCCCGGTCTTGCGGTCTCGCGGGAGAATATTATCGAGTCCTACCAAGTTATCTGGCACATGCCTCCGCCAGCGAAACTTGTAAAAGCTGTTTTGGGTTAGTGACCTGATCTGCATTCTCTAGGCCCTGTTGATAAAGTGGATTCCCAAATCAGCTGAATGACCTGATTCAAAGCCGTTCTTTAGGGAGGTCAGCTTCGTCCTGATCGCGTCGGCCCGCATGTAGTGCAGACATTTTGTCAGCCGGGCCGAGCTATGCCCAATGCTTGGCACTTAGTGGACTTTCCACGGTTTGATTCCGCATCCTTGATGAGAAACACGAGCCATCAAGGAGAACGGTTATGGCAAAGGTACACAATGATGAGTTTAAGCGTGAGGCAGTACGAATTGCACTGACGAGTG
>JAYTSN010000325.1:0-3358 GCA_043745625.1 Aestuariivirga sp. | reverse complement strand
CGCGCGATGACGTTGAGAAAATGCGCGTGCAATATCAGGTACGACGCGATTTGGTTCTGAGTGGTTTACGCGCCATTGATGGTATCAAGATTGCCGATATTCCGGGGACGTTTTATGCGTTTCCCGATGTTTCTGCATTCTTAGGAAAGCGCGCTGGCAACCAAGTTATTGAAACAACCGATCAGCTTTGTGATTGGTTGTTGGAACAGCATGGCGTTTCAATTGTGCCTGGTTCGGCGTTTGGTGCTGCGGGTTCGGTGCGGCTGTCATTTGCGGCATCAGAGCCAGATTTGAAAAAGGCACTGACAAGGATTGCCCAAGGGTTGGGTGAACTGATTTAATTATCCCTCGTATTTTGAGGAGGGTGTGACGCTCTTTGCGTGACAGGAGGGAGCAGCCTGAGACTTACCCCTCCTGTGCGCTTTGCGCACTGTCCTCCATTGCAGAAGGGGAGGAGTTTCTGGTGTTACTACTCTGCGGCTAATGTCAGCTTCGGTTTTTTCAAAGCTGGCATTTTGGTGGCTACTTCAGCTTCCAATTGGTCGATGCGTTCATCAAGATTTTCAATCGCAGCTGTGGTTTTTGCCATTTCGGACTTGACCACCTCAAGTGTATGATCGACGACAGGCGCTTCATCAGTTGGGCCCACAAAGCGACCAAACAACCATGCGAAGAATTTCGCGACGTCATCCATCACGATATAAAATGATGGAACGAATACAAGGCTGAGAATGGTCGAGGCAATCAGACCACCAATCACAGCGGTTGCCATGGGTGCGCGGAATTCGCCGCCTTCACCGATGCCAATAGCCGATGGCACCATGCCTGCACCCATAGCCAGTGTTGTCATGATAATGGGGCGCGCACGCTTGTGACCTGAATCAACGATCGCATCAACGCGTTCCATGCCGTCCTTTACGCGTTCGACAGCAAAGTCGACGAGCATAATGCCGTTTTTGGCCACGATGCCCATCAACATCAACAAGCCGATAATAACCGGCATCGAGAGCGACTGATTGGTTAGCCATAACGCTGCAACCACACCGCCTATTGAAAGCGGCAAAGCCAACACAATTGCGAATGGCTGGAAGAAATTACCAAGCAACAAAATCAGAATGCCAAGCATAATGACAACACCTAGCAAGGCTGCCTTGCCGAAGCTTGCAAAGATTTCGCCCTGCACTTCTGAGTCACCACCTGCAGTAAACACGACTGACTTGGGCAAATTCATCGCCTTTGCAACCTCTTCAAACTTTTTCTGGCCGTCACCAAGTTCAACACCTGGCTGCAAGTCAGCGCCAATCTTTGCCCAACGTTGGCGGTCATGGCGGGTCACCGAAGCTGGGCCTTGGCTGAATTCAATGTCAGCAACAGTTGAAATTGGAACCGACTCGCCCTTCGCGTTCATAATCTTCAAGCCCGTCAGTTCTTGGAAACTGCTGCGCGCCGAAACTGGAATTTGAACACGGATCGGAATTAAACGATCGCCCGCATTATACTTTGCCAACAATGGCCCAAAGTCACCAATTGTTGCGACGCGCAAAGCCTGGCTGATTTGCTGCGATGAGATGCCAAGCTTTGCAGCTTCATCGAGCTTTGGTGTCACTCTAATTTCAGGACGATTGAGCGCACCTTCTGCTGCGATTGAACGTAGCGTTGGCTCCTTGCGCAAGGCGCCTTCCAGTTTTGCAACGGCGTCCGCCAAAGCAACAGGGTCATTCGAAAGCATATCATATTGAATGTCACGCGCTCCGCGATCGTTCACTTTCCAGAACCGCGCATCAGGAACATTGCCCAAAGACTTATAGATTTCGTCTTCGACCAAAACCTGTGGCTTGGTTCGACCTGTTGTGGCCAATGTTGGAAAGTGAACCAGAGGTATTCTGTCAATTCCATGAATGATTGGATTGAGAACACCTGGGATCAAACCATCGGCCTTCTTTTTCAAAGAAATAAACATCGAAGCTTGGCGTGGTTCGACGTTGCCCGTCGGGGAAGACCCTCCAAGGACAAACACGTTCGCCACTTCAGGATGTTTGCCAACGATGCCTGCGAGTTCTTCAGTCTTGGCCAACGTTTGATCCAAGGTCGAACCGGGAGGTAACTCAACTGATAGCACAAATCGCGATTCATCACCCGGAGGAATGAAGCCTGTTGGCAGCAATTTGATCAGCGAGACTGACCCGAACAGCACCAACCCTGCGACAACCACAGTCACGTAACTCATAATCCGGGGACGCCATGTTTTTACATATTCTTCACCCGTTTCTGAATTGACGTGTGTGCGTTTAATTCGGGGCCCCCAGTTGGTGAAATAGAGGAACTGGCTGTAGGCGCGCGAGAAGAAACCTGGTTCTTCTTCGGGATGGCCATGATTGCGCAGGAAATAAGCGGCGAGCATCGGTGTGATTAAACGCGCGACCAGAAGTGAGAACAACACAGCGACAGCAACCGTCAAACCAAACTGACGGAAATATTGGCCGGGAACACCGTCCATAAACGAGACCGGCACGAACACGGCGACGATTGTGAAGGTAATGGCAATAACAGCGAGACCGATTTCATCTGCTGCTTCAAGGGCAGCGCGATAGGGCGATTTGCCCATGCGCATATGACGCGCGATGTTTTCAATTTCGACAATCGCGTCGTCAACCAGAATACCCGTTGCCAACGTGATGCCAAGGAATGAAACGAGGTTGAGTGAAAAACCCATCAAGTCCATTGCCCAGAATGCAGGGATGGCTGAAAGGGGCAGAGAGATTGCCGAGATCAGCGTGGCGCGCCAGTCGCGCAAGAACAGCAGCACAACCAAAACGGCAAGTACTGCACCTTCGATCAAGGATTCCATGGCGGCGGTGTAGTTGCCATAAATATAATGCACAGTGTCATCGACAAGTGTGTATTTCACGCCTTTTCCAGATTGGCCTAATCTTTCAATTGACGCGGTGACTTTGTCACCCACGGCGGTGGCGCTTGAACCCTTGGCGCGGAACACTGAAAAAGTGACAACCTGATTGCCATTATAGCGCGCGAATGTGCGGGGCTCTTCGTAGGCATCAGTAATTTTTGCAAGGTTGCCTAAGCGAACGACGGTGCCGTTGGGCAATGCAATTTTGGTCGCACTTAATTGCTCAATTGACCGAGCGCCACCCATCGTGCGGATCGCCTGTTCGCTGCCACCAATATCACTGCGGCCACCGCCTTGGTCGGTATTTACAGCTGCAAGCTGAGCGTTCACCGATGCTGCGGTTACGCCGAGCGATTGGAGTTTGGAAGGATCAAGATCAACATTTATCTGACGCTGTACACCGCCATAACGTTGAACACGGCCAACCCCTGAAAGCCCGCGCAATTCGCG
>JAYTSN010000324.1:0-3363 GCA_043745625.1 Aestuariivirga sp. | reverse complement strand
CCCGGACCATCTCGAAGAAACCATCAACACCGAAATCACAGACATGAATGCAAACCGCAAAAACCATCCGTTGGCCAATCTGCGAATCTCTGCTTAGTGGTTCGATACCAAGATAAGTTCTTTAACGGGTATGCGCTTAATCGTGCTTGGCTTGAAATTTCACCAAGCATGTTGATTGGATTAATTGACACGGTAAGAACTCGCGCCCTGACTTTAGCTCTGCAAATTCAAGAAGAACTTCCTGAGGGTGCGGTGGAGGACCGGGCCATACAAAAGTTGCTTCCCGAAAGAGTTCAGCAGATCATCAACGTAACCATAATGGGCGGGGGGACCAGTGTGATTGGTGACGTAGGCAACCTCCAAAGCATTTCAGTTGCAGCGAACGATTTTGACAGTCTAAAGAGTGAGCTTACAAAGCTCGGAGTTTCGCAACAGCAACTTGACGAGCTGAAATTACATTTAGAAGCAGACAGGTCAAATTTGCCCTCCGGCATTGCCTCCCAGTCACTGGGTAAAGCGACATTGAGGTGGATCGCGAAGACTGGCGCATCTGTGGGGAAGGCGGGATTAAAGGTATCTGCCAACGTGGCTGAAGAACTGATCAAACGAGCATTGCTACAGTACGCGGGCTTCACACCTTAGTTTTATCACAAACTGATCATTGAGAGGAAAGAACTGGGCCTGAAAAATGATTGAAATCGGCATTGAGGAAAGCGTTCGACATCACGCACGGCGGCGCTGCAGCGGTCGTAAATGCGAGAAAACGAAAGCGTAGCGCCCTACGGATCACCGGACCAATCTACGTGAAGGCTTTCTTTCTTCTGGCACTCACCGAATGAAGTACGAGACAGCAATGGAATGCATACCGATGTCAATTAACGAAAAGTCATTTTCTGTGTTTTATTCCGCCCATCCTGAAAATCAATATCCCGAGACTTGGAAAGGGAAGAATCCGATCAAATGGTTTCAAAATGTTACAGAAGCCTCATGCAAACGCGATGCGCTGAATGCCGCAGGTCCAGAGGCAATGGATCGTGGGCGACTATTTGAATTCTGCGCTAACCCTACAGTCGAGGCCATGGATATATTCGTTGCAGTTTGCGCTTGGGGCGGGATGAGGGTAGACCATGGTCGTAGGGCTTGGCCCTTGGCTAATATTTGGGGCCCTGCCATTGACGAATTGAAAGCGAATTGCCTAAGCAACAGAGAAGCATATGGCTTGTTCGACCATATTCGTGGTGAAGGAGGTCTTTCTGGTGTTGGGCCAGCTTATTTTACAAAATTTATATTCTTTGTTCGCCCTGACCTTGGAGGATACATCATGGATCAGTGGACAGAGCGATCAATTAATCTTCTATATGGCACCACGATTAAACTTATTCGTGGCAAAGATGGCCAATACGTTGGCAAAAACAGCCCTGAAATTTACGAGGATTTTTGCCGCAAAATTGAAGATGTGAGCGGGCGATTGAACATCACTCCCGAAAAAGCAGAGATTGCCTTATTCAGTAACGGCGGGAAACGTCCAGGGGCCTGGCGCAAATACGTCAAATGCCACGCTTAAAGTTGCTAGCGGCTGTGCTCAACGTCTTAATCGGGTAAATCGCGCCCACCCAAGGAAAGCGCCGTCCACTTCCGGTCAGGCGTTAAAAGCTGAAATTCAAACTGTCCCACCAGCCAAAAGTCAAATAAGTTGATCAAAATAGGAATTTGGGGTGTTCTTGGCTATTGTTTGAAAAGTCAAAACGCCTCAGCGCATTCGGTCATGCACGGGTCGCAATGCCGCAACCTGTTGACCTTCCGAGGTGATATGTTCAAACTGTAATCTCCAAATAAAATAATGGGTGGACAATATGCGCTATGAAACGCCAAGCACAGCCAAAGAAGCTGTGTCCTTAATGGCCAAAGAAAAAGGCATCGCTTACATTCTCGCTGGTGGAACTGATCTGCTGGTGAAGATGAAGGCCGGAATGATTGAGCCTGATCTGGTTGTTGATATCAAACGAGTCAAAGGCATGAACGAAATCAAAAAAGGTGTGGGCGGTTATTCAATCGGTGCTGCCGTTCCTTGTGTTGCCATCCTTGAAAACGCGGCCTTCGTGAAAGCTTGGCCGGGCATTGCTGATGCTGCAAATTTGATTGGCTCGCGCCAAGTCCAGGGCCGCTCCACAATGTCGGGAAATTTGTGCAATGCATCGCCTGCTGCCGACAGTGTTCCAGCCTTGGTTGCCGCTGGTGCAAAAGTTTCAATCGCTGGGCCTAAGGGCAACCGAAAATTAGCAGTTGAAGATGTGGCCGCTGGTGTGGGTCGCAACAATTTGAAAAAGGGTGAAATCATCACGTCAATTGATTTACCAAAAAAGGCCGCCAAATCGGGTGATGCTTATTTACGTTTCACGCCGCGCACTGAAATGGACATTGCTGTGGTGAGCGTGGGTGTGAACCTGACAATTGATGGCAAAGGCGTTATCACCAAGGCCCGTGTGGCTTTGGGCGCAGTGGCGACAACTGTGTTGCTGGTTAAAGAAGCCGCCAAAGCCATTATCGGCACAAAGCTTGATGATGCGGCAAAAGCCAAACTCGCCGCGGTATGTTCAGCTGCTTGCAAACCAATTGATGACAAGCGCGGCACAATTGAATTTAGAACCGATGTGGCAGGTGTGCTTGCACGCCGTGCTGCTGAAAAGGCTTATGCCCGCGCAGGAGGCAAATAATATGGGTGCTCACGTAAATACAACAATCAATGGCGATGCCGTGGAATTCGTCTGCGCAGCCGATGAATCGCTGCTCGATGTGCTGCGCAACCGCGTTGGCCTAACCGGTGCCAAAGAAGGCTGCGGCACGGGCGATTGCGGCGCTTGCAGCGTTATTCTTGATGGCCGTCTGGTCTGTTCATGCCTTGTGCTGGGCGCTGAGATGGACGGCAAAAAGCTTGAAACCATTGAAGGCATGGCTGAAGGTGCAAAGCTGCATCCACTGCAACAACACTTCATTGATGGTGCAGCCCTTCAATGCGGTATTTGCACACCGGGCTTTTTAATGGCCGCGCAAGCGCTGCTGCGCAAAAATCCTGATCCGACAGAAGAAGAAATTCGTTACGGTCTTGCAGGTAATCTTTGCCGTTGCACCGGCTATGATAAAATCGTGCGGGCTGTTCAGGCCGCTGCAAAAGAAATGAGAGGATAAAATTATGCCACTCGATCAAGATCTCGAAATCAAGAAATTCAAAGTAATCGGCACACGCGTGCGCCGTCCTGATGGTGTTGACAAGGTAACAGGCCGTGCCCGCTATGGCGCAGATGTGTCTGCACCCGGTCAACTTGTGGCACTGGTGCTGCGTTCGCCGCATCCACATGCCATCAT
>JAYTSN010000323.1:0-1061 GCA_043745625.1 Aestuariivirga sp. | reverse complement strand
TGAATTTGCGCCAACACGCACATTCAAGGCCCACTCTGCGGGCGATAAGAAAGCGGCAGCGAAGTAATCATGAGCAAGCCAAAAACAAAACGCGCATTGAGCGATACCGAAGCAAAAGCGATCACCCGTTCGATCCGCATTAGCCCACGCAAGCTGAATGAAGTTGCAACCGAAATTCGTGGCCGCAAGGTTCATGATGCTCTTGCACACCTTACATTCTCTCGCCGCCGCATTGCTAAGGACGTGAAGAAAACTTTAGAGTCCGCAATTGCGAACGCTGAAAACAACCACAGCCTCGACATCAATGATTTGATTGTTTCGGAAGCTTGGGTTGGTAAGAACCTGGTGATGAAGCGTTGGAAACCAGATGCGCGTGGTCGCGTTGGTCATATTGCAAAGTTTTTTAGCGAACTGACGATTATTGTTCGTCAAGTGAAAGAGGCCGCATAATGGGTCAAAAAGTAAATCCAATCGGTTTGCGCCTCGGCATCAACCGCACATGGGATTCACGCTGGTTTGCTGGCAAACGTGAGTTTGGCAAGCTGTTGCATGAAGATGTGAAGATCCGCGCTTACCTCACGAAAGAGTTGAAGCAAGCTGGTGTTTCGAAGGTTCTCATCGAGCGCCCTCATAAGAAATGTCGCGTTACAATTTATTCGGCTCGTCCTGGTGTTGTGATCGGCAAAAAGGGTGCAGACATTGAAAAGCTGCGCAAAAAAGTTGCTGATATGACTGGTTCAGAAGTTCACCTCAACATCGTTGAAGTGCGCAAGCCAGAAATTGATGCAACTTTGGTTGCTGACAACATTGCGCAACAACTTGAACGCCGTGTGGCTTTCCGCCGCGCGATGAAGCGTTCGGTGCAATCGGCTCAACGTCTTGGCGCTGAAGGCATCAAGATCACTTGCTCGGGTCGTTTGGGAGGTGCTGAAATTGCTCGTATTGAATGGTACCGCGAAGGTCGCGTTCCATTGCACACATTGCGCGCTGATATTGATTACGGTGTTGCCACAGCTCACACAGCTTACGGCACCAACGGCGTGAAGGTTTGGATTTTCAAA
>JAYTSN010000322.1:0-3378 GCA_043745625.1 Aestuariivirga sp. | reverse complement strand
CCAGATGATTACCAAATCTGCGGATCGCTTGTTGAACAATATCGCCAAATTGGAAATGCGGTTCCAGTTGGATTAGGCGAAGCCGTTGGAAAAGCTATAATGGCTCATATGGCGGGCCAAAGAGTTGTCCCTCCAGTCGATTTTCCATTTTCAAGGTATCGGGAAAATGATGAACTAACTTGGGAAATCAAAACGATGCAATTGTTGAAAAAGCAGCAAGATCTTTCAAATTTTCCTGCGGAACAAAACACATTTATTGACGAATATTCACTATTTAGACAGACATAAGAACAATCTTCAGCGCATTACTATTTCGTTAAATTAGATTTGAGGTATTTTTCGACAAATTTCTTGAACCCCTTTTCGGAAATATGTTCACGAACGGCCTTATCGGGAAATTGATCCCAATTTGTTTTTCCTGTTCGGGAAAATGTTCGAAACCATTTTTCTATTTGCGTTCCGCCTCTGATCCCTGCTGATGACGAGTTCTCGCTGTTGTCCCGATTTTTAACCTGCAAAATCACCCAATTGCCATTGTCTTCAGGCGGCCTGATAAAATCGATTGATTTAGCAATAGAACCTGAGCACCATGCCCAACCATGTTGTTCCAACTGCTGAGCCAAATAGCGTTCAAGCAAGTCACCAATAATATTTTCTGCCCCCATCGATAAAAGATGCTTCTGTTTTGCATCTTCTAATTCGTGTTCAGGCACTGAAAAATAGTGCTCTAAAATTACCGAAACCATATCGTCAGGGACTGTTGATGGGGCTTCCGGCAGCTTGACTTCCCGACCCTTTTCAAACGCTTTGGCTCGCTTTTGTAAATCATTTTCAGTACCAAATGAGTCGTTTTTGGCAACTTTTGCCGAATTCTGATTCAGTTTGAGAAATTGATTAATTATTGCAAGTTTTTCTGGACGGTCGATTTTCAATCTTTTCATGGTCGCTGTTCATATCCCAATTTTAAACCAGAAAGCATTCCTTATTTAAGGGAGTCAAAATTCAAATAAATACTAATACAGGTTAGGTGTGGAATTCTTGTTGAAGTGGCCATCTTCGATTATATTTATGGTGTGCTGCACTGCCCGACTTACCGTGAGACTTACAAAGAGTTTTTGAAAATTGATTTTCCGCGAGTGCTTTATCCGGCGTCTCCTGATGTGTTCTGGGATGTATCGGCCAAGGGAACGCTGCTTCGCAAATTACATTTGATGGAAGATGCGGCCATTGGGCCTGCACCTTATAAATTTGTGGGCGATGGCGACAGCAAAGTTGTGAAGGTGGAGTTTAGGGCTGGCAGCCCCCTCTCTGTCACCCCGGATCGAGTCCGGGGCGACATCTCCCCCGCGAGGGGGGAGAATCAGATGAAAACTCCTGCGAAGGCTGAGAGTGGAATTAGTGAAGGAAGTGAAGTGGGAGCGGTGTTTATCAACGCTGCTCAATCATTTGAAAGCGTGCCGCGTGTTGCGTGGGAATTTTATATTGGGGGTTATCAGCCCGCGCAAAAATGGCTGAAAGACCGTAAGGGCCGCGCGCTTTCGTTTGAAGACATTCGGCATTATCAAAAAATTATCAAGATATTATCCGAAACCGACCGCATCATGAAAACCATTACCATGCCACTTGATGCAAAGTGAAGCAGGTTAAAGTTCACTCCCCACTCCGTACCGGGTTTTGTTCTTCCCATATTTTTGCCCGCGCTTCGGCTTCGAGGCGGACTTCTTCGGTGCTGGAGGTGCGCAGATTGGCGAGGCGCGAATAGATTTGGGGATTTTCGGTTTTGACGGCTGACGCCGAGGCGATGATATACCACATGAGCGCGCGGGTATCGTCTTGGCGGACATAGTTTCCAGCGCGATAAAGTTCGCCCAAATAGGCCGCAGCATCGGGGCTGTGTTTGCGCACGGCGGCATTGAGCCATTTGAGGCCCTGAGACGGATTTTTTGTCATGCCTTCGCCTTCAATGCTCATGGTGCCTAAACTATAGAGCGCGCGAGGGTGGGCATAAGTTGTGGCAATGCGCAGATACGTGCGGGCGGCAAGTTGAGGATTGGCGGCAAGCTTGGCGCTTTTAATGCCCGTGCGCAGATAGTCTGAAACGCGCAGCTGGGCATCAACGGCAATGCGCAGCCGGTTTTTATCTGGCTCGTCAGGATCAAAATTTTCGGCCACGCGGTTATAATAGGAATAGGCAGTGGCGTTATCCACCGGAACGCCCTGCCCCAAACGATACATGTGGCCCAGATACCAATCTGCCACGATGTTACCATCATCGGAACTACGGCGGAAATATTCAGCGGCTTGAGGATAGTCGCCATCTGCATAAGCACCGCGCGCGCGTTTAAGATCATCCGTCCAGAAGGGCACGATATCAATTTTCGGAAGCGTGATTTGAGGCGCGCGCAAAGTTGAAAAAAAATCACCGATTGAATCATCAGCCATCACGCGGGCTGGCGCTAAAACCAGAAAGCCCACCATAACGGCCAATGCCAAACGGAAATTGCGCGCATAAATCATCGGTGTGGAATGCTCCACGACTTATGAGGAGGTGCGCAAACAGACTGCATCACGTGTTTGATCTGAAATTCCATCATTATCGTTTAACGCGTTGCCCTGACGAGCAAACCATCCTGAAAGTGTTAAAGCGTTCTGACCAATTTGGCTGCCGCGCAGTGTTTATGAAAGCTTTGAATTAAAAGCAAATTGCGGCAGATGATGGTTGAAGCAATGGCCCAAAATGGACTTTCAAATAAATCTCTGAACTGTTGCGCAGATGCAACGGTTTTGAGGGTTCATTGTTGATGTGCGCCATGCCAATGTCCGACGCCATGACAGATTCTGTGAACGCCCTGCCACCCACTCAACCAGCACCCGAGCGCCTGACCTTGGACTATGTGCCAAGGCCAGGGCTTTGGAAAATTATGTTTACCAACCTGTTCATGGGCGTTTTTACGCTGACCATCTGGCATTTTTGGGGCAAGACCAACGTGCGCAGGCATATTTGGAGCTGCATCCATATCAACGGCGAGCCGCTGGAATATACCGGCAAAGGTGGCGAATTATTTCGTGGGTTTATGCTGGTGTTCGTGATTTTCATTTTGCCCGTTTTATTGATTACGGGGTGGCTGGTCTTATCTCGGGGGCCTAACGATCCGGCAATATCGCATCTTAATTTGGTCTTCTTTGCTGCTGGCTATTTGCTGAGCGGTTTTGCGCTTTATAAAGCGCGCAACTATCAATTGTCGCGGACCAATTGGCGCGGCATCAGAGGCAACATGGCCGGATCTGCCGGACTCTATAGCCTCACATATTTTGGCAACATACTGGCGAAGTGGTTTTCATTAGGCTGGGCCACACCTGTGATGAATGTGGTGATGT